>NZ_LOWC01000174.1:0-1483 GCF_001522845.1 Burkholderia sp. BDU5 | reverse complement strand
GTCGGCCCTGAACAATTCGTTTTGTCGCGCAGATGAAGCTACGCCGCCGACGGCGCAGCGGCTCGGAAGCTGAGCAAAGCGACGAGAATCAGGGCGTAAAAAAGCCGCAGGTTGCGCAGGATCATCCGCAGGTTGTGGCCAGCGCCGCACAGCACCGCATGAATCGCATCGCCCAACGAACCCTTGAGCCAATTTCGATCGAGCTTGCCGTCGGCCTTCATGTGCCCGATGGCCGGTTCGATTGCGCTGCGACGCCGGATCATTGCTCGCAGGCCGCGTGTGATACCGCGTCGCAAACCTGGGTGATAGACCTTCACACCATCGACGGCGACGCCCTTGTAGCCGCGGTCGACGACGGCGATCTCCGGCTGCACATCGCTCAGGATCGCCGCTTGTTCCAACGCTTCGGCCAACGTGTGCCCGTCGTATGGATTGCCCGGCATTGAACGAGCTCCGACTACCAGACCTTCCTTGTGCGTCGTGGTGATCGACACCTTCACGCCAAATTCGTACGGCTTGCGCGCTTTGCCTTTCGCCAGGCACTCCACTTCCGGCGCGTGCAGCGCATACAGCTTGTTTTTGTCCTTCTGCTTCTGCGTGAGAATCCGCTTCGTGCGGCTGATCAAGTCTTCCAACTCCGCGCGACTTTGCTGAACAACGCCTTCCAGTTGCCGCTCCACGTCACGCATCACGCGCCCCACTCGTGAACGCAAAGTGCGCAGCGCCTTCTTCATCCGCTTGTACTGCTTCGCATGTGCATAGCGCCCGATCTGGCCCGCCAGACGCGGCGCTTCGCGGTTGTAGTTCTGCCGCAGCTTCAGCCCGTGCTGGGCGGCGGCCTTCACCAGATGTTCCCGGCAACGTTCGAGCAGGCGCGAATCGGTGGGATGCGCAATCGCCTTTTCCATCACCGTCGTATCGACAATCACCCGCTTCAGGCTCGTCGTCTTGATGACCTTTGCGCGTTTGGCCGCTTCGATCGTCTCAGCCAACAGTTCTTCAACGCCGGCTTCGCCCAGGCGCTTACGCCAGCGCGTCAGGCTCGACGGATCGATCGGCGGTTTCGTCTGCAAGTACGTCTCGCCGGTGAACACTTGCCAGTACGGGTTCTCCAGCCATTGCCAGACGACCTCTTCATCCGACAGGTCGAACGCGTGCTGCAAGTACAGCAGCCCTGCGATCAAACGCGGCGACGTTGCCGGTCGGCCACGAGACGATGCGAAACTCGCACTCATCGTCGTGCTCAACCGAGCCCAGTCGATCAGATCGGCCAGGCGAATCAACGGATGCTTCAGATTGATCTGCTCGCGCAGCGGTTGGCGGAAGAAATCTCCCTCTGTCACCGGCAACTTCGGACCCATCCACACCTCGTCAGGATTTGCAGGATTCACGCGTCAATATGCCTGCTTCCTGCAAATCCAACAACACCGTTTCGGCCTCACCGCCTTTCCGTATAAGCCGTCCAGGATTGTTCAGGTTCGAC
>NZ_LOWC01000173.1:0-184436 GCF_001522845.1 Burkholderia sp. BDU5 | reverse complement strand
GCCGGCTTGCCGCCCCCGCCAACATGCGGACATTTCATTTGCTACAAAACCGGACATTTCTATTTGTCCGCGACAGTGTTTTCGTGCATTTTGTTCGACAAAGTTCGCACCCGTTACCGAGCGGCACAGGTCGCCTTCAGGAGGCGGGCGGCGCTCACGCCTTGCGGGCCGCCCGAACGACGCCGTGGACCTCACCGAGCAGCGTGCACGCGCGCTGCACCTGCGACGCGCTCGACACCTCGACCGTGAACTGCATGAACGCCGCATCGCGGCGGCTCTGTGTCTTCACGCCGATCACGTTCATCTTCTCGCGCGCGAACACTTCGGAGATGTCGCGCAACAACCCCTGCCGGTCGGTCGCCTCGATCAACAGGTCGACCGGATAGACGGACGCGCCGCGCCCACCCAGCACGTCGGCGGACCAGGTCGTCTGCAGCACGCGCTCGGGTGCGCGCTCGGCCATCCGGCGAAACGTCGGGCAATCGCTGCGGTGGATCGACATTCCCTTGCCACGCGTGACGAAGCCGCTGATCGGATCGGGCGGCGCCGGGCGGCAGCAGCGCGCGAGCTGCGTGAGAAGCGCGTCGACGCCGACGACGAGCACGCCCGTCGACGCGCCGTGCGCGACGTTCGCCCCGCTCGCGCGCTTCTCGAAGTTCGCGGGCGCTTCCGGCTCGGGTTCCGGCGCGGGCGCGTCGGAAAGCGCCTGCTCGACGTTGCGCAGGCTGAATTCTTCCTTGCCGACGGCCGCGAACAGCTCGTCGGGCGACTTGAAGCCGAGCTTCGCCGCGAGGTGCTCGAGATTGACCGACGTCCTGCCTTCCCGCTGCAGCGTCTTCTCGACGAGCGCGCGGCCGTGCGCGACAGTCTCCTGCTGATCGACCGCGTTGAACCATGCGCGCACCTTCTGGCGCGCACGCGAACTATGCAGATAGCCGAGCTGCGGATTGAGCCAGTCGCGCGACGGGCCGCCCTCCTTCACCGCGACGATCTCGACCGTCTGGCCGTTCGCAAGCGGCGTGTTGAGCGGCACCATCGCGCCGTCGACGCGCGCGCCGCGGCACCGATGGCCGAGCTCGCTGTGCAGGTGGTACGCAAAATCGACTGGCGTCGCGCCCTGCGGCAACGCAATCACGCGCGCCTGTGGCGTCAGCACGTAGATGTGGTCGTCGTCGAGCGTCGTCTCGCGCAACTGCGCCCATGCTTCGCGGCCGCTCGCGCCGTCGCCGCCGCCGCTGTCCGCGACCTCGTCCTTCCACGCGAGGAGCTGGCGCAGCCAAGCGATCTTCTCGTCGTACTTCTCGCTTGCCGAGAACTGGCCGCCGTAGCCGCGCGCGCCCGCTTCCTTGTAGCGCCAGTGCGCGGCGACGCCGTATTCGGCGAAGCGGTGCATTTCCTGCGTGCGGATCTGCACTTCGAACGCGCGGCCATCGTCGCCGATCACGACCGTGTGCAGCGATTTGTAGCCGTTCGGCTTCGGCCGCGAGATGTAGTCGTCGAATTCCTTCGGCACCGGCTGCCACAGGTGGTGAACGATGCCGAGCACCGTGTAGCAATCCTTGATGTCCGGAACGATCACGCGAAACGCGCGCACGTCGTAGAGCTCGGAGAAGTCGAGCTCCTTGCCGCGCATCTTGCGCCAGATGCTGTATATGTGCTTCGGACGGCCGCTCACCTCGGCCTGGATGTGCGCGGCCGCGAGCTCGTGCTGCAGCCGCTCGATCGCCTCCGCCACGTACGCCTCGCGCTCGACGCGTTTCTCGTCGAGCAGCTTCGCGATACGCTTGTACGTGACGGGATCCTCGAAGCGGAACGCGAGATCCTCGAGCTCCCACTTCAGCTGCCAGATGCCGAGCCGGTTCGCGAGCGGCGCGTAGATCTCGAGCGTCTCGCGTGCGGCATCGGGCGTCGGCTCGATTTTCGCGGCCGCGTAGTAGCGCAGCGACTGCAGCCGCGACGCGAGCCTGATCAGCACGACACGGATGTCCTGCGCGAAGGCGAGCAGCATCTTGCGCAGCGCCTCGATCTGCGCGCGCCGCTCGGCCTGCGCATCGCGGCCCGCTTCGACGGGCGCGCTCTGAGCGGCGCGCAGGCTCATGGTACCGAGACGCAGCAGTTTGCGCACGTCGGTGACGAGACGCGCAACCTCGTCGCCAAAGCGCTCGGCGATCTGCTTTTCGGGATCGCTCAGATACGGCGCGAGCGCGAAGAGCGCGGCTGCCTGCACTGCGGGCGGATCGACGTTCAGCCGCTGCATGATCGTCGACGTGCCGGCTGCGTGATCCGAGAGCAGTTCGCCCGACGACAGGCGCGCGTCGCCTGCATGCTCGCGCACGAACGCGAGCACGTCGTCGATCGACGGCGCCGCAGCGGTGGCGGTGGAAGCAGAATCAGCTGTCATCGTCGGGTATTGCGTGTGGCTGGAAAAAACGTGTCGCGCTCCGGCTCAGCTGCGCTGCGCGGCGACGATCACCACTTCGACGAGGCAAGCGGGGTTTGCTAGCTTCGCCTCGACGGTCGCGCGCGGCGGCGTCGCGCCCGGTGCGACCCATGCGTCCCACACTTCGTTCATGCCCGGGAAGTTCGCCATGTCGGAGATGAAGATCTGCACCGACAGCAGATTCGATTTGTCGCTATTCGCCTCGCCGAGCAGGCGGTCGATGTGGCCGAGCACTTCGCGCGTCTGGCCCTTGATGTCCTGCGCCGTGTCCTCGGCGATCTGGCCCGCGAGGTAGACGGTGCCGTTGTGGATCGCGATTTCGGAAAGACGGGGGCCGACGTGGTGACGAGTAACTGCCATGAGAATTCCCGGTTGAATGGTTGATCGGTGGACGTCGCGGCAAACCCGCGGGCGGGCAACGCCGAACCGCATATTATGACGCGTGCGGCGTGTCCCCGACGAAAAATTGGCGAGCGATCGTGATCTGATCGGCGCTCACGAACGCGGGCGCGTGGCCGGCTTCCGCAATCTCGACGCTCGACACCGCGCGGCCGCGCGCCTTCATCGCATCGACCGTGTCGCGCGACAGCAGATCCGACTGCGCGCCGCGCACGACGAGAAGCGGCCCCGCGAACGCCTCGAGCGAATGCCATAGCCATGCCTCGCCCTGCGCATTCGCTTCCGGCGTCGCCGCCTTGAACGGCACCGCGATGCGCGGGTCGTAGCGCGCGCGCCATGAGCCGTCCGGATCCTGCACGAGAAGCGGCCGGTTCAGCGCGCGCCACTCGTCGGGCGTGAGCGGGCCGAAAGGCAGCGACAGCGACGCCAGGTAATCGACGCCCTCCTGCTCGGTCGCGAAGCGCTTGTCGAGCCCCGTGTATTCGCCGATGCGCTCGAGCGCGGCGGGCTCGATGTGCGGACCGATGTCGTTGACGATCATCTTGCCGATCGGCGCACCCGGCAATCCGCCGAGCGCAAGGCCGATCAGGCCGCCCATCGACGTGCCGAACCAATCGACGCGCTCGACATCGAGACGCGCGATCAGCGTCACGATGTCGGCGACGTATTGCGGCACGCCGTAGAGCCTCGGATCCGCGAGCCAGTCCGACCGGCCGCGCCCGGCCACGTCGGGACAGACGACGCGATAGACATCGGACAGCGCCGCCGCGAGGCGATCGAAATCGCGCCCCGAGCGCGTGAGGCCGTGCACGCAGACGAGCACGCGCGGATTCGCGGGATCGCCCCACTCGGTGTACGCGACGTGGTGCAGGCCCGTGGGATGCGCGCATTGCACGCGACGCTCGCGCGGTGAGACGGAAGTGACAAGGTTCGATGACATCGGCGCATCCTGATGAACGATCGGCACGGTCGAACGCTCGGCGCCCTGATGGCGACGGGCCGCCGAACACATGGGCCGATTGTAAACCGCTTCGCCGCGCGCGGCCGGTCGGCCGAACGGCTCGTGACGCGACGCGCCGCGACTCGCGCGCCGCATGCCCGAGAAGAAATATCCCGTCGCTTCATTTCAAGAATCTGTCCCAAGAATCGAATTTCAGGAAAGTCGAACTGAATGATCAAATTGATCAAATCGATCGCCGACGCCTTATCGACGAATCGATGCCTCGCATGGAGGAACCGGCAACTGCTGCAACGTGTCGCACGCCCCCCACGAACCGCTGCGGCGCGGCCCGCGGCAGGCCCGGCCATCGCCGCCCGCTCGCGCTTCACGCGCGAAAACGCCGTCGTGTCATCGACTTCGCCCGATTCATTTCATGCGCTCTGCCCCCAAAAAAACAATATCGCCCATTCACGCACTCGCGATTCGTTTCAGCCGGCTGTCGCGCCGATGTCCAGCGACGCATCATCCGTCCGACAGAAGGAGGCGCACGATGTCCACGCAGATTCTGATCGCCGGTTGCGGGCTCGGCGGCACGATGCTCGCCAATCAGCCCGCGTCGATACTGTTCGACGAAGTCATCCGCAACGAAGTGCGGATCACGCTGCTGTCCGATTCGCCGGACCACGACTACAAGCCGGCGTTCATGTATGTCGCGTTGGGCGCATGCTTTCGCAACGAGCTGACGCCGACGCGCGCCGAGCGCGTGCTGCTGCGTCCCGAGATCACGTTCGCCGTCGATCGCGCGACGCATTTCGACTCGCGACGCAGCACGTGCACACGAAGAGCGGCAAGCGCTAAGGCTACGACCATCTCGTGATCGCGACGGGCTGCGTGCCGTCTCCCGAGCGCATCGAAGGCCACGCCGAAGCGGGCGACCGATCCGAGACGCTCCGCACCGCGCATCGACACGCACCGCTCGATGCGCAGCCGAGCGCCCACCGCCGCCAATCGAAACGCGAAAACAAAAGCGCCCCGTGTCTTCCCGACACGGGGCGCTTTCATCCCGCCGTTGCAGCCGCACCGCCGGGCGACGGCGCGGCGCACGCAAGCACCGTGCCGCGCCGCGCCGAAACCGCAACGTCACGCAACCGCGCTCACATCGAGCGGCGCGCCTGTCTTCGCCATGATCTCGTCGACGCTCACGCCGTCGGCAAGCTCGAGCACCTTGAGCCCGCCCGGCGTCACTTCGATCACGCCGAGATCCGTGATGATCAGGTCGACGACCCCGACGCCCGTCAGCGGCAGCGTGCATTCCTCGAGGATCTTGTGCTGGTCGCCCTTCGCGACGTGCTCCATCAGCACGACGACGCGCTTCACGCCAGCGACGAGGTCCATCGCGCCGCCCATCCCCTTGATCATCTTGCCGGGAATCATCCAGTTCGCGAGGTCGCCGTTCTTGCTGACCTGCATCGCGCCGAGGATCGCAAGGTTGATGTGGCCGCCCCGGATCATCGCGAACGAATCGGCCGACGAGAAGATCGACGAGCCCGGCAGCGTCGTCACGGTCTGCTTGCCGGCGTTGATGAGATCGGCATCGACTTCGTCCTCGGTCGGCGACGGGCCGATCCCGAGCAGGCCGTTCTCCGACTGCAGCCACACTTCGACGCCCGCCGGCACGTGGTTCGCGACGAGCGTCGGCAGCCCGATGCCGAGGTTCACGTAGAAGCCGTCCTGCAATTCCTTCGCCGCGCGCGCGGCCATCTGGTCACGATTCCAAGCCATCTCAGTCTCCTTTCGCGCGCACGACGCGTTGTTCGATGCGTTTTTCCGGCGTCGCGTTGAGCACGAGCCGCTGCACGAAAATGCCGGGCGTGTGGACCTGATCCGGATCGAGCTCGCCGTTCTCGACGATCTCCTCGACTTCGGCGACCGTGATCCGGCCCGCCATCGCACACATCGGATTGAAGTTGCGCGCGGTGCGGCGGTAGATCAGATTACCGGACTTGTCGGCCTTCCACGCCTTCACGAGCGCGACGTCGGCCGTGAGCGAAGGCTCGAGCACGTAACGCTTGCCGTCGAACTCGCGCGTCTCCTTGCCTTGCGCGATCACAGTGCCGTAGCCCGTCTGCGTGAAGAACGCCGGGATGCCCGCGCCGCCCGCGCGCAGCTTCTCGGCGAGCGTGCCTTGCGGCGTGAACTCGAGTTCGAGTTCGCCCGACAGATACTGGCGCTCGAATTCCTTGTTCTCGCCGACGTACGACGAAATCATCTTCTTGATTTGCCGGGTGTCGAGCAGAAGTCCGAGGCCGAAGCCGTCGACGCCCGCATTGTTGCTGATGCAGGTGATGCCTTTCACGCCCGAGTCGCGCAGCGCGGCGATGAGCGCTTCCGGGATGCCGCACAGGCCGAAGCCGCCGACCGCGAAGGTCTGTCCGTCATGGACGACGCCCTCGAGCGCGGCAGCCGCGCTTGGGTAGACTTTGTTCATCTGTATGTCCCTTCCTCTATGGAAACCAGCTCGACGGTCCGCGCGGCTCGCGCGCGCGACGGACCCGTCGCACCATTCTAAGCACGCGCGGCGAATGCTGCCGCGACGATGCGTTTTCTTCTTTTATCCGGTCGCGGCATGGGCCGCGACATGTGTGAAAGGGTACGATGCGCACCGGATGCGGCACAATACGCAAAATTACATAAGCATTCGCCGCCACGCGCGCGGCGCCCGATCACTGTCCGTCAGCGTACATGCCCGCCATCGACTACCAGACCGCCTTCCATCTCGCGCCGATCGGCCTCGTGCTGTCGCGCGACCGCGTCATCGAGGATTGCAACGACGAGCTCGCCGCGATCTTCCGCTGCGCGCGCGCCGACCTGATCGGCCGGTCGTTCGAGGTGCTCTACCCGTCGTCCGACGAATTCGAGCGGATCGGTGAGCGGATCTCGCCCGTGATGATCGCGCACGGCAGCTACGCGGACGACCGCATCATGAAGCGCGCGAGCGGCGAGCTGTTCTGGTGCCACGTGACGGGCCGCGCGCTCGACCGCACGGCGCCGCTCGCCGCGGGCGTGTGGACGTTCGAGGACTTGAGCGCGACGCGGCGCGTCGCGGTCGAATTGACGCCGCGCGAGCGCGAGATCGCCGCGCAGCTCGCGACCGGCAAGACGAGCAAGCAGATCGGCCGCGTGCTCGACATCAGCTCGCGCACGGTCGACATCTACCGCGCGCGGCTGATGCGCAAATACGGGACGGGAAATACGGCCGAGCTGGTGCAACGCCTGCTCGGGCAGTGAAGACTCGGGGCTCGGGCAGTGAAGACTCGGGAAGCCGCCCGCCCGGGCAGGCGGACGAGCGCGCACGAATGACCGCGTCCAGCCCATGCCGGCTGCCGGGGAATCAAGAACGTCGAGGAACCGAGTTCTTGCCGCGGCCTGAGCCGATCCATTGCCGCCCAAAACTCAATAATTTCATTCCCCGATACCGATTAGATCGAATTTCGACTCTACACTTTTTCGAAAAAATTATTTAACCTTGTGAAACACATTCCGGATTAGATCAAGCAATCTGAAATATCACACGGGAAGCAACGTATTCGCATTTACCAATTCAATAAAGCTTATATAGATAGCGAAAATGTCGGCCTCTCGGCCGGACGCTTCATATCGTCTTGGTCGAATTGGATCCTCGGTCGATCCTGCTTCGCAGCACCTTCGATCGACACCAGGACGCGACAATTTCATGCTGCCGACTGCAGAGTCGCCAGCGCACTACGACGGATGCCGCAGGGAGCTGAATAATCGAGCGGCCGGGCGATCTCCCGAGGGGGCTGCCTTGCCTCAGCAAAACGCCGCGACGGACTCTCGCATCGATCGGATCATCCAAATCTCAAATTAACTACGCCAACCCAAAGGGCCAGGTGAATTTATGATTATCGCGAGAGCAAGATATATGTTCGTCATTTTTATCATGAATATGATCGGATGCCATTCCGCATTTTCTCAAACCAATACCCCGGTAACGGGCATCGACCTGGGCGGCGAAATCCTCGACATTATCAATCAGAATCCCAAAAATCCGGCGCAAGCGATCAATAACTATATGGCGGGTGTTGCCGCAATGAACGTGCGATGGGTGCGCATTCATCTCGATTGGTCGCAGATCCAGCCAGCGTCGACATGGATCTTCACCAGCGATCCCAATCCCGGCATCAGCAGCGGCCTGACCTGGGGCACGACGGACCTCATCGTTCGGGCAGCCAGAAATTATGGAATGCGAATTCTCGGCGTGATCATATTGACGCCGCGATGGGCAGTCAGTTCGCAATGTCCGAGCAGCTACCGGCAGTCGAATAACGGCGCCTACGCGCTATGCGCGCCGAACCTCACGTCGTACACCAACTTTGCCCGGGCAGCCGCCAAACATTACAGCAGCGATAGTTATGGCGGAAAAATCGATGCGTGGGAAATCTGGAACGAACCGAATTGCGGCCCCAATTTCATCCCTCATGATCCGGTGCTCTACACCCGGATCCTGAAGAACGCGTATCCGGCGATCAAACAGGGCAATCCATCAGCATACGTCTATGCGGGCGGCAGTTCGGGATGCATCACGTCTCCGAACAATGGAACCGGTGCGCTTCCGTCGACCGGCGTAGCCGGTCTCGCGAATTCGGTGGATTCCCGATACCCCGTTCCGTCGCAATGGGAGCCCCGCGACTGGCTAGCCGTGATGTACGCGAACGGCGCACAGGGGTATTTCGACGGGCTCGCTCACCATCCTCATTGTCATAGCGACGACTGGCAGTCGCCGGGCGATCAGTGCCCGAGCACGACCCTCAACTCCGTGTACCCGGATTACTCAAATCCGTTCAACATCATGTGGCATACCTTCTCGTCGCCTTCTTACGGCTGGCCATCCCCCACCGGCAAGACCTTTGCCAGTTACACGGGAACGAGCCTGCGCGACCTGATGAGCGCAAACGGCGATGGAGGGAAACCCATCGTGATCACGGAATTCGGCGTTGCGACAACCGCATCGGACGGCGCCACCAATTTCACCGGCCAACTGGGCGGCAGTTCACAGCAATACACGAACGCAGATTTTCAGACGATGGCGCCTTCCTACCTGACGCAGGCGAATCAGGCCCGCGAGTACAAGGCGCTGATGGCGTGGATAGCCAATCAGCCATACGGCCAATACGGACCGGTCTACGCGTATTGCTACTCCGACATGGTGCTGTCGTCGGCATACAGCGCAAACATCTACGAGCCGTATTTCGGCCTGGTGACGATCACCCCCTCGACAGGATCGACCGGAACGGCAGGAGCACCCAAGATCGCAGGGACTTACCAGGCCGTGTCAGGACAGTACTATCCGGCCTGGCCCAATTTCGGCGCTGCCGCTACGGCGGCAGCCAATCAAACCCCGGGCTACGCGCCGGTCGGCCCCGGCTGGTGAAGCCTCGAGAAAGCAAGCGGGAAAACGAGTGACAGCGCGCCGCCGCGCTCAAGCAACCTTCGCCTGCAGCGCGCTTTCGATCGTGTTGCGCAGCAGATCGGGCAGCGGCGCCGACTTGCCGAGCGCGTAGTCGACCCACACGCAGCGCGCGGCGCCGCGCGCGTACACGTGCTCGGGGTCGTCCGAGCGGGTCAGCTCGAACGCCGTGTCGAAGCTGCTGCGGCCTGGCTTCGCGGCCGACAGCCGCGCGATCACATCACCCGGATAATGAAGCTGCCTCAGGAACTCCATCGACGCGTTGACGACGACGGGTCCCTGCCCCTCGCCGTTGCCGCCCGCGATGCCGAGCTTGCCGAACCATGTGACGCGCGCCTCTTCCATGTAGCGGAAGTAGACCGTGTTGTTCACGTGACCGAACGCGTCCATGTCGCCCCAGCGGATCGGCATCGAGATTTCGAAAACAGGGGTGTAATTGCTCATCGCACTCTTCTTTTCTGCAAGGTGAAACCGATCGGCGCGGCCGCTCACGCGAGGCCCAGACCGTCGTCGGCCGATACGATCGAGCCGTTGATGAACTGCGATTCGTCGGCGGCGAGGAGGAGCAGCAGTCCGTCGAGATCCTGCGGCTTGCCGACTCGCCGGCGCGGCAGCGTCGACTGCAGCTTCTGGCCCTGCTCGGTATCCCACAGATAGTGATTGATCTCAGTGTCGATGTAACCGGGGCAGATCGCGTTGACGTTGATTCCGTGGCGGCCCCATTCGAGCGCCATCGCGCGCGTCATATGGACGACGGCCGCCTTGCTCATCGCGTACAGGCCGATCTGCGAGAACGGCCGCAGGCCCGCGACCGACGCGATGTTGATGATCCGGTACGCCGGCTTTGCATTGCCATTGCCCGCGCGCATCATCATCCGCTTCGCGACTTCCTGCGCGACGAAGAACGCGCCGCGCGTGTTCGTATCGAACACGTACTCGAAATCGGCGGGCGTCACGTCGACGAGTTTCTGCATCGTCGACACGCCCGAATTGTTGACGAGGATGTCGATCGTGCCCGCCTCCGTTTCCGCGTGCGCGACAGCCGCCTTGATGCTCTGGTAATCGGTAACGTCGAGCGACACGACGTGCGCGGCGCCGCCCGCCGCCTCGATTTCCGCGCGCAGCTCCTTCAGGCGCTCGACGCGCCGGCTCGCGAGCACGACCTTCGCGCCCGCCTGCGACAGCACCTGCGCGAAGCGCTGCCCGAGACCGCTCGACGCGCCCGTGATGAACGCGACCTTGCCTTCCAGATTGATCGAACGGCCCATGCCGACTCCTCTTTATCCCGATGACATCATGCCGCACCAGTATGAAGTGTTCCCGCGTGCGACCCAACCCCAAAAATAGAACGATCGTGCTAATCTAGGATCTCGCTGTTGCGGCAAGCGTTTTATTTCGCCGACAATACGGTCCCGAATAAAAGCATTCTAATGGTTAGAGGAGCGATCATGACCCCCGCAAGCCTCATCGAGCAATACGGCCCTCGCGAATCGATGGAATATGACGTCGTGATCGTCGGCGGCGGCCCTGCGGGCCTGTCGGCGGCCATCCGGCTCAAGCAGCTCGCCGCCGGAAAAGGCATGGAAATCGGCGTCTGCGTGCTCGAAAAGGGCTCGGAGATCGGTGCGCACATCCTGTCGGGCGCGGTGATGGACCCGCGCGCGATCACCGAGCTGTTCCCCGACTGGAAGGCGCAAGGCGCGCCGCTTTCCGTCGAAGTCACCGAAGACCGCTTCCTGTTCCTGACCGAGAAAGGTTCGATGCAAGTGCCGAACTGGGCGCTGCCGGACAACTTCAAGAACCACGGCAACTACGTGATCAGCCTCGGCAACGTCACGCGCTGGCTCGGCCAGCAGGCCGAGGCGCTCGGCGTCGAGATCTTCCCGGGCTTTCCGGCGGCCGAGATCCTCTACAACGACGACGGCTCGGTCAAGGGCGTCGCGACGGGCAACATGGGGATCGGCAAGGACGGCGAGCCGACCGAGAACTTCCAGCTCGGCATGGAACTGCACGCGAAGTACACGCTCTTCTGCGAAGGCGCGCGCGGCCACCTCGGCCGCCAGCTGATGGACAAGTTCAAGCTGAACGCGAACAGCGATCCGCAGGCGTACGGCATCGGCATCAAGGAGCTGTGGGAGATCGATCCGGTCAAGCACAAGCCGGGCCTCGTGATCCACACGGCCGGCTGGCCGCTGTCGTCCGACACGTACGGCGGCTCGTTCCTGTATCACATGGACAACAACCAGGTCGTCGTCGGCTTCGTCGTCGGCCTCGCGTACACGAACCCGTACCTGTCGCCGTTCGAGGAGTTCCAGCGCTACAAGACGCACCCGGCGATCCGCCCGTTCCTCGAAGGCGGCAAGCGCGTGTCGTACGGCGCGCGCGCGATCACGGCCGGTGGCCTGCTTTCGCTGCCGAAGACCGTGTTCCCCGGCGGCGCGCTCGTCGGCGACGATGCGGGCTTCCTGAATGCGTCGCGAATCAAGGGCAGCCACGCGGCGATCAAGACCGGCATGCTCGCCGCCGAAGCCGCGTTCGACGCGGTGCAGGCAGGCCGCCAGGCCGACGAGCTGACCGCGTACCCGGACGCGTTCAAGACATCGTGGCTCTACACCGAGCTCTATCGCGCGCGCAACTTCAAGCAATGGATGGGCAAGGGCCTGTACCTCGGCACGCTGATGGTCGGCATCGAGCAGAAGCTGATGAACGGCAATGTGCCGTGGACGCTGCATCACCAGCACGCGGACCACGAGATGCTGAAGCCCGCGTCGCAGTGCCAGCCGATCGATTATCCGAAGCCGGACGGCAAGCTGACGTTCGACCGGCTGTCCTCGGTATTCGTCTCGAACACCAATCACGAGGAGAACCAGCCGGCGCACCTGACGCTGAAAGACGCGACGGTGCCGGTAAACGTGAACCTGCGCACGTACGCGGGGCCGGAAGCGCGCTTCTGCCCGGCCGCCGTCTACGAGTTCGTGAAGAGCGACGACGGCACCGATCGTCTCGTGATCAACGCGCAGAACTGCGTGCATTGCAAGACCTGCGACATCAAGGACCCGACGCAGAACATCGTGTGGGTCACGCCGGAAGGCGGCGGCGGGCCGAACTATCCGAACATGTGACCGTGCGCCCGCGCGACGCGCGGGCATGGCGGCCGCATCGTCTCGGATGCGACAAAACGAAACGGGCGCCGAGGCGCCCGTTTTTTCGACTTCGTCTTTTGCCGACTTCGTCGATACGCGGCGATTTCCACGCGCCGCACGCAAGCGGCGCGGGATACGCCCCGCATTCAAATCGGGCTCACTCCGCCCCCGGCGCGCGCGCCGCGATCTTCGGCGTCGCGGTCGACACGTCGCCGCACTGTGCGCGATGCCGCAGCGCGTGATCGATCAGGACGAGCGCGAGCATCGATTCGGCGATCGGCGTCGCGCGAATCCCGACGCACGGATCGTGACGGCCGAACGTCTCGACGACGGCCGGCTCGCCCGCTTTCGTGATCGAGCGGCGCGGCGTGCGGATGCTCGACGTCGGCTTGATCGCGATCGACACCGTGACGTCCTGCCCCGTCGAGATGCCGCCGAGCACGCCGCCCGCGTGATTGCCGACGAAGCCCTCCGGCGTCAGCTCGTCGCCGTGCACCGAGCCGCGCTGCGCGACGCTCGCGAACCCCGCGCCGATCTCGACGCCCTTCACCGCGTTGATCCCCATCATCGCGTGAGCGATGTCCGCATCGAGGCGGTCGAAGAGCGGCTCGCCCCAGCCGGCCGGCACGCCTGACGCGACGACGCTGATCCGCGCGCCGATCGAATCGCCGTCCTTGCGCAGCGCGTCCATGTAGTCCTCAAGCTGCGGGACGACATCCGCGTTCGGCGCGAAGAACGGATTCTCGCGCACGTGCGACCAGTCGACGAACGGAATCTCGATCTCGCCCAGCGCGCTCATGTAGCCGCGCACCTCGACGCCGAAACGCTCGCGCAGCCACTTCTTCGCGATCGCGCCCGCGCCGACGACGGGCGCCGTCAGCCGCGCCGACGACCGGCCGCCGCCGCGATAGTCGCGCACGCCGTACTTCTGCCAGTACGTGTAGTCGGCGTGGCCGGGGCGGAATGTGTCGGCGATGTTGCCGTAGTCCTTGCTGCGCTGGTCGGTGTTGCGGATGAGGAGCGCGATCGGCGCGCCCGTCGTCACGCCTTCGAACACGCCGGACAGGATCTCGACCTGATCGGGCTCCTGACGCTGCGTGACGTGGCGCGACGTGCCGGGCTTGCGGCGGTCGAGCTCGAGCTGGACGTCGGCTTCCGTGAGCGCCATGCCCGGCGGGCAACCGTCGATCACGCAGCCGATCGCGGGGCCGTGCGACTCGCCGAAGGTCGTGACAGTGAAAAGCGTGCCGAGGGTGTTGCCGGACATAGGGCCGTCCAAAAAGAGTCAATCGGGGAAGCCGGTATTATGCCAGCCCGTTTCGGGCGATGCGGCGATATGGCGCGCCCGGCCGATGTCGCGCGCCGCCTTGCCGCATCGCACGATCGGCCATGGCGCCCATTGCAGCGGTTCGCTTCGGAGCAAAACGGGGAAGCGGCCGGCGCGCGATGCAACGGGCTTTCTCGATCGGACAGCGGGGCGACCGTGCGGGCACCGCGAGCACCGGAACGCACCGCCCGGCCCGAGCCGCGTTCGAACACGGACGGCCGCCACGACAAGGCCGCCCGCCGCGCGCGCCGCTTACTTCCGCGCGCCGCGCAACTCGGCCACGGCGGACTGCAGCGCCTCGGGCGTCGCCGCCGCGGCCGGGATCGGCTCGCCGACCGCGAGCGTGAGACGGCTCATCACGCCGCGCTTCACGGGACGCGGCCAGCGCGCGTCCTCGTGCCTCGAGAACACGCTGCCCCACAGCCCGCGCAACGCCACCGGCACGACAGGCACGCTCACACGCGCCAGGATCTCTGTGGCGCCGTGGCGGAACGCGTTGATGTCGCCCGTCTTCGTCAGCTTGCCTTCCGGAAAGATGCAGACGAGCTCGCCTTCGCGCAGCGCGGCCTCGCATGCGTCGTACGCGCGCGCGAGCATCGCGGGGTCCTCGTGGCGCGGCGCGATCGGGATTGCCTTCGCGTGGCGGAACGCCCAGTTCGCGAAGCGCGTCTTGAAGATCCGGTGATCCATCACGAAGCGGATCGGTCGCGGGCTCGCCGCCGCGAGCACGAGCGCATCGACATAGCTCACGTGATTGCAGACGAGGAGCGCGGCGCCGTCGTCCGGAATCCGCTCCGCGTGCACGAGTCGGATCCGGTAGAACGTGTGCACGAGCGCCCACGCGATGAAGCGCAGCAGGAACTCCGGCACGAGCGAATAGATGTACGACGCGACGACGACGTTCAGGAGCCCGGTCACGAGGAAGATCCCCGGAATGCTGACGCCCGCCTTCGTGAGCAGCATCGCCATCAGCGCCGACACGATCATGAAGAGCGCATTCAGGATGTTGTTCGCGGCGATGATCCGCGCGCGGTGCGTCGGCGCGCTGCGGCTCTGGATCAGCGCATAGAGCGGCACGCTGTAGAAGCCGCCGAACATCGCGAGCAGGAACAGGTCCGCCAGAATCCGCCAGTGCGCCGCATGGCCGAGGAACTCGCCGACCGTCAGCAGATGCGTCTGCGCGGGCAGCGCGTGGCTCGCGAAATAAAGCTCGATCGCGAACGCGCTGATGCCGAGCGAGCCGAGCGGCACGAGCCCGATCTCGACGCGCCGCCGCGACAGCCGCTCGCACAGCAGCGAGCCCAGGCCGATGCCGAACGAGAACGTCGCGAGCAGCACGGTGACGACGTCCGGGTTCGCCGACAGCACGTCCTTCGCGAAGCCGAAGAACGACGTGAGGAACGTCGCGCCGACGAACCACAGCCACGAAATGCCGAGGAGGCTCAGGAACACCGTGCGATTCTCGCGCGCGAGCTTCAGGTTGCGCCACGTTTCCGAAAAAGGGTTCCAGTTGATCGAGAGGTTCGGCTGCGGCGCGGGCGTCACCGGCACGCCCGCCGCGGCGAGCCTCCCGACGAGCGCGACGCCGACGCAGCAGACGGCGAGCAGCACCTCGCCGCGCCCCGAGATGCCCGCCGCTGCGCCGCCGGCGATTGTGCCGATCAGGATCGCGACGAACGTGCCCATCTCGACGAGTCCGTTGCCGCCGACGAGCTCGTGATCGTTCAAATGCTGCGGCAGGTACGAATACTTGACGGGCCCGAACAGCGTCGAGTGCATGCCCATCATGAACGTGCACAGATAGAGCAGCGGCGCGCTGTGCGTGACGAAGCCGGCTGCGCCGACCGCCATCAGCGCGATCTCGAAGGTCTTCACGAAGCGCGTGAGACGCGCCTTGTCGTACTTGTCGGCGATCTGCCCCGCCGTCGCCGAAAACAGCACGAACGGCAAAATGAAGATCGCCGAGATCACGAATGCGGCCGTTTTCGGATCGATGCCGCTGAATTTCGCCGTTTGATAGGTGACGAGCGACGTGAAGCCGATCTTGAAGACGTTGTCGTTCAGCGCGCCCATGAACTGCGTCGCGAAAAACGGCGCGAAGCGGCGCTCGCGCAGCAGATCGAACTGCGACGGGTGGGCGTGGTGCTTCCCGCGCCGCGCGGTCGAAAGAATGGAGGGATCACTCATGCGTGGGTGCGCCCGCGCATCGCGTCGGCACGATCGCACACGCAGGCGGACAAAGAAATGAGGGGGATCGCCGGGGCGGATGCGCCGCCCGGCGGCCTGCACGCGCGGCCGCGCGCGGGCTCAGCTTGCAAGCGGCTTGCGCTCTTCGCTGTCGGGTTCCGGCCAGTCGCGGATGTACGCCTTCAGCATGCGGTTCTCGAAGCTCTGCGCCTCGACGACCGTCTTCGCGACGTCGTAGAACGAGATCACGCCCATCAGCACACGCTTGTCGAGCACCGGCATGTAGCGGGCGTGCCGCTCGAGCATCATTCGGCGCACTTCGTCGATGTCGGTCTCCGGCGTGCACGTGAGCGGCTCGTCCATCACGGTGCGCACGAGCACCTCGCCGATGCTGCCGCCGTTCGCCTTCAGGCGCAGGATGATCTCGCGGAACGTCAGGATCCCGACGAGATCGCCATACTCCATCACGACGAGCGAGCCGATGTCGTGTTCCGCCATCGTGTCGACCGCATTGCGCAGCGGCATATCGGGCGTCACGGTAAACAGCGTATTGCCCTTGACTTTCAGAATATCGCTGACGCGCATCGTTGTCCCCTATTGCAACTTGTGCATAATCGGCTTTCGATCCTAACGGAAAGCCCCGCAAAAGGAAAGCGCGCGGCGGTGGGCAGCGCACCGGTTGCGGCGGGCGACGCCCCGCCGCACAATGAAACCCGTGACGCGCCGCGCGGCTGCCGCCGGCGCCCGAGGAGACTGTCATGGCACATTCCGCGCATACCGAGCATTTCTCGAGTTTCACCGAGTTCTATCCGTTCTATCTTGACGAGCACCGCAATATCGTCTCGCGGCGGCTGCACTTCATCGGCTCGCTCGGCGTGATCGGCTGCGTCGCGATGGCGCTCGCGACGGGCCTCTGGCGGTGGCTGCCCGCCGCCGTCGTTTGCGGCTACGGATTCGCGTGGATCGGGCACTTCTTCTTCGAGAAGAACCGCCCCGCGACGTTCCGGCACCCGATCTACAGCCTGATGGGCGACTGGGTGATGTTCAAGGACATCTGCACCGGCAAGCTTTCGATCTGACCCGCTTGGGCGGGCGGCGGGCGAATGATGCGCCGCACGCCGATGCGGCGCCCCGGCGTCGCGCGGCCGCCGTCCGAGCGGGCCCGCGCTCTGTGCGCTGTCGCACGAGCGTCTCGTCGACGCCCCTTCCAAAAGTGACGCCGTGATGACAATGGCTTCGTCCGCTTCGTCCGCTTCGTCCGCTTCGTCCGCTTCGTCCGCTTCGTCCGCTTCGTCCGCTTCGTCCGCTTCGTCCGCTTCGTCCGCTTCGTCCGCTTCGTCCGCTTCGTCCGCTTCGTCCGCTTCGTCCGCTTCGTCCGCTTCGTCCGCTTCGTCCGCTTCGTCCGCGCGTCAGGCGGTGCGCGGCGGCCGTGCCGACGTCGGCCGCGCCGCCTCCTGCGCGCCCCGCGTCGCCCCCGTCTTGCGGCGCGCGATCAGCTCCGCGAGCGACAGATCGAGCTTCTCGCTCGCGAACGCATCGAGAAGCGCCGCGCAGTCGACCTCCGTCTTGCCGCGCTGCGCCTGGTAGACGAGTTCCGACCGGTCGATCACGAGCACGTCGAACAGATTCGCGACCGTCAGGCGCTCCGGGTTCGCGAGCATCACGTAGTGCGGCGCGGCGTCGCTGCCGCTTTGCAGCCGCGCGACCCACTCGCGCTCCTCGAGCGTCGACAGGAGCCGCTGCGCGGTTTCCATGTCGCAGCGCGCCATCAGCGCGAGCCGCACGGCCGTATAGCCTGGCCTGCCCGCCTCCTGCGCCTCGGCGAGCCGCGCGAGTAATTCCAGCGAATCGAGCAGGTCGCTGCCCGGATAGTGGATTCTGTGAAACTGGCCGACCCGGATCGCCGGCAGCGCCGACGCGATCATCGCGCCCGCGAGCGTGACGAACCAGCTCAGATACATCCACAACAGGAACATCGGCACGGTCGCGAACGCGCCATACACCGCGGTATAGGTCGGGATGCGCCGCACGTAGTAGCCGAAGCCGCGCTTCGCGAGCTCGAACGCAACCGCCGCGCAGACGCCGCCCACCGCCGCGTCGCGCCACGCGACCGTGCAGTTCGGCAGATACACGTAGAGCAGCGTGAACGCGAGCACCGTGAGCGGCAGCGACGCGGCCGTCAGCAGCCATTCGAAGATGGGCGGCGTGCTCGTCGACCCGGCGAACGCGAGCGATTTCGTGAACAGATACGACGACATCGACAGGCTCACGCCGAACAGGAGCGGCCCGAGCGTGATGAGCGCCCAGTACGCGAGCACGCGCTGCGCGAATGGCCGCGGCTTGCGCACGCGCCAGATCAGGTTGAACGCGGATTCGACCGTCATCATCGTCATCACGGCCGTGACGACGAGCACGATGAGGCCCGCCGTCGTCAACCCCTTCGCCTTCGACGCGAACTGGTTCAGGTACTTGAAGATCTGGCTGTTGAACTGCGCGGGCATCAGGTGATCGGCGAGGAACCCCTGCAGCGAGTTCTGGAACGACGCGAACATCGGAAACGCGGTAAAGAGCGCGAAGGCGACCGTCACGAGCGGCACGAGCGCGAGCATCGTCGTGAACGTGAGACTGCCCGCGACCTGCGGGATGCGGTCTTCCGCGCTGCGCTTCGCAGCGAAGCGCGCGAGACGCTTGATGGTGTCGAGGTCGACGCTCAACTTCGGCAACGGCTTTCTCCTTTTGCTGCACGTGCCGCGCGCGTTGCGCGGAGGTCGAGCCGCGCCCCTTCGCAGCGGCTTCAGCCCCTATAATAGCCGCTCGTTCAAGGGGCCTATGAAAGACATCCTCGTCCTCTATTACAGCCGCCACGGCGCGACACGCGAACTCGCGCTCGCGATCGCGGCGGGCATCGACAGCGTTCCGGGCATGCAGGCGCGCATCCGTACCGTGCCGCCCGTGTCGGCCGTCTGCGAGGCGACGCAGCCCGACATCCCCGACGACGGCCCGCCGTACGCGGAGCCGCGCGACCTCGACGAATGCGCGGGTCTCGCGCTCGGCTCGCCCACTCGCTTCGGCAACATGGCCGCGCCGCTCAAGTACTTCCTCGACGGCACGACGCCGCAATGGCTGTCGGGCACGCTCGCGGGCAAGCCGGCCTGCGTGTTCACGTCGACGGGCAGCCTGCACGGCGGCCAGGAATCGACGCTGCTGTCGATGATGCTGCCGCTCCTGCACCACGGCATGATGATCGTCGGAATTCCTTACACCGAATCCGCGCTGTCCGTCACGCAGACGGGCGGCACGCCGTACGGCGCGTCTCATTTCGCGCGCGCGGCCGACGCCGCGCACGAGCGCATTTCCGCCGACGAAAAGGCGCTCGCGCACGCGCTCGGCGCGCGGCTCGCACGCACCGCGTCGCTGCTCGGCGCCGCGTCCGCATGAACGCGCCCGCGCCCGGCTCGGCGAAGCCGCTCGCCGCGCGCGCGGCCGTGCTTTGCCTCGTCGCGCTGATCGCGCTTTGCGTCGCGTGGGAAACCTGGCTCGCGCCGCTGCGGCCGGGCGGCTCCGCGCTGATCCTGAAGGCCGTGCCGCTCGCGCTCGCGCTGCCCGGCGTGTGGCGGCGCAGCGTCTACACGCTGCAGTGGGCGTCGATGCTGATTTTGATTTATCTTGCAGAAGGCATCGTGCGCGGCATGACGGACGGCGGCCTGTCCGCGCGGCTCGGCTGGCTCGAGGCCGCGCTCGCGCTCGGCTGCTTCGGCGCGGCGCTCGCCTACGTCGCGCCGTACAAACGCGCCGCGAAACAAGCCACACAGCGGGCCACAAAGCGGGCGGTGAAGCACGCGCAAGACCGTCCGTCCGTGCCAGGCCGCCCCCGTTCCTGATTTTTTCGATTGCCAGACCTCCGAACGAACGCCATGACTTCCTCTTCCGCTTTCGTCGACGCGTGCCGCCAGGCGATCGGCGCCGACTACGTGCTGACCGATCCTCACGACACCGCCTCGTTCCTGACCGACTGGCGCCGCCGCTATCAGGGCGCCGCGTGCGCGGTGCTCAAGCCCGCGAACACCGAAGAGGTCGCGGCGCTCGTGAAGCTCGCGGTCAAGCACCGCGTCGCGCTCGTGCCGCAAGGCGGCAACACGGGCCTCGCGGGCGGCGCGACGCCCGATGCGAGCGGCGCACAGGCGGTGCTGAGCCTCTCGCGCCTGAACCGCGTGCGCGCGCTCGACCCGCACAACAACACGATCACCGTCGAGGCGGGCGTGATCCTCGCCGACGTGCAGGCGCGCGCGCAGGAGGCGGACCGGCTCTTTGCGCTGAGCCTCGCCGCCGAAGGCAGTTGCACGATCGGCGGCAATCTCGCGACGAACGCGGGCGGCACCGCAGTGCTGCGCTACGGCAACGCGCGCGAGCTGTGCCTCGGTCTCGAGGTCGTCACACCGCAAGGCGAGATCTGGGACGGCCTGCGCGGGCTGCGCAAGGACAACACCGGCTACGATCTGCGCGATCTCTTCATTGGCGCCGAAGGCACGCTCGGCATCATCACGGCCGCGGTGATGAAGCTGCATCCGCGCCCCGCCGCGAAGGTCACCGCGCTCGCCGCGCTCGAATCGCCGCACGCGGCGCTCGATTTCCTCGCGCTCGCGCAACGCGCCGCCGGCCCGTTGCTGACGGGCTTCGAGCTGATGTCCGACTTCTGCATGAAGCTCGTCGGCAAGTACTATCCGCAGTTGCGCTACCCGTTCGACGCGACGCATCCGCAGACCGTGCTCCTCGAATTGTCCGACAACGAAAGCGAGACGCACGCGCGCGCGCTTTTCGAGACGATGATGGAAGCGGCATTCGAGGCGGGGCTCGTCGTGGACGCGGTCGTCGCCGAGAACCTCGCGCAGTCGCGCGCGTTCTGGGATCTGCGCGAGCACATCCCGCTCGCGCAGGCGGACGAAGGGCTCAACATCAAGCACGACATCGCGGTGCCGATCTCGTCGATCGCGCGTTTCATCGACGAGACCGACGCGGCGATCCAGGCGGCCGCGCCCGGCGCGCGGATGGTCACGTTCGGCCACCTCGGCGACGGCAACCTGCACTACAACGTGCAGATGCCCGAGGGCGGCGATCCGAAGGCGTTCCTCGCCGCGCACCAGGCGCCCATCAACCGGATCGTCTACGACAACGTCCACAAGCATCGCGGGACGATCAGCGCCGAGCACGGCATCGGCCAACTGAAGATCGACGACGCGCAGCGCTACAAGCCGGCCGTCGAGATCGGGCTGATGCGCGCGCTGAAGACGGCGCTCGATCCGCTCAACCTGATGAACCCCGGCAAAGTGCTGCACTGACGCCGCCAGCCGTGATACGAAGGAGCCGTCCGTGAAGATCCGCGTGCTGTCCGACCTGCATCTCGAATGCAACGAGCCCGACGCGATCCCATACGCGCACGCGGATCTCGTCGTGCTCGCGGGCGATATCCACAATCACGCGGAAGGCTTGCGCTGGGCGGCGGAGACGTTCGATCCGGACATGCCCGTCGTCTATGTGCCCGGCAACCACGAGTACTACGACGGCGAGTTCGGCGCACTCGAAGCGGCGATGCGCGATGCCGCCGCGACGCTCGATCACGTCCACTACCTGAACAACGCCGCTTACGTCGATCCGGCCGGACGCTTTCGCGTACTCGGCACGACGCTCTGGAGCGATTTCGAGCTGTTCGGCAGCGACGCGGACGCGCGCGCGCAGTCGATCGCCGCGTGCGAGCGCGTGATGCTCGATTTCAAGGGCTTGATTCAGGTGGATTGGCCGAGCGACGCCGGCGACGAAGAGAAGGCTCGCGCGCATCGCGCCGCGGGGAAGGCGTCGGCCCGAGCCATCGAGGCCGAGCCGGGTCCGCGCAGCTTCGCGCCGCGCGACGCGCTCGCGTTGCATTGCACCGCCCGCGCGTGGCTCGAGCGCGAGCTCGAAAAGCCGTGGGCGGGCGCGACGATCGTCGTCACGCACCACGCGCCGCACCGCGCGAGCCTCGCCGCGCGCTACGCCGGCGATCTCGCGTCGGCCGGCTTCATCAGCGATCTGAGCGCGCTCGTGCGGCCGCCCGTCGCGCTATGGATTCACGGCCACACGCATACGTCGTTCGACTACACGACCGCGGAAGGCACGCGGGTCGTCTGCAATCCGCGCGGCTACATCCGCCGGCGCACCGGCGAGCGGGAAAATCCGTCATTCGAATGGGGCAAGATCGTCACGCTCGCGTGACGCGAGCGCGCGGCGAAACGGAACGCCACGCCGCGCAGGCGTTCAGAGCACGGTGCGGCGGCCGTCCCGATGCGGACGGCGCGTACGCGCACGCACCGGCACCGGCACGCGGCGCTGTTGCGCTTCGAGCGCGCGCAGCATCTCGCGCGACGCCGCGATCCCGATTGCGCCGAACAGCGCGAGCGCGCCGCAACCCAGCAGCAAAGGCGTATTCATCGATTTCTCCCCGATCCGTCGATTGCGTTAAACGAATACATGGAACGACAGTAACAAACCCGGCGCGGCGGGAGCGTAAAAAAATGTTGCGACAGCGTCAAAATGCGTCAATTCCGCAGAGCGCCGCCTCAGGTCTGCACGGTGAAGCGCTCGAGCGCCGCTTCGTCGGCCTCGAGAATCGAAGGCAGCTCGTCGCGCAGGAAGTCGACCCACGTGCGGATCTTTGCGTCGAGATATTGGCGCGACGCGTAAAGCGCATAGATGTTCATCACGTGCGACCGGTACTCGGGCATCACGCGGACGAAGTCGCCGTTGCGCAGCCCGGCGATCGCCGAATAGAGCGGCAGCACGCCGATCCCCATCCCTTCGCGAATGCCGGCCGCGAGCGCCTCCGCGACGTTCACGCGAAACGGCGGCGGCGCGAGCGTCACGCTCTCTTCGCCGTGCGGCCCCATCAGCTTCCATTCGTCCCAGTAGAGGCCCGGCGCGACCATCCCGAGGCACACGTGACTCGCGAGATCCTGCGGCCGCTGCGGCGCGCCGTGACTCTCGATGTAGCCGCGCGACGCGCAGACGACGCTGAACGTTACGCCGAGCCGCTGCGACACGAGCCCCGAATCGGGCAGCTCGCGCCCGACGACGAGCGACACGTCGAATCCTTCGTCGAGCAGGTCCGGCAGCCGCTGCGCGAGCGTCAGATCGATGTGGACCTCCGGATAGCGCTGCTGATAGCGTGATACCGCGGGCACCGTGTAGTGCTGGCCGAGGCTCGTCATGCAGTGCACCTTCAGCTTGCCGGACGGGCGCGCGTGCGCATCGCTCGCCTCCGCCTCGGCCTGCTCGACGTACGCGAGGATCTGCTCGCAGCGCTGCAGGTAGCGCTCGCCCGCCTCGGTGAGCGCGATGCGGCGCGTCGTCCGGTTCAGGAGACGCGTGCGCAGGTGCGCTTCGAGATCGGAAACCGCTCTCGAAGCGTATGCCGTCGTCGAATTGAGCTGCTGCGCCGCCGCCGTGAAGCTGCCCGCATCGACCACGCGGACGAACACACGCATGTTTTGGAGCGTATCCATGCTATTTCCCTATTGAATCCGGAAGGATTGTTGCATAAATATTCAACAATATTGTCTCAATTTCCGTAAGAATGCGTTGCACCATTGTCGGTTTATTTGGCAATCCGCAAAAAAATATAATCGCATCCGACTCATCTTTATCCGAAAGGGAGAAAATCGTGCAATCTCCGGCAACAAAAGGGACGTTTGCACTCGCGGTTCTTGCAATCTCATTAATAATGGCCGGATGCGCGAGCATGGGCGATGTTGCGCCGCAAGCAAAGCAGATCGATCCGGCGTCGCTCGACGCGGGCGCAGCGATCGCGGCGGCCGACCGCGACGCGGGCTGGCCCGCGTCCGACTGGTGGCGCGCATATCGCGATCCGCAACTCGACGCATGGATTGCCGCGTCGCTTGCCGGCAATCCGTCGCTCGCGGCCGCTCAGGCGCGCGTGCGCGAGGCGCAGTCGCTCGCGCGCATCGCGCACGCCGACGAACTGCCGCAGATCAACGGCAACCTGTCGCTGATGCGGCAGCACTGGCCGGACAACGTCTATTACGGCCCCGGCCCGCTCGCCGACGCCGACACCTGGAACAACACGGGCACGCTGAGCCTGTCGTACCGCCTCGATCTGTGGGGCAAGGACAAGAACAACGCGGAGCGCGCGCTCGACACGGCGCGCGCCCGCGCGGCCGACGCCCGTGCCGCGCAGCTCGAGCTCGAAGCGAACGTCGTGCGCGCGTATATCGACTTCGCGAAGAACTACGCGCTCCTCGACATCGCGCACACGACCTACGAGCGTCAGCGCGCGCTCGCCGGACTCGCGCACAAGCGCCTTCGCGCGGGCATCGGCACGCAGCTCGAAGTGAGTCAGGCCGAGGCGCCGCTCCCCGACTATTCGCGCCAGATCGATTCGTACGAAGAAGCCATTCAGCTCGGCCGCCACCAGCTCGCAGCGCTCGCGGGCAAGGGACCGGGCGCGGGTGCGTCGCTCGCGCGGCCCATGCTCGCGCTCGACGCGAACGCCGGCCTGCCGTCCGCGCTGCCCGCCGAGCTGATCGGCCGCCGGCCGGACGTCGTCGCCGCGCGCTGGACGGTCGGCGCGCAAGCGCGCGGGATCGACGTCGCGAAGGCCGCGTTCTATCCGAACGTCGACCTGATCGCGTCGCTCGGCGGTTTCGCGGTCAGCGCCCCGTTCGCGACGTTCCTGCGCGCGATGAACGGCGGCTGGTCCGCAGGCCCCGCGCTCACGCTGCCGATCTTCGAAGGCGGCCGGCTGCGCGCGCAGTTGGGCGTCGCGTCGGCCGGCTACGACGAGGCGGTCGAGCAATACAACCAGACGATCGTCGGCGCGCTGAAGGACATCGCCGACAACGTCGTGCGGCTGCACTCGCTCGACTCTCAGCAAAAGGACGCCGCGCGCGCAGTCGCGCTCACGCAGCGCTCGTACGATCTGTCGCATGCGGGCTTCAGCCGCGGGCTGACCGACTACGTGAACGTGCTGCTCGCGCAGAGTCAGTTGCTGACTGCGCAGGAGAACCAGACGCGCATCGAAGCCGCTCGGCTCGCCGCGCAGGCATCGCTGATGGTCGCGCTCGGCGGCGGGCTCGAAACCGAGAGCGCCGCGCCGCATGACGCGCCGGCAGGCAACGCGCGGCGCGCGGGCGCGGCTGCTTCGGCTGCTTCGGCTGCTTCGGCTGCTTCGGCTGCTTCGGGTACTTCGGGTACTTCGGGTACTTCGGGTACTTCGGGTACTTCGGGTACTTCGACCGGCGCCCGTGCTCCGGCGGGCGCGGCTGCATCGACTGCGTCCGCCGGCAACCGCGCCGCCATCGCGGCGCGCGCGTCGGCGAAGCCCCCCGTCGCGACCGCGACCGACATCGTTGCGACCGCCGCGGACGCATCCTTGCCGACGTCCGCCGCGGCGAACGCCGCAACGTCGTCCGCCACGCGCGCCGCCCGCTAACCGAGGAGCCGATCATGCCAGCCGCCTCCCCCGCTTCCACCCCGCCGCCGCAATCGGCCGGCGCCGCGTTCGTCGCGTCGATGAGCGACTGGGCGCACACCGACGGCGCCGCATGGCTCTATCTCGCGAAGGCGCTCGTCGCCGCGTTCCTCGCGCTCGGCGTGTCGATGGTCCTCGACCTGCCCGCGCCGAAGACCGCGATGACGACCGTGTTCATCGTGATGCAGCCGCAAAGCGGTGCGGTGTTCGCGAAGAGCTTCTACCGGCTCATCGGCACGTTCGTCGGCCTGACCGCGACGCTCACGCTCATCGGCCTGTTCCCGCAGCAGCCGGTGCTGTTCCTCCTCGCGGTCGCGCTGTGGGTCGCCGTGTGCACGGCGGGCGCCGCGCGCAATCGCAACTTCCGCAGCTACGGATTCCTGCTCGCCGGCTACACGGCCGCGCTGATCGGCCTGCCCGCGTCGCAGCATCCCGACGGCGCGTTCATGACCGCGATGACGCGGGTGTCCGAGATCTCGGTCGGCATCCTGTCGGCGGGCATCGTGAGCGCGCTGATCTTCCCGCAGTACACGGGCGAACAGATGCGCACGACGGTGCGCCAGCGCTTCGGCGCGTTCGTCGATTACGTCGCGGCCGCGCTCGCGGGCGCGCTCGACCGTTCGAAGATCGAGAGCGTCCATACGCGCTTCGTCGCGGACGTCGTCGGCTTCGAGTCCGCGCGCAGCATGGCCGTGTTCGAGAACCCGGACACGCGGATGCGCAGCGGCCGGCTGTCGCGCCTCAACAGCGAGTTCATGACCGCGTCGAGCCGCTTCCACGCGCTGCATCAGCTGATGAACCGGCTGCACGCGACGAGCGCGCAGGCGGTCGACGCGCTCGAGCCGTACTTCCGCGAGATCGCGCCGCTCCTGTCGAAGGACGGCGAGCACGTGCGCACGTCCGCCGACGCCGCGGGCGCGGCCGAGCAACTGCTCGCGTATCGCGACGCGCTGCCGCGCCGCGTCCGCGCGACGCGCGCCGAGCACGAGACGCAGCCCGGCTTTCCGCTCCTCGACTTCGACACCGCGTCCGAGCTGCTGTACCGCTTCATCACCGATCTGCACGCGTACGCGGCGACCTATGCGTCGCTCGCCGCGAGCACGCACGAGCGCGAGCGCTGGATCGAGCGCTACGAGCCGCGCACGAACGCGACGGCCGCGCTGATCGCGGGCATCCGCACCGCGAGCGTGATGCTGCTCCTGAGCGTGTTCTGGATCGAGAGCGCGTGGCCGAGCGGCGTGATGCTCGTGCTGAACGCGGCGGCCGTGTGCGCGCTCGCGTCGTCGTCGCCGCAGCCGACCAAGATGGCCGCGCAGATGGCGATCGGCACCGCGTTCGGGGTCGTCATGGGCTTCGTGCTGATGTTCGGCGTCTATCCGCACATCGACGGCTTCGTGCTGCTGTGCGCGGCGCTCGCGCCGTTCCTCGCGCCCGGCGTGTTTCTGTCGCTCAAGCCGAAGTACGCGGGCTGCGGCGCGGGCTACCTGATCTTCTTCTGCACGCTCGCCGGCCCGGAGAACGTCACGCATTACGATCCGGTCGGCTTCATGAACGACGCGCTCGCGCTCGTGCTGTCGATGATCGTTGCGGCGATCGCGTTCGCGGTGCTGTTCCCGCCGAGCGCGCCGTGGCTCAAGAAGCGCCTGTTCGCCGATCTGCGCCATCAGGCGATCGCTGCGTGCCATGCTCGCCTCGCGGGGCTGCGCACGCGCTTCGAGAGCGGCGCGCGCGATCTGATGTTCCAGGCGCACGGACTGTCGGCCGACCAGCCCGACGCGCAGCGCGACGCGTTGCGCTGGATGTTCGCGGTGCTCGAGACCGGCAACGCGGTGATCGATTTGCGCCACGAGCTCGCGACGCTGCCGCGCGATCCGCGCTACGCGGCGACGATGCCGTGGCGGCGCGCGATCGAGTCGGCGCGCGACGCGCTCGCCGCGCTGTTCGGCAAGCCGACGCCCGCGCGCTTCGACGCGGCGCTCGCGGCCGCCGTCGAAGCGATCGCCGCGACCCAGCAGGCGCTCGTCACGTTCGCGCCGCCGCGCGAAGAGCGTCATCAGATGCAGCGGATCCTATCGCAACTGCATTTCGTGCGCACCGCGCTGCTCGATCCCGAATCGCCGTTCGCCGCGCTCAACGGCGGGCGTGTGCCGCCCGCCCAACAAGGAGCTCCATCATGATGCCGCGCGACCTCGCCATCCTCGACGCGTACGTGCCGACCGTCGTGCTGATGTTCGTCATCGGCGCGTTCGCGACCTGGCTGATCGACCGCCTGCTCGCTTATACGGGCCTCTACCGCGTCGTCTGGCACCCGTCGCTGTTCCGGGCGAGTCTCCTCGTCTGCATTTGCGGCGGACTCAGTCTCGCCGTCTACCGTTGATATGAATCGAATCATGCTCTTGCGAAAACTCTTCGGCTTCGTCGCGACAGCCGCCATCCTGATCGTCGCGATCCTGATCGGGCGCACGCTGTGGATCCATTACATGGACGAGCCCTGGACCCGCGACGGCCGCGTGCGCGCGGAGATCGTCAACGTCGCGCCGGACGTGTCGGGCGCGGTCGTCGAGCTGCCGGTGCGCGACAACCAGCCCGTGAAGAAAGGCGACCTCGTGATGCAGATCGACCCGTCGCACTACCAGATCGCGGTCGAGCAGGCGCAGGCGGCCGTCGCCGCCCGCCGCGCCGAGCTGCAGATGCGCCGCGCCGACGCCGCGCGCCGCGCGGACCTCGACGCGCTCGTCGTGTCGAAGGAAAACCGCGAGAACTCGGTGCAGACCGCGTCGAGCGCCGAGGCGCAGTATCAGCAGGCGATCGCCGCGCTCGACGCCGCGAAGCTCAATCTCGAGCGCACGCGCGTCGTCGCGCCGGTCGACGGCTACGTCACGAACCTGAGCGTGTTCAAGGGCGACTACGCGACGGCCGGCCAGGCGAAGCTCGCGATCGTCGACAGCCACTCGTTCTGGGTCTACGGCTACTTCGAGGAAACCAAGCTGCCGCGCGTGAAGATCGGCGCGAAGGCGCAGATGCGGCTCATGAGCGGCGGCGTGCTGAAAGGCCACGTCGAGAGCATCTCGCGCGGCATCTACGACCGCGACAATCCGCAGAGCCGCGATCTCGTCGCCGACGTGAACCCGACGTTCAACTGGGTGCGGCTCGCGCAGCGCGTGCCGGTGCGCATCCATATCGACGAAGTGCCGAAGGATCTCGTGCTGTCGGCCGGCACGACGTGCACGGTGATCGTCGAGCCGGACGACGGCGGCAAGCGCAAGTCGTAGGTCGTGGGTCGCGATTCGAATGCGGGCATGTCCGCGAAACGGCGCGCGGCATGAGAAAACGGCCAGGCGGGATTGCGCGCCGGCCGTCTTGCGTCAGGAGCGCTTGCTAGCAAGCCACGGCGGAAAGATTCGACGGCGAGCAGCAACATGCCTCGTCACTGGAGAGCACGACACGGCGCAATCGAGCGAGCGGAGGCGGCGACTTGCTCCGGCGCCGCCGCTTCGCAGCGCGCCGCGACGTCGAGCGCCGCGTTCGCGCCGGAGCCGTCAGGGCATCTCGGCCTGTCCGCCGCCGCGCGATGCGATGCACGCGCGACAGCGAGCGAGCCGAGACGCACCCGCTCAACCCGCCGCGTGCGCGGGCAAATGAAAGCGCCCGACCATCGCCTTCAGCATCTGCGCCTGCTCGTCGAGCGCGCGCGCGGCCGCGGCCGCCTCCTCGACGAGCGCCGCGTTCTGCTGCGTCCCCGCATCCATCTGCGTGACCGCGCGCTCGATCGCGTCGATACCCGAGCTCTGCTCGTTCGACGCAGCCGAGATCTCGCCCATGATGTCGGTCACGCGCTTCACCGCGCGCACGACTTCGTCCATCGTGCGCCCCGCGTCCTGCGCGAGCACCGCGCCGTTCGCGACCCGCTCGACCGACGCGCCGATCAGCGCCTTGATCTCCTTCGCGGCCGTCGCCGAGCGCTGCGCGAGCGAGCGCACCTCGCTCGCGACGACCGAGAAACCCCGCCCTTCCTCGCCCGCGCGCGCCGCCTCGACGGCCGCGTTCAGCGCGAGGATGTTGGTCTGGAACGCGATGCTCTCGATCACGCCGATGATGTCGCGGATGCTCTTCGCGCTCTCGTCGATCTCGTTCATCGTCGTGACCACGCGGCCGACGACCGCGCCGCCCGCCTCGGCGACCGACGACGCATTCGCCGCGAGCGCGCTCGCCTGGCGAGCGTTTTCCGCATTCTGGTGGACGGTCGACGTCAGCTCCCCTACGCTCGTCGCGGTCCGTTCGAGTGCGACCGCCTGCTGCTCGGTGCGCTGCGACAGATCGAGATTGCCCATCGCGATCTGGCCCGCGGCGGACGCGATCGCCTCCGCGCTCGCCGAAATCTCGCGCACGGTGCCGGCCAGGCCCTCCTGCATGTCGCGCAGCGCGTGCAGCATGCTGCCGTGGTCGCGGCGGTCGAGCCGGATCGCGTTCGACAGATCGCCGCGCGAGATGCTGACCGCGATCTCCTTCGCATACGCGGGCTCGCCGCCCAGCTGCGCGCCGAGCCGCCGCACGACCCACGCGGCGATCACGAACGCGAGCACGACGAGCGCGGCCGTCATTGCGGCGAGCATCGCGAACGATTCGCGGTAGATCGCGCCCGATGCGTCGAGCGTCGCCTTCGACGCGTCGCCGCGCGCGTCGACGAGCCCGTCGACGCGCTTCTCGAGCTTGCCCGTCTCGACGAGCAGCGACACGTCCTGCGAGCCGACCTGCCAGCTCATCTGAGACAGATCGAGCGGCTGTTCGCGCACGAGCTTCACGAAATCGCGCAGATGCCCGCTCCACGCGGCGACGGCCGCGCTGAACGCCTTGAGCCGCGCGGCGTCGTCGGCCGCGCCGTCCGCATGCCGCTGCAGCGTCGCGAGCTCGGCGCCGATCGCCGCGAGCCCTTTGTCGATGTCCGCGCCGAGGTCGTCGCGCTCCTTCGCGGTCGTCGCGGTGATCAACATCTTCTGCGCCCGGCTCGCGCGCAGCACCGACGCGCGCACTTCCTCGGCCGCGCGGCTCGCGACGTGCCCCTGATCGTAGACCGACTTGATCGAGCTGTTGAGCCGGCTGATCTGCACGAGCGAGAACAGGCCGACGGCGAGCGTGCCCACGAGCAGCACGGCGAACGCGGCGCGCAGCGTCGTCTTCACCGACCATGCGCGGCGTCTTCGGCGCGACTTGCCGGGCTTGGGCGCGCGCCCCTGGCTCCCCGTCGAGTCGTCGGGCAGGAAGTGCTTGCCGTGCAGCGATACTCCTTTCATCGATAGATCCCCGTTCTTGTGCTGCGGCCAAAAAGGCGGTTTCGGCGTGACCGTCGGCGCTCGCGCGAGACGTCTCGCCTGACTCTACGGCAGACGCTTTTTTTTCTTGAGTGGGGTGAAACCCGTTTTGCCGCACGCGGCGCCCGGCCGGCAACGGCGCAAACGCTAAACACGTCGGGCACGCGGGCCGGCACACAAAAGCGTGCAACAGTCGCGTGCAGAGTTGTCCGATTTGCGATAAAAATTGGCCGGACATTGCCGATGAGCCACACTACACTTCGTTGACGCATCAAAGAAAAACACGCGCCGTGCCCTTTCGAGCACGCAGCGCCCCTTCCGAGACACTCGCATTCCTATGGAAACCAGCCTCGACAACCGTCCGTCCGTTGCCCGCTCCGCCGCGCCGTCCGCGCCGGCTGCCGCCGTCTCGCGCACCGTCTATCCAGTGCTCGGCGCGATCAGCTTCTCGCATCTGCTCAACGACATGATCCAGTCGTTGATTCTCGCGATCTATCCGATGCTGAAATCGGCGTTCGCGCTGTCGTTCGCGCAGATCGGCCTCATCACGCTGACCTACCAGATCACCGCGTCGCTGCTGCAGCCCGTGATCGGCCTCTACACGGACAAGCGTCCGCAGCCGTACTCGCTGCCCATCGGCATGGGCTTCACGCTCGCGGGCCTGCTGCTGATGTCGTTCGCGCCGACATTCCCGCTCCTGCTCGTCGCGGCGGCGCTCGTCGGCTGCGGCTCATCGGTGTTCCATCCGGAATCGTCGCGTGTCGCGCGGATGGCGTCGGGCGGCCAGCACGGACTCGCACAGTCGCTGTTCCAGGTCGGCGGCAACGCCGGCTCGTCGCTCGGGCCGCTGCTCGCCGCGCTCATCGTGATCCCGCACGGCCAGCGCAGCATCGCGTGGTTCTCGGTCGCGGCGCTCGTCGCGATCTTCGTGCTCGTGCAGATCGGCCGCTGGTACCAGCGCCATCCGGCCGCGAAGAAGAAGGCCGTGCATACGGCGCACCCGACGCTGTCGCGGCGCCAGGTCATGCTCGCCGTCGGCGTGCTCGTGATGCTCGTGTTCTCGAAGTACTTTTATCTCGCCAGCATCAACAGCTATTTCACGTTCTATCTGATCGACAAATTCCATCTGTCGGTACAGGCCGCGCAGATCCACCTGTTCGTGTTCCTCGCGGCCGTCGCGGCGGGCACGATCATCGGCGGGCCGGTCGGCGACCGGATCGGGCGCAAGTACGTGATCTGGACGTCGATCCTGGGCGTCGCGCCGTTCACGCTGATGCTGCCGTACGCCAACCTGTTCTGGACCACGGTGCTGACCGTCGTGATCGGCGTCGTGCTCGCGTCGGCGTTCGCGGCGATCATCGTCTATGGACAGGAGCTGATTCCGGGCAAGGTCGGGACGGTAGCGGGCCTCTTTTTCGGCCTCTCGTTCGGCCTCGGCGGCGTCGGCGCGGCGGTGCTCGGCCAGCTCGCCGACGCGACGAGCATCGCGTTCGTCTACAAGGTCTGTTCGTTCCTGCCGCTGATCGGCGTGCTGACGGTGTTTCTGCCGAACGTCGAGAGCAAGAAGACGCCCGGCAAGCGGGCTGCTTGAGGGAGCGGCGCAATCCGGGGGCCGCCTGAGACAGACGCGATCGGCGACGGATGGAAAGGCGGAGCCGGATTCGGGGCCGCTGCCTGCGCGTCGCCCGCGTCGACTGTCGATAAATCGATGTGGATCTGCGCGTAGCGCTGCGCGCTGCGTACGGTGCGAGCGCCGCAGGCCGCAATCGCCGCAAACACCGCGTCGCGGCGGTAGCAGATACCGCCTGATTCCGGTCAAAAGAAATGGCGCGCGGTGGCGGCGGCCTCGACGAGCGGCTCCGCTGCCGAACCGATCGCCCAGCCCACGCCGCGCGTCGAACCGCCGTTACCCGGCGCGGTCCGCAGCAGCGCGCCGCTCAACCCGCCATCGAATCAAGCCGCCTTCGCATGCGCGGCGAGAAAGCGCTTCAGAATGCCCGACGAATACGTGCCGGCGATGTCGGTCAGGAAGGTCGTGAACGACGCGCTCGCGTGATCGTCGGCGGTATCGGAAATCGTCCGGACGATCGCGCACGGCACGTCGTACTCGTGGCACACCTGCGCGAGCGCCGCGCCTTCCATCTCGACCGCGAGCGCATCCGGCAGCGCGTCGCGCAGCGCGGTCACTTCGCGCTCGCTCGACACGAAGCGATCGCCGCTGACGATGAGCCCTGCGCGCACGCGCGCGCCGCGCAGCCGGAAGCGCAGGTTCAGCGCATCGCCCTCGTCCTCGACGAAGCGCGCGCAGGCGGCCTTCAACTGCGCGGCGAGCGCGGCGTCGGCGGCGAAGCGCGTGACGCCGAGGAGCGGCACCTCGAAGCGCGGAAAGAGCGGCGACGCGTCGAGATCGTGCTGCAGCAGCGTGTCGGCGACGACGACGTCGCCGACGCTCACGTCGCTCGCGACGCCGCCCGCGACGCCCGTGAACACGACCGCGCGCACGTCGAAGCGATGGATGAGCGCGCTCGCCGTCGCGGCGGCCGCGACCTTGCCGATTCGCGCGAGCGTGACGACGCACGGCACGCCGTACGCAACGCCGGCGTGGTAATCGCGCTGGCCGAGCGTGACTGTGTCGACCGGGCCGTCGTCGCGCATCGCGGCGACGAGGTCGCCCAACTCCTCCGGCAGCGCGGCGAGGATGCCGAGCGGCCGGTTCGAAAACGTCTGCTGAATCATTCGACCGCCTGCAGTTTCGCGACCGCGAGCGCGAGCCACTTCTCGCCGTGCCGCTTGAATTTGACTTGCGCCTTCGCGTCGGCGCCGCTGCCTTCGAGCGCGGTCACCGTGCCTTCGCCGAACTTCGTGTGGAACACCTGCTGGCCGATCCGGAAGCCGTTTTCGGCCTCGCGCTGCTGGTTCGCAAACGCGGGCAGCGGCGCGGACACCGCCGCGTCGACGACGCTGTCGCGCGCGCCGCCCGGCCGCGCGAACCAGTCGCGGCCCCAGCCTGCGTTGTCCGATCGACCGCCCCAGCGGGCGCCCGCTTCGACCTTCGGCGTCAGCCACTTGAGCACGTGCTGCGGCAGCTCGTCGAAGAAGCGCGAGCGGATGTTGTAGCGGGTCTGGCCGTGCAGCATCCGGCTCTGCGCGAACGACAGGTAGAGCCGCTCCTTCGCCCGCGTGATCGCGACGTACATCAGCCGGCGCTCTTCCTCCAGGCCGTCGGATTCGACCGCGCTGTTCTCGTGCGGGAACAGGCCTTCCTCGAGCCCGGTGATGAACACCGCGGTGAACTCGAGCCCCTTCGCTGCGTGGACGGTCATCAGTTGCACCGCATCCTGGCCCGCCTGCGCCTGGTTGTCGCCCGCCTCGAGCGACGCATGCGACAAAAAGCCCGCGAGCGGCGTCATCGCATCGGGGTTCTGCGCGGGATCGGCGAGGTTCGCGGGCGCGAGCACCGCATCGGCCGGATCGGCGTCGCCCGCGGCGAGCTCGGGCGCCGCGCTCGCGCGCGCATGCAGCGGAATCGACCGCGCGGGCGTGTCGAGCCCGTAGCCTTCCTCGGAGACGAACGCGGTGGCCGCGTTCACCAGTTCCTGCAAGTTCTCGAGGCGATCCTGCCCTTCGCGCTCGCCCTGATAGAAGTCCGCGAGGCCGCTCGCGCGCACGACGTACTCGACCGTCTCGGGCAAGCTCATCTGCGCCGTTTCCGCGCGCATCTTCGCGATCAGGTTCGCGAACGCGCCGAGGCTCGTGCCCGCCTTGCCCGTCACGTACGGAATCGCGGCCGCCATCGAGCAGTCGTATAGGCGCGCGGCGTCGGCCAGCTGCTCGATCGAGCGCGCACCGATCCCGCGCGTCGGGAAGTTGACGACGCGCGCGAACGCGGTGTCGTCGCTCGGATTGTCGATGAGGCGCAGGTACGCGAGCGCGTGCTTCACTTCCTGCCGCTCGAAGAAGCGCAGGCCGCCGTACACGCGATACGGGATGCCCGCCGTCATCAGCGTGTGCTCGATCGAGCGCGACTGTGCGTTGCTCCGGTACAGCACCGCGACCTCGCTGCGCGCGAGGCCCGTATTCACGAGCGAGCGGATCTCCTCGACGATCCACGCCGCTTCCTGCGCGTCGGTCGCCGCCTCGTAGACGCGCACCGGCTCGCCGTGGCCCGCGTCGGTGCGCAGGTTCTTGCCGAGCCGGTGCGCGTTGTTCGCGATCAGATGATTCGCCGCGTCGAGAATGTTGCCGTGCGACCGGTAGTTCTGCTCGAGCTTGATCAGGTTGCGCACGCGGAATTCGTTCTCGAAATCGCGCATGTTGCCGACGTTCGCGCCGCGAAACGCATAGATCGACTGGTCGTCGTCGCCGACCGCGAAGATCGCGTTGTGGCCGCCCGCGAGGAGCTTCAGCCACGCGTACTGCAGCTTGTTCGTATCCTGGAACTCATCGACGAGGATGTGCTTGAAGCGCGCCTGGTAGTGCGCGCGCAGCGGCGGGTTGTGCGCGAGCAGCTCGTGGCAGCGCAGCAGCAGCTCGGGGAAATCGACGACGCCCTCGCGCTGGCACTGCTGCTCGTACGCCTGGTACAGCTCGACGAACTTGCGGTTGAAGCTGTCGGTCGCGTCGACCCGGTCGGGACGCAGCCCCTGCTCCTTCGCGTTGTTGATGAAGTACTGGACGTTCTTCGGCGGATATTTCTCGTCGTCGACGTTCGCCGCCTTCATCAGCCGCTTGATCGCGGAGAGCTGGTCGGCCGTGTCGAGGATCTGGAACGTCTGCGGCAGGCCCGCGTCGCGGTAGTGCGCGCGCAGCATCCGGTTGCAGAGGCCGTGGAACGTGCCGATCCACATGCCGCGCGTGTCGATCGGCATCATCGCGGACAGGCGCGCCATCATTTCGCGCGCGGCCTTGTTCGTGAACGTGACGGCGAGCACAGTCGCGGGCGACGCGTAGCCATGCCGGATCAGCCACGCGATCCGCGTGATGAGCACGCGGGTCTTGCCGCTGCCCGCCCCGGCGAGGATCAGCGCCGGCTCGTTCGGCAACGTGACGGCGGCGAGTTGTTCGGGGTTCAGGTTTGCGAGCAGATCGGGCATGGAGAGAAGGCGGTCGAACGGATGGACGCAGGCCGGACATTATAAATCGCGCGCGGCCTGCGCCGCCCGGCCGATGCGCATCCATTTATAATCGAGGGTTTCCGCAACAATCACCCCATCTTTCGGCGAATTTCCTACCATGAGCGACACCACGCTTGCGAAGAGTTTCGAGCCCCAGACCATCGAATCCCAATGGGGGCCGGAATGGGAAAAGCGCGGCTATGCCACTCCCGCGCTCGACCCGAGCCGGCCGGACTTCTCGATCCAGTTGCCGCCCCCGAACGTGACGGGCACGCTGCACATGGGCCACGCGTTCAATCAGACGATCATGGACGGGCTCGTGCGCTACCACCGGATGCTCGGCCACAACACGCTGTGGCTGCCCGGCACCGACCACGCGGGCATCGCGACGCAGATCGTCGTCGAGCGCCAGCTCGATGCGCAAGGCGTGTCGCGGCACGACCTCGGCCGCGAGAAATTCGTCGAGCGCGTATGGGAATGGAAGGAAAAATCCGGCTCGACGATCACCGGCCAGATCCGCCGGCTCGGCGCATCGCCCGACTGGTCGCGCGAGTACTTCACGATGAACGACAAGATGTCGGACGTCGTGCGCGAAGTGTTCGTGCGCCTCTATGAACAGGGCCTCATCTATCGCGGCAAGCGCCTCGTCAACTGGGACCCCGTGCTGCTTACCGCCGTGTCCGACCTCGAAGTCGCGAGCGAAGAGGAAAACGGCCATCTGTGGCACATCAGGTATCCGCTCGCCGACGGCTCGGGCCACCTGACCGTCGCGACGACGCGCCCCGAGACGATGCTCGGCGACGTCGCGGTGATGGTCCATCCGGAAGACGAGCGCTACAGGCAACTGATCGGCCGGCACGTGAAGCTGCCGCTTTGCGATCGCGAGATTCCGGTGATCGCCGACGACTACGTCGACCGCGAATTCGGCACGGGCGTCGTGAAGGTCACGCCCGCGCACGACTTCAACGACTACCAGGTCGGCCTGCGCCACAAGCTCGAGCCGATCGAGATCCTGACGCTCGACGCGAAGATCAACGACAACGCGCCCGGGCAATACCGGGGCCTCGACCGCTTCGACGCGCGCCGCGCGATCGTCGACGAACTCGACGCGCAAGGCTTCCTCGAATCCGTGAAGCCGCACAAGCTGATGGTGCCGCGCGGCGACCGCACGGGCGTCGTGATCGAGCCGATGCTCACCGATCAGTGGTTCGTCGCGATGACGAAGCCCGCGCCGGAAGGCACGTTCCATCCGGGCAAGTCGATCACGGAAGTGTCGCTCGACGTCGTGCGCGGCGGCCGGATCAAGTTCGTGCCGGAAAACTGGACGAGCACCTACTACCAGTGGCTCGAGAACATTCAGGACTGGTGCATCTCGCGCCAGCTGTGGTGGGGCCATCAAATTCCCGCGTGGTACGGCGAGAACGGCGAGATCTTCGTCGCGCGCAGCGAGGACGACGCGCGCGCGCAGGCCGCCGCGAAGGGCTACGCGGGCCCGCTCAAGCGCGACGACGACGTGCTCGACACGTGGTTCTCGTCGGCGCTCGTGCCGTTCTCGTCGCTCGGCTGGCCGAACGACACGCCGGAACTAAAGCACTTCCTGCCGTCGTCGGTGCTCGTGACGGGCTTCGACATCATCTTCTTCTGGGTCGCCCGGATGGTGATGATGACGACGCACTTCACGAACAAGGTGCCGTTCGAGACGGTCTACGTGCACGGCCTCGTGCGCGACGCCGAAGGCCAGAAGATGTCGAAGAGCAAGGGCAACACGCTCGACCCGATCGACATCGTCGACGGCATCGGTCTCGACGCGCTCGTCGCGAAGCGCACGACGGGCCTGATGAATCCGAAGCAGGCCGCGACGATCGAGAAGAAGACGCGCAAGGAGTTCCCCGACGGCATCCCGGCGTTCGGCACCGACGCGCTGCGCTTCACGATGGCGTCGATGGCGACGCTCGGCCGCAACGTGAACTTCGACCTCGCGCGCTGCGAAGGCTACCGCAACTTCTGCAACAAGCTGTGGAACGCAACCCGCTTCGTGCTGATGAACTGCGAAGGCCACGACTGCGGCTTCGACAAGCCGGAAGTGTGCGGCGCGGGCGACTGCGGCCCGGGCGGGTATCTCGACTTCTCGGCGGCGGACCGCTGGATCGTGTCGCTCCTGCAGCGCGTCGAGGCGGACATCGCGAAGGGCTTCACCGACTACCGCTTCGACAACATCGCGAACGCGATCTACAAGTTCGTCTGGGACGAGTACTGCGACTGGTACCTCGAGCTCGCGAAGGTGCAGATCCAGAACGGCGCGCCCGCGCAGCAGCGCGCGACGCGCCGCACGCTGCTGCGCGTGCTCGAGACGGTGTTGCGTCTCGCGCATCCGATCGTCCCGTTCATCACCGAGGCGCTGTGGCAGAAAGTCGCGCCGCTCGCCGGCCGCTATCCGGCGTGCACGGCGGAAGGCGAAGCGTCGCTGATGACGCAGGCGTATCCGATCGCCGATCCGAAGAAGCTCGACGAGGCCTCCGAACAGTGGGCGGCCGAACTGAAGACCGTAGTCGATGCATGTCGTAATCTTCGTGGCGAGATGAATCTGTCTCCCGCGACCAAGGTGCCGCTCCTCGCAGCCGGCGACGCCGCGAAGCTGCAGGCGTTCGCGCCGTACGTCCAGGCGCTCGCGCGCCTGTCCGAAGTGCGCGTCCTCGCGAACGAAGCGGCGCTCGACGCAGAAGCGCACGGCGCGCCGATCGCGATCGTCGGCGACAACAAGCTGGTGCTGAAGGTCGAGATCGACGTCGCGGCGGAGCGCGAGCGTCTGTCGAAGGAGATCGCGCGTCTCGAAGGCGAGGTCGTGAAGTGCAACGCGAAGCTCGGCAACGAGGCGTTCGTCGCAAAAGCGCCGCCCGCCGTGGTTGAACAAGAGCAAAAGCGGCTCGCGGAGTTTCGGAATACGTTGACGAAACTGAGCGCGCAGCTTGCCCGCCTGCCGTCGTAACAGTCCGTAAGGAATCTTGCGTTCACTATAATGCTGCAATCACCATTTGATTCGACCGAATCAATACGAGGAACAAGGGTTCAATCATGCTGAAAGTCACCAAGGCGGTTTTCCCGGTCGCGGGCTTGGGCACGCGGTTCCTGCCCGCCACGAAGGCGAGCCCGAAGGAAATGCTGCCGGTCGTCGACAAACCGTTGATCCAGTATGCGGTGGAAGAAGCGATTGCAGCGGGCATCACCGAAATGATCTTCGTGACGGGCCGCAGCAAGCGCGCAATCGAGGACCACTTCGACAAGTCGTATGAAGTCGAGGCGGAGCTCGAAGCGCGCGGCAAGGAAAAGCTGCTCGAGCTCGTGCGCAGCATCAAGCCGAGCCATGTCGATTGCTTCTACGTGCGTCAGCCGGAAGCACTCGGCCTCGGTCACGCGGTGCTGTGCGCGGAGAAGCTCGTCGCCGACAACCCGTTCGCCGTGATCCTCGCGGACGACCTGCTCGACGGCGACCCGCCCGTGATGAAGCAGATGGTCGACGTGTTCGACCACTATCACAGCTCGGTGATCGGCGTCGAAGAGATTCCGCCTGAGGACACGAAGTCCTACGGGATCGTCGACGGCAAGGAGTGGGAAGACTCGATCATCAAGATGTCGGCGATCGTCGAGAAGCCCGCGCCCGAAGTCGCGCCGTCGAACCTCGGCGTCGTCGGCCGCTACGTGCTGAAGCCGCGGATCTTCGATCACCTGCGCGCGTTGAAACCCGGCGCGGGCGGCGAGCTGCAATTGACGGACGCGATCGAGGCGCTCCTCGCCGACGAGCAGGTGCTCGCGTACAAGTACCGCGGCACCCGCTTCGACTGCGGCAGCAAGCTCGGCTATCTGAAGGCGACGGTCGAGTTCGCGCTGCGCCATCCCGAAGTGAAGACCGAGTTCGAAGCGTATCTGCGCTCGCGCAGCGAAACGCAGCAACCGTAACCCCGGTCAAGCGCGGCGGGCGGCCATGCCCGCCTGCCGCGCCACCGCCCGCCCCCGCTTAGTTCGAGCGGGCGGGCTTCACCGATATGATGCCCGGCATCGCATCCGCGTCGCGCTTCTTCGTTTCGACCAGCCAGCCATTCCCGTCCGTATACGGCACGCGCGCAAGCGCGCTGCGCACGAGCGCGGGCGCCGCCCGCAGCGCGTCGGGACGCCGGTCCTGCACGGCCGCCGAGACACGATACGCCTCGGCGCCGCTGCTGCGCTCGACGAAACGCAACGTCAGCACGTGCCGGTAGATCGTGCCCGCGAACGGCAGTCCGAACGGCGCTGGTCCGTCGACCGCGACGCACGCCGGTTGCTGCGCGCCGCCGCAACCCGGCATCGTCAGCACGACGGATGCCGGCTGCGTCGCATAGGCGATCGTCACGCGATAGCGGGCCTGCGCGTCGGCCGCTTCGTCGAAGCCGCGCTGCGCAAGCTCGCGGCGCACGAGCGTTTCTACTTGCCGGTAGTCCGCGTTGTCGGCCTGCACGGCCGTCCGCGCGAAATCGTAGGTCCGCGTGCCCGCGAGCGCGCCCGGCGCCGCCGAAGCGCTGACGCCTGTCGTCACCGACGCGCATCCTGACAACCATGCGACCGCCAGCGCCGCCCCCGCCCACAAGATCTTCATAGCTTCTCCCATATCGCTTCGCCCCGTACTCATTCGCCCATGCACGGGCCCCACCCGCGCCGAGCGTCGAATCCTGCCGACGTCACGCCGGCGGCTCGTCGAACGTCGGCAGCGACACGGTAATCGCCGTGCCGACGCCCGGCGTGCTGTCGACGCCGATGCCGCCGCCATGCCGCACGACCACGGTCTTGACGAACGCCATCCCGAGCCCGGACCCGGCGACTTCCGGCCGCTCGCTCGTGTGAAACCGCTTGAAGCGCTCGAACAGGTGCCGCTGATCCTCGAGCGAAATGCCGTAGCCCTGGTCACGGATCGTGCAGTGCAGGCGCCTCGTGTCCGGCTCGACCGATAGCGTACACGTGATCACCGTATCCGTCGGACTGTATTTGACCGCGTTGTTCAACAGGTTCACGAGCGCGCGGGTCATCAGCGAGCGGTCGGCGCCGACCCAGCACGGCTCGTCGCCGAGCGACGTGTCGATGCGAATCCGCTTCGCCTGCGCTTGCGGCCAGACCTCGTCGCTCGCGTCGATCAGCAGGTCGGTGAAGCTCACCGCTTCGAGCTGGTACGTCTGCGACTCGGCGCGCGCGAGCTGCACGAACTCGTCGGCGAGCATCAGCGCGCGCTGCGCATAGCGCTCGATCCGCGCGAGCAGCCCGCGCGCGTGATCGGATTCGGCCCGCTGCCGCTCGATCTCGACGAGCGCGAGGATCGATGACTGCGGCGAGCGCATGTCGTGCGACAACAGATGCAGCGCCTCCTCGCGCTGCCGCTCGGCCGCGTGCAGCGCGGTCACGTCGACGAGGCTCGCGATCCAGCCCGTCACGTTGCCCTGCGCGTTCGTGCACGGCGCGTAGCGTAGCAGATGATCGAGCCCGCTCAGGTCGCGAACTTCGATGCCGCGCTCCATCACGTCGTTCTCGTAGTCGCGTGTCGGGTCGAGCGCGGCGGGCCAGTGCGTGCGGATCTCGAGGTCATGCTCGGCGTTGCCGTCGACCGTCTTCGTAAACGACAGCTCGCCGAACGCGACGCGCAGCGGCCGCCCTTCCGGCGCCGGCGCGTTGAGCCGCGCGCAATAGCGCTTCGCCGCGTGGTTCGCGATCAGCACGGTACCCGCGAGATCGGTGACGACGACGGGTTCCGGCATGCTGTCGAGGCTGTCCCAAACGAAGCGCTTCATGTCCTGCACGCGCTGCGCGGCCTGCGCCATCAGCGCCATCTGCCGCTCGAGCACGTCGCCGCCGAATTCGCTGCGCTCGCGCGGCGCCTCGGGCAGCAGATGCGGCTCGTCGGCAAGACGCTGCAGCTCGTGGCGCAGGTACGACATCGTCATCTCGAGGCGCCGCCAGTTCCAGATCGGGTAGACCGCGATCAGCCCGAAGATCGCCGGCGCGGGCGACAGCCACAGCCTCGCCTCGTAGAGGAGCGCCGTGCTCGACGCGACCGCGAGCGCCGCGAGGCTCAGCGTGAGGAGCAGCGAGCGCCACGGCGACAGCATCAGGAAGCCGGCGAGCAGCACGACGAGCGGCAGCAGCGACGCGCTGAACACGAGCCAGCCGGACACGGGCGAGATCGCGCGCCCCGTCATCAGCGTATCGAGCACGCTCGCATGGATATAGACGCCCGGCAGCGGGCCGAACTCGCCCGAGATCGGCGTCGCGAAGCGATCGTAGAGTCCCGACGCGGTCGCGCCGACGATCACGATCTTCCCGCGGAGTTGCCCGGGATCCACGCGGCCCGCGAGCACGTCGACGAACGAGATCGCCGGGTAGTTCTGCGACGCGCGGCTGAACGGAATGAAATAGCGGGATTCGCCGTTGTCGTCCCGCGCGATGTCGTGCGCGCGCCGCGCGACGGGCGCCGGCTGCGCGAGCTTCAGCTGGCCGTTCTCGAGCGCGTGGAACACGGGCACCATCAGTTGCGGCCAGCGGTGCCGGCCGTCGCTCTCGAAGAGCGCGACGCTGCGCACGATTCCGTCCGGGTCGACTTCCAGATTGATGTGGCCCGCGCCCGCGACGTGCTGCGCGAGCACCGGCACGGGCGGATTGACGGTGCGCGTGCCATCGCCCTCCTCGGGGCTCAGCAGCACGGGCAGGAACGTCGGCACGAGATCGAGCGACTTCGCCAACGCCTTGTCGTCGGCGGACGGCTCGGTGAACAGCACGTCATAGACGACGGCGGCCGGCTGCGTCTTCGCGAGCGCGTCGAGGAATTCCGCATGGACGCTGCGCTGCCACGGCCAGCGGCCGAGCGTGTCGAGACTGCGGTTGTCGATCTCGACGATCACGATGTTCGGCTCGATCGGCAGCTTGCGCAGCGTCAGCAAGCGGTCGTAGATGATCCGATCGACGCTCGCCGTCATCCGGCCCGCGACGCCCCCGAGGATCACCGCGATCCCGAGACAGCCGATCGCGATCCATTCGACGAGAAAGCGGCGGCCGAGCAGCCGCCGCCGTTGCGTGCGGTCGAATCTCATCCGCCGCCCATCAACGCGCGATCGTGAACGCGTTGACCGCGCTGGCCTTCTCGTAGAAACGGCCGCCTTCGAAGCGCTCCGCGATCACGGACCAGTAGTAGTCGCCGGGCTTCAGGTTCGATACGGCGATGCGCCCGCCCTGCGCGTCGACCTGGTCTACGATCGGGTTGCTCAGATCCTTCGCCCCCGACAGCACGAAGCGAAAGCGCGTCGCGCCGCCCGCGGAGCCGCCGTCCGTCGTCGACCAGCGGAACGTGTACCCGCCGTCGGCGGGCGCCGCGGACGCGTTGATTCCGAAGCGTCGGCGCTCGAACGCGTAGATGCGCGGCTGGCCTTCGAGGCCGTGCGAATCGACAGCAGAGAGACGGACGAAATAGGTGCCGTCCGGCACGTCCGTAAACGCGGCGTGCGGCGCATTCACGCGTACTTCCTGGAAGAGATCGTACAGGCCCGCGTCGCGCGCGATCTGCACGTGGTAGTTCTGCGCGCCGCCCAGCGGCACGAGATCGAACGCCACCTGCGGCTCGTCCTGCACCTTCGCCGGATCGGTGAGCTGCGGCGCGCCAAGGAGCGCGATCGGGTTGCCGACCACGCCGTTCGCGCTCGACACGTTGCCGAAGTTCGCATGAACGAGCGTGTCGGTCGTGCGCTTCGCGCTCGGCGCAACGCCGACCGTGCCGTCCAGCACTTCGACCGTCGTCGACGCGCGACCGTCCTTGTCGTAATTCACGCGAAAGCGCGTGCCGCGCACGCCGGCGACGACCGACGGCGAACGGATCTGGAAGCGATCGTCTTTCTTCTTCAGGTGGGTGACTTCGCTGTCGACGGAGCCGCGCCGCAGGTCGATCACGCGCTCGAGCGTGCCCGTCAGCACCGTACGGCGCAGCGTCGCGAGATCGATCTGGCTGTCGGGCGGCATGCTCAGGTGCGTGCCGTCCGTGAGCTCGAGCGTGACGAACGCGTTCGCGCCCGTGCGCAGGCGGTCGCCTTCCGTCAGCGTCGCATCGACGGCCACGGGCGTGAACCGCGCGGAGCCGCGCCCCGCGCTCTCGACCGCGCCGTGCGCGGCGATCACGCGCGCCGACAGCCGCTCCTTGCGCAGCCGCGCCGCGGGCAGCTTCAGCACGGCGCCCGGCTGCAGGTGCTTCGGCACCGGCACGTCGTTCAGCTGCGCAACGAGCGACCAGTCGTCCGATCCTTGCAGGTAGCGGGCCGCGACGTCGTACAGGGTGTCGCCGCTGCGCGTCGTGTAGTCGACGGTCTGCGCGGCCGGGCGCTTCGCCTGCTGCGCGGCGGCGTGCTGCGCCGCCAGAGCCACTGCCGCGGCGCAGCACGCCGTCAGCACGTACTTCGTCACGATGCCGCTTGCGCTCACTCGGCGTCTCCCTGCGTCACGCGCTCGAGCCGGTAGCCGTAGCCGTAGATCGGCGCGAGACGGTAACCGTTCTCCGGACGCAGGCCGAGCTTCGTGCGCAGCATCGAGATGTGCGTGTCCATCGTCCGCGACGGAATGTCGGTGGCCTGCTTCCAGACGAGATCGAGGATGTGCGCGCGCGACAGCGGCCGGTCGAGGTGCTGGAACAGCAGCAGCGCGAGCTCGAACTCCTTCTGCGTGAGGCTCACCGGCTTGTCGCCGACGTACGCCTGCTTCAGGTTCGCGTCGAACTTGTAGTTGTCGAACTCGCGGATCGACGACTCCGCGTTGACGGGATACGCGCGGCGCAGCAGCGAGCCGATCCTCGCGCGCAGGATCGGACCGGACACGGGCTTCACGACGTAGTCGTCGGCGCCCGCGTTCAGGATCTGCGTGATGCCCGCTTCGTCGTCGCGGCTCGTCATGAAGATGATCGGCAAACGATGTTCGACCTGGTTCGCCCGCACCCACTTCAGGACTTCCTCGCCGGACATGTCCGGCACGTTCCAGTCGAGCACCAGCAGATCGAACGTCTCGCGCTGCAGGCGCTTCTTCAGCGCCTTGCCTTCCTTGAACGCATAGCACGTATGGCCTGCGGCCGTCAGCGTCTGACTGACAAAATCCGTTTGGGCCTGATCGTCATCCAGTACAGCAATTCTCATAGCACCCCGCAAAACGAAATCCATTCGGGCCGCGTTCGCCGAGCGGCCATGGGCAAGCCCGCACGAGCCCCGATTCGTAATAACCCGCCATTATCGGCTGAATGGTGATGATTGTCCGGCGCGCTACGCGCGAACCGGTATTCTAAGTGATCGATGCCCCCATATCTCAAAAACGGGGCACGCCTGAGCGCGCGTTTTCATGATGGTAGTATGAAAACGTCCTGAGAAATGTGCGTATCGCCGCGTAATTATGTCAACGGTGATCGAGTCGCTCGCCGCGCTGCCGGCTGATTGCCCGACGAGCGCACCGGGAGCGCTCCGCTAGGCCGGATCGGTTTCGAATACGTCGCGTGAGATCGGGCGCGACGCGTGTTGCAATGCGTCATGCAGACGGCCGCGCACGTGTTCCCAAGCGGCGCGCGCATAGTCCGGCTGATCGGCCGCCCATGCGTGCGCGAGATCGAACACGCGCTCGACGGTCGCCGCGCAGCGCGTCAAGTCCGGCTGCGGACTGCCGAGCGCTTCGCGCATCCATTCGGCGAGCCAAGGCATCTCGACTGCGCTCGCATCCGCATATGCCTCCAACGCGGCACGCGCATGGCGATCATGCTCGGGATCGAGCTCGACGCGCTGCATCGGCCGCATCCGCTCGCGCGCCTTGCCGTTCGGCTCGAACGGTATCCGAATCGTTCCCGATTTGAACAGCATGACACTCCCCTGTTTGCCGCAACGACACGCACGGGGCATGTCCTTCGCGATACGTCCCGTCCGCAGCCGCGGCACCGCGCGGTGTGTTTCTGCAGACGAGATCCGACAGCGCAGTATAGGCAGTGCGCGGCGACAGGTGGTTTAAGGATTGTCAGATGCGACGAGCCGCCTTCGGCCCGGCGACGGCGGCTTGCGGCGTTCGCTCGCGGCATTCGCTGCGGCGTTCGCGCGGGGAGCGCGCAATGAAAAATGCCGCGTCGGGCGCGCCCGCGCGGCATCGGAACGATGCGGCGCCGCCGCCTTGCGCGTCAGCGGCGGCGCATCAGGAAAACGAACGTCTTGTCCTGCGTCGTCGACGACTCGACGATCTCGTTGCCCGTCTGCTTCGCGAACGCGGCGAAATCGCGCTGCGAGCCGGGATCGGTGGCGAGCACCTTGAGAATCTGGCCGCTTACCATGTCGGCCAGCGCTTTCTTCGCGCGCAGGATCGGCAGCGGGCAATTGAGCCCGCGCGCGTCCACTTCCTTGTGAATGAGCATCGGCTTTCGACCTTCGAATGGCGCGCCGTCGCGGCGCTTGTCGGAACGCACGATTCTACCGCATGCGCCCCCAACCGCACCCGCGCGCGAGCAAGCGCCGACGCGCGCGCAGCCGGCTGCCCGGCGCGCGTCAGAGGGCTACAGTTCCACCGCGCGCCCGGTCCGCAGCGACTCGCGCAGCGCATGGCCGATCCGCGTCGCCTCGAGCGCGTCCGCGAGCGTCGCGCCGCCCAAGCCGCTCTCGCCCCGCACCGCCGCGACGAACGCCTGCGCCTCGATCAGGAACGCCTCCTCGAAGCGATCGAAGAACGTCGGCGTGCAGGCGTTGCGGATGCCTGTCGCGTCGTGGATCTCGACGCGGTTCGCGCGCGGGTTGCGGCCGATCGTGAGCGCCCCGGCGGCGCCGATCACCTCCGAGTGCGTGTCGTTGCCGTGCGCCATCGTGCGCGACGCGTAGAACATCGCGAGCCGGCCGCCCTCGAACTCGCAGATCGCGACGCCATTGTCGACGTCGCCGCACGCGCGCAGGCCCTCGTGCAGCGCGATCGCGCCCGCCGCGTACACGCGCTTCGCGCGCGGCGCGCCGAGCAGCCACCGCGCGACGTCGATGTCGTGCACCGTGCAGTCGAGGAAGATGCCGCCCGAGCTCGGCGCGAAGCGCACGAAGAAGCCCTCCGGATCGTTCCGGTCGCAGGTCTGCGAGCGCACGAGGAACGGCCGGCCGATCGCGCCCGCCGCGACGCGCTCGTATGCGTCGCGGTAGCTCGGATCGAAGCGGCGCATGAAGCCGATCGTCGCGACGAGATGCGGCCGCGCGCGCGCCTCGGCCAGCACCCGCTCGCACTCGGCGAGATCGAGCGACAGCGGCTTCTCGCAGAACACGTGCTTGCCGGCGGCGAGCGCCGCGACGATCTGGTCCGCGTGCAGCGCCGACGGCGTGACGAGCCACAACGCATCGAGCTCGGGATCGGCGACGAGCGCGTCGAAATCCTCGTAGACACGCGGCACCTTCAGCGCGTCGCGCGCCCACGCGCATTCGTCCGCGACCGGGCTGCACGCGGCGGCAAGCGCCGCGCCCGCGACGCGGCGCGCGAGGTTTTCCGCATGTCGCCGGCCGAGCCGGCCGAGCCCCGCGATGCCGATCCGCACGGGGGCTGCGCTATGGCTGACTGTCATCGCATCGCTCCTTCAGGCCGGCGCTTCGCCGAGCTTCACCGCGCGCCCTTCGCGCCACGACCGCGTCGCGGCCTCGGCGAGCTCGAGCGCCTTCACGCCGTCCGCGACCGTCGTGCGCACCGGCTCGCCGTGCGTCACCGCGGCAAAGAAATGCTCGATCTCGCGCGCGTACGCGGCGCGGTAGCGCTCGAGGAAGAACGCTTCGGGCAGGTCGGTCGACACCGCGTGCGCCGAATAGCCCGTCACCTCGGTCGGCCGCACGTTGCCCGCCTGCAGCATCCCGGCGCTGCCGAGCACTTCGAAGCGCTGGTCGTAGCCATACGCGGCGCGGCGCGTCGTGTTGATCTGGCAGAGCCGGCCGCGCTTCGTGCGGATCGTGACCGCGGTCGAATCGACGTCGCCCGCGTCCGCGATCGCCGGATCGGTGAGGCAACTGCCCGTCGCGTGCAGCGTGTCGGCATCGTCGTCCAGGATCCAGCGGAAGATGTCGAAGTCGTGGATCAGCATGTCCTTGAAGATCCCGCCCGAGTGCCTGATGTAGTCGACGGGCGGCGCGCCCGGATCGCGGCTCGTCACGACGAGCATCTCCGGCGCGCCGATCTCGCCCGCGTCGATGCGGCGCTTCACCGCCTCGAAGGTCGGATCGAAACGGCGCTGGAAGCCGATCATGCAGACGACGCCCGCTTGCGCGACGGCCGCCTCGCACGCGCGCGCCCGCGCGACCGTCAGGTCGACGGGCTTCTCGCAGAACACGTGCTTGCCCGTGCGCGCGGCGCCGGCGATCAGGTCGGCGTGCGTGTCGGTGCTCGAGCAGATCACCGATGCGCCGATCGACGCGTCGCCGAGCGCACCGTCGACGTCGGCGACCTGCGCGCCGTGCTGCGCGGCGAGCGCGGCCGCCGCATCGCGGTTCACGTCGACCACGTACTTGAGCCGCACGCCGGGCCGGCGCGCGAGATTGCCCGCATGGATGCGGCCGATCCGCCCGGCGCCGAACACGGCGACGTTGATCGTCGGTACTGCGTCAGTCATCGTATCCTCCCGTGTCCTTGACTTCTTCGACGTTCAATTCCAGCCGGTACGCGAGCGCGATGAAGAGCGCCTGGCACAGGCAGATCGTGCTCGTCAGCGAACGGAACGCGAACGCGCTCCCCTCCTTCACGAGCAAATGGGCGCTCGCGTCGCGCGCGAGCGGCGACAGGCGGCCGTCGGTGATGACGAGCGTCTGCGCATGGTTGTGGCGCGCGGCGCGCAGGCAGTACTGCGTCTCCTTGCCGTACGGCGCGAAGCTGATCGCGATCACGACGTCGCCCTTCTTCACGCTGCGGATCTGCTCGCGGTACATGCCGCCGAGCCCCGACACGAGGTGCACGCGCTTCGCCGTATGCTGCAGCGCGTACACGATGTAGCTCGCGACCGGAAACGAGCGGCGCACGCCGACCACATAAATGTTCTCGGCCTTCTCGAGCATCGTGACGGCCGCGTCGAACTGGTCGTCGTCGAGGCCCGCCGCGAGCTCGTCGAGGCCCGCGCGCGACGCGTCGATGAACTGCCGCGCCACCGCGCCGCCCGTCATCGGGCCCGATTTGCCGTCGATCAGGTTGCGAATCCGCTGCTGGTAGCTCTGCACGGTCGGGTTCTGGCCCGTGTACGCGTCCTTGAACACCGCCTGCAGATCGGAAAACCCGGAAAAGCCGAAACGCTGCGCAAAACGCACGACGGCGGACGGATGCACGCCGCAGCGCTCGGCGATGTCGCTCGTGCGGTCCATCATCACGCTCGAGCGGTGCGCGTCGATGTACGACGCGATGTGCTTCAGTTGGCGCGGCAGCGCGTCGTAGGCGTCGGCGATCCGTTGCAGCAGGTCGTCGACGGCGGGCGTCTCCGGTGGTGTCGTGTCGTCCATGTCCGTTGCGGCCGGCGGGCGCCGCGTCGCGCATCGCGCGCGCCGCGGACAGCATCCGGCTCGTTGTCTTGTCGTGCACCGAGTATAGGCATTCCGGATTCAAAATGGAATAAATTTTCCATTGCATGATTAAATAAAATTTTCTTTGCAATCCAAGGCGGATTGACCTAACCTTGCTCGTGAACGCGGCCCGGCCTGCGTTCGCCCGAAAACGACAGACAGAGAAAGGTGGAGACATGAGACTTTGCACTGGCAAGGCCGTCCTGCGCGCGTGCGTCGCCGCGATCGCCGTCGCGACGGGCGTGGGCGCCGCGGTCCCGGCGGCCCAGGCGGCGGACGCCCGGTTCGCGCTGATCAGCCACGCGCCCGATTCCGATTCGTGGTGGAACACGATCAAGAACGCGATCAAGCAGGCGGACGAGGATTTCAACGTCACGACCGACTATCGCAACCCGCCGAACGGCGACATTGCCGACATGGCGCGCTTGATCGAGCAATCGGCCGCCCGCGACTACGACGGCGTGATCACGACGATCGCCGACTACGACGTACTGAAGAACGCGCTCAAGAAAGTCACCGCAAAGAAGATCCCGCTCGTGACGATCAACTCCGGCACCGAGGAACAGAGCGCGCAGCTCGGCGCGATCATGCACGTCGGCCAGCCTGAGTACGTCGCGGGCCACGCGGCGGGTGAGAAGGCGAAGGCGGCGGGCGTGAAGACCTTCGTCTGCGTGAACCACATCGCGACCAACAGCGTGTCGTTCGACCGCTGCCGCGGCTTCGCCGACGCGATCGGCGCCGACTACAAGCGCTCGACGATCGACTCCGGCCAGGACCCGACCGAGATCCAGTCGAAGGTCAGCGCGTACCTGCGCAACCATCCGGACACGCAGGCGATCCTGACGCTCGGCCCGGTGCCCGCCGCGGCGACGCTGAAGGCGGTCCAGCAGATGGGCCTCGCGAACAAGCTGTTCTTCGCGACGTTCGATTTCTCGGACGACATCGCGAAGGCGATCCAGAGCGGCGCGATCAAGTTCGCGATCGACCAGCAGCCGTACCTGCAGGGCTACATCCCGGTCGCCGTGCTCGCGATCGCGAAGCAGAACAAGACCGCCGATCCCGCAAAGATCCGCCAGATCCTCGAGGCGAATCCGAAGTTCCAGGCGCGGCTTTCGACTTACGGGCTGCAACCGTCGTACGGGCCGAAGAATATCCGGTCCGGCCCTGGCTTCATCACGAAAGAGAACATCGACAAAGTGCTCAAGTACGCGGGACAGTACCGCTAACGTCCATCGCATCGATTCGCACGACGCGCGGGCGCTCGCCCGCGCGCTTTACCGGCGACGCGGAGCCGAACGCGCCGAGCGCCGGGCATCAAGGAGACATCATGGGTGTAGTCGGCAAGCACATGTCAGCGCATGCGCACGAGAAGCCGCAGCCGGGCGCCGCGTCCGACGAACGGCTGCGCGGCGAAGCGTGGTTCCAGCGCTTTCTCAATCGTCCCGAGTTCGCCGCGATTTCCGGCGCCGTGCTCGTGTTCGCGGTGTTCGCGTTCGGCGCGGGCGGCTCCGGCATGTTCAATCTCGACGGGATCATGAACTGGTCGCAGGTCGCGGCCTATCTCGGCATCCTCGCGGTCGGCGCGTGCCTCTTGATGGTCGCGGGCGAGTTCGACCTGTCGATCGGCTCGATGATCGGCTTCGCCGGGATGATGGTCGCGATCCCGACCGTCTACTTCCACTGGCCGATCTGGCTCGCTATCCTGTTCGCGTTCGCCGGCTCGATGGCGCTCGGCGCGCTGAACGGCTATCTCGTGATGCGCACGAAGCTGCCGTCGTTCATCGTCACGCTCGCCTTCCTGTTCATCCTGCGCGGGCTCACGCTCGCGCTGTCGATCATGTTCGCCGACCGCACGATCGTGTCGGGCCTCGGCGACTACGCGCACGCCGATCCGATCACGCATGTCCTGTTCCAGGGCGTCGCGTTCCATGACCTGTTCCGCTGGCTCGCGCACGTCGGCGTCGGCCAGGTGCTCGACAACGGCGAGCCGCTCGTGCCCGGCGTGCCGAAGGTGCTGCTGTGGTGGTTCGCCGTCACCGCGATCGGCGCGTTCGTGCTCGCGAAGACGCGCTACGGCAACTGGATCCTCGCGTCGGGCGGCGACGCGCACGCGGCGAAGAACGTCGGCGTCCCGGTGCGCCGCGTGAAGATCTCGCTCTTCGTGCTGACCGCGTTCTGCGCATGCCTGTTCGCGGTGCTGCAAGTGGCCGACATCGGCTCGGCCGCGGCCGACCGCGGGCTGCAGAAAGAATTCGAGGCGATCATCGCCGCGGTGATCGGCGGCACGCTGCTCACGGGCGGCTACGGATCGGTGATCGGCGCGGCGTTCGGCGCGCTCATCTTCGGCGTCGTGCAGATCGGCATCACCTACACGAACATCAGCTCGGATTGGTTCCGCGTGTTCCTCGGCGTGATGCTGCTCGTCGCCGTGCTGTTCAACCACTATGTCCGCCGCCGCGTGTCGCAATCGTAACGGAGTTCAAGCATGTCCACGCCAGCATCCAACGAGACGATTCTCTCACTCGAGAACGTCAGCAAGTATTTCGGCAAGGTGATCGCGCTGTCGGGCGTCACGCTGCGCCTGAAGCGCGGCGAAGTGCACTGCCTCCTCGGCGACAACGGCGCCGGCAAGTCGACGCTCATCAAGACGCTCGCGGGCGTTCACCCGCCGTCCGACGGGCAGTACCTGGTCGACGGCAAGCCCGTCCTGTTCGAATCGCCGAAGGATGCGCTCGACCTCGGCATCGCGACCGTCTACCAGGACCTCGCGCTCGTGCCGCTCCTCTCCGTCGCGCGCAACTTCTTCATGGGCCGCGAGCCGCAGAAGAAGCTGTTCGGCTTCGTCAACGTGATGGATCTCGATTCGAGCGCTCGGATCGCCCGCGCGAAGCTCGCCGAGATGGGCATCAACGTGCGCGATGCGCACCAGCCGATCGGCACGATGTCGGGCGGCGAGCGGCAGTGCCTCGCGATCGCGCGCGCGATCCACTTCGGCGCGCGCGTGCTGATCCTCGACGAACCGACCGCCGCGCTCGGCGTCAAGCAGAGCTTCAACGTGCTGAAGCTGATCCACGCCGCTCGCGCGAAGGGGATCTCGGTGATCTTCATCACGCACAACGTGCATCACGCGTACCCGATCGGCGATTCGTTCACGCTGCTCAACCGCGGCCGCTCGCTCGGCACCTTCACGAAGGAGACGATCGGCAAGAACGAAGTGCTCGACATGATGGCGGGCGGCGCCGAGATGCAGAAGATGATCGCCGAACTCGACGGCGCGACCATTTGATCCAGGACTCGCGATGACTTCCCCTACTCTCTCCTTTGCGCAGCATCGCCCGCTCGACGTGATCTGCATCGGCCGCGTCGCGGTCGATCTCTACGCGCAGCAGATCGGCGCGCGGCTCGAGGACGCGTCGAGCTTCGCGAAGTATCTCGGCGGCTCGTCGGGCAACATCGCGTTCGGCTGCGCGCGGCTCGGCCTCAAATCGGCGATGCTCTCGCGCGTCGGCCACGACCACATGGGCCGCTTCGTGTCCGAGACGCTCGCGCGCGAAGGCTGCGACACGAGCCGCCTGCGCACCGATCCCGAGCGCCTGACCGCGCTCGTGCTGCTCGGCCTGAAAGACCGCGACACGTTCCCGCTCGTCTTCCATCGCGAGAACTGCGCGGACATGGCGCTCGACGAGAACGACTTCGATGAGGCGTTCATCGCGTCGTCGAAGGCGCTCCTCATCACCGGCACGCACTTCTCGACCGAGCAGGTGATGCGCGCGAGCCGGCGCGCGCTCGACTACGCGCGCCGCAACCAGGTGCGCACGGTGCTCGACATCGACTATCGCCCGGTGCTGTGGGGCCTGACCGGCAAGGCCGACGGCGAGACGCGCTTCATCGCGAACGAAGGCGTGACCGCGCACCTGCAGCGCATCCTGCCGCGCTTCGACGTCGTGATCGGCACCGAGGAGGAATTCCGCATCGCGGGCGGCAAGGACGCGCTCCTCGACGCGCTCGCGATGGTGCGCGCGGTGACGAGCGCTGCGCTCGTCGTCAAGCGCGGGCCGCTCGGCTGCTCGATCGTCGACGGCGACGTGCCCGCGACGCTCGACGCGCTGCCGCTCATCGGCGGCGTCGAAGTCGACGTGATGAATGTGCTCGGCGCGGGCGACGCGTTCGCGTCGGGCTTCCTGTCGCAATGGCTGCGCGGCCGCCCGTTCGACGAAGCGGCGCGCGCGGCGAACGCGTGCGGCGCGCTCGTCGTGTCGCGGCACGGCTGCTCGCCCGCGATGCCGACGCCCGCCGAGCTCGCGTATTTCCTCGGCGAGGCGAAACGCGACCCCATGCGGATGCGCCGCCCCGATCTCGATCCGACGCTCGCGCGGCTGCACCGCGTGACGCCCGCGCGCGCGCCGCGCGACGAAGTGCTCGGCTTCGCGTTCGATCATCGCAACCCGTTCTTCGAGCTCGCGCGGCTGACGGGCGCGAGCGTTGCGCGCGTCGAGCAGCTCAAGCGCCTGTTCGTCGAGGCGGTCGCGCAGACGGAGGCGCAGCTCGGGCTCGCCGGCCGGATCGGCGTGCTGATCGACGACCGTTACGGGCAGGACGCGCTCAACGACGCGACCGGTCGCGGCTGGTGGATCGGCCGGCCGGTCGAGCTGCCCGGCTCGCTGCCGCTCGAATTCGATCACGGCCGCTCGATCGGCACGACGCTCGTGTCGTGGCCGCAAGAGCACATCGCGAAGTGCCTCGTCCAATACCATCCGGACGAGCCCGCCGAGCAGCGGATCGAACAGGAGACGCAGTTGCGCGCGCTGTACGACGCCGTGCAGGCGAGCGGCCACGCGCTGTTGCTCGAAGTGATCCCGCCGCGCCGCGCGGACCTGCCGCAGGCCGCCGACACTGTGTACCGCGCGCTCAAGCGCCTGTACAACATCGGCATCCATCCGGAATGGTGGAAGCTCGCGCCGCTCGACGCCGCGCAATGGAAGGCGATTGACGCACTGATCGCCGAGCGCGATCCGTACTGCCGCGGCGTCGTGCTGCTCGGCCTCTCGGCGCCCGTCGACGAGCTCGTCGACGGCTTCAAGGCGGCGGCCGCGTCCGCGACGTGCCGCGGCTTCACGGTCGGCCGCACGATCTTCCACGAGCCGAGCCGCGCGTGGCTCGCGGGCGAGATCGGCGACGCCGAGGTGATCGCCCGCGTGCGGCAAACGTTCGAGACGCTGATCGGCGCATGGCGCGCGGCCCGCGCAAGCGATGGCGCGCACGGCCGGCACGCGGCCGCGCGGCGCGTGGCCGCCTAGGAGCCCATGCATGAATCGCAGCGCAATGGACAATGAAACCCTACGAGACCCGAGCGTGAACGACATCATCGACGATCCGGCCGCGAACGCCTCCGGCACGATCCGGCTGACCGCCGCGCAGGCGCTCGTGCGCTATCTGGCCGCGCAGCGCGTCGCGGCCGGCGACGGTGGCAATGGCGGCAACGGCCATGCCGGCGGCGCCGAGCTCCTCTTCGGCGGCGTGTTCGCGATCTTCGGACACGGCAACGTCGCGGGCCTCGGCGAAGCGCTCTATCAGCACCGCGACACGCTGCCGACCTATCGCGCGCACAACGAGCAGGCGATGGCGCACGCCGCGATCGCGTACGCGAAGGCGCACTTCCGCCGCCGGATGATGGCCGTGACGACGTCGATCGGCCCCGGCGCGACGAACCTCGTCACCGCAGCCGCGCTCGCGCACGTAAACCGGCTGCCGGTGCTGCTCCTGCCGGGCGACGTCTTCGTGTCGCGCGCGCCGGACCCGGTGCTGCAGCAGATCGAGGATTTCCACGACGGCGGGATTTCGGCGAACGACGCGTTCAAGGCCGTGTCGCGCTACTTCGACCGGATCGTGCATCCGGCGCAGCTCCTCACCGCGCTGCCGCGCGCGCTGCGCGTGCTGACCGACGCGGCCCTCTGCGGCCCCGTCACGCTCGCGCTGCCGCAGGACGTGCAGGCGATGGCGTACGACTACCCGGCCGAATTCTTCGCGCCGCGCGTCGTCACGTTCCATGCGCCCGCCCCCGTCGAGGCCGAACTCGAAGCGGCGCTCGCGCAACTGCGCGCGGCGAAGCGGCCGTTCATCGTCGCGGGCGGCGGCGCGCTCTACAGCGAAGGCGGCGCGGCCGCGCTCGCCGCGTTCGCCGAGCGACACGGGATTCCGGTCGGCGAGACGCAAGCGGGCAAGAGCGCGCTGCCGTGGGATCATCCGCTCAACGCGGGCGCCGTCGGCGTCACGGGCTCGCCCGCCGCGAACGCGCTCGCGAACGACGCCGACTGCGTGATCGCGGTCGGCACGCGGCTGCAGGACTTCACGACGGGCTCGAACACGCTGTTCGCGCAGGCGCGCGTCGTCGGCATCAACGCGAACGCATTCGATGCGCTGAAGCACCGCGCGTCGATCGTCGAGGCCGATGCGCGGCTCGCGCTCGACGCGCTCGGCGCGCGCCTCGAAGGCTGGCGCGCTCACACCGCGTGGACCGCGCGCGCGCACGCGCTCGCGGGCGATTGGCGCGACGCCGTGACGGCCGTCACGCACGCGCCGCAGCGCGCGGGCGTGCTGCCGTACGACGCCGACGTGATCGGCGCCGTCCAGCGCTCGGCGCCCGGCTCGGCCGCGCGCGACATCGCGGTCTGCGCGGCGGGCACGCTGCCCGCCGAGCTGCACAAGCTGTGGCGCTCGGCGGCGCCGGGCGGCTATCACGTCGAATACGGCTATTCGTGCATGGGCTACGAGATCGCGGGCGGCCTGGGCGCGAAGCTCGCGAAGCCCGATCGCGAAGTGATCGTGATGGTCGGCGACGGCAGCTATCTGATGATGAACAGCGAGATCGCGACGTCGGTGATGCTCGGCGCGAAGCTCATCGTCGTCGTGCTCGACAACCGCGGCTACGGCTGCATCAACCGGCTGCAGCAGGCATGCGGCGGCGCGCCGTTCAACAACCTGTTCGACGACTGCGTGCAAGGCCCGCCCGGCGCGCCGCCGATCGACTTCGCCGCGCACGCGCGCGCGCTCGGCGCGCACGCGGAGCACGTCGCCGACGTCGCGGCGCTCGAAGCGGCGATGGCGCGCGCCCGCGCATCCGATCGCACGTACGTGATCTGCATCGACACCGATCCCGCCCGCACGACGGCCGACGGCGGCTGGTGGTGGGAAGTCGCGGTGCCCGAAGTGTCGCCGCGCGACGCGGTGCGCGACGCACGCGCGAACTACGAGCGGCAGGTCGCCGCCCGCACGAGCGCCGGCTCCGCCTCATCTTCCGCAACCTCTACCCCGGAATCATCGACATGAGCGCATCCGACATCCGTATCGGCGTCAATCCGCTGTCGTGGATGAACGACGACCTGCCGTCGCTCGGCGGCGAGACGCCGCTGTCCGTCGCGCTGGCCGAAGGCCGCGAGATCGGCTATGAAGGCTTCGAGCTCGGCAACAAGTTTCCGCGCGAACCGCAGGCGCTGAAGGCCCTCCTCGCGCAGTACAACCTGTCGCTCGTGTCCGGCTGGTACTCGGGGCGGCTCGCCGAGCGCGGCGTGCAGAAAGAGATCGACGCGGTCGGCCCGCATCTCGAGCTGCTCGCGAAGAACGGCGCGACCGTGATGGTGTACGGCGAAGTGGCCGGCACGATCCAGGGCTCGCCCGCGCCGCTCTACCAGCGCCCGCGCTTCGTCGACGACGCGCAATGGGACGCGTACGCCGAGCGCATCGACGCATTCGCGCGCTACACGCTCTCGCAGGGCGTGCGGCTCGGCTATCACCATCACATGGGCGCGTACGTCGAATCCCCCGCCGACGTCGACCGCCTGATGGCGAGCACCAGCGACGCGGTGGGCCTGCTGTTCGACGCCGGGCACATGACGTTCGGCGGCGGCGATCCGGCGGCCGAGCTCGCGAAGCACATCGGCCGCGTGTGCCACGTCCATTGCAAGGACGTGCGCCCGGCCGTGATCCGGCTCGCGCGCAACCGCAACTGGAGCTTTCTCGACGCCGTGATCGCCGGCGCGTTCACGGTGCCGGGCGACGGCTCGATCGATTTCCCGACGATCATCGACATGCTCAAGCGCCACGGCTATCACGGCTGGCTCGTCGTCGAGGCCGAGCAGGATCCGGCCGTCGCGCCGAGCTACGCGTATGCGCAACAGGGCTACCGGACGCTGCGCGCGCTCGTCGACGCGCCGCTCTCGCCCGCCGATCACCAGGAGGCGGCTTAAATGAGTTTGCTCGTCAAGGGCGCGGGCGACGGCGCGTCGATCGCGCGCGTCACGCCGGAATCGGCGCATTGGAAGCACGTCGGCTTCGCCGCGTATCGGCTGAAGGCGGGCGAGGCGCTCGAGCTCGCCGAGGCGGCGCGAGAGATGTGCATCGTCGTGCTGACGGGCACCGTCGACGTCGAAGCGGGCGACGGCGCGCGCTGGACCGAGCTCGGCTCGCGCGACAGCGTGTTCGACGGCGTCGCGCCGTATGCGCTGTACCTGCCGCCGAAGCGCTCCGTCACCGTGCGCGCGTCGCGCGACGCGGAGCTCGGCGTCGCGAGCGCGCCTGCGGCCGGGCGCTATCCGGCGCGGCTCATCCAGCCGTCGCAGATGCAGCGCTCGGTGCGCGGCAGCGGCGCGAACACGCGCTACGTCTGCGACATCCTGCCGCAAACGGAGCCGGCCGAATCGCTGCTCGTCGTCGAGGTGCGCACGCCGTCCGGGCACTCGTCGAGCTATCCGCCGCACAAGCACGATACCGACAACGCGCCCGTCGAAAGCGCGCTCGAGGAGACGTACTACCACCGCGTGCATCCGCCGCAGGGCTTCGTGTTCCAGCGCGTGTACACCGATTCGCGCGACATCGACGAATCGATGGCCGTGTGCGACCACGACGTCGTGCTCGTGCCGCGCGGCTATCACCCGGTCGTCGTGCCCTACGGGTACGAGTCGTACTACCTGAACGTGATGGCCGGGCCGACTCGTGCGTGGCACTTCAAGAACGATCCCGCGCACGAGTGGATGCTGAGCGGCGGACGGTGACGACGGGGCGGTGCGGGCCGGCGTATGCGAAGCCGGGCCGCGCGCGGGCGATCGACGTTCGGGTCGATCGCCCGCGTTTCCCTCGTGTCGGGGTGCGGGCGTCGAACGCCCGGCGCCCGGCTGCCGGTTCGTCGGAAACACCGCTTGCTCAGCGCTGGCCCGGCCGCGAGCGGATCGTCGCACGGTAAGTGTTCGGCGAGCTTTTTCGCCCACCACGCAGGTCGCGCTTTTCGATTGCGGCGCTCGACGCTGCGCGCGGTCCGCGTTGCCCTCATGGCCTCGGCCTACATCGGCGATTGCCCTCGCAGCCGATGCGCCGGCCCGTTCCCGGCATCGGCCGCCCGACGCTCGCACGAAGCACCGCCGAGTCGCCCGGCCGACGACCCGCCGCCGCTCCGATCAGAAAATCGGCGGACCATCCAAGCGACGGCGGCGGAACCCGCTCGCCCGGCCGACGCTCAACCAACGCTGAGCCAACGCGCGACCGTTTCCGCATCGAGCGCATCGGGCGCGCCTTCATGGACGATTCTTCCCCGCCCCATCACCGCGACGCGCGACGCGAGCGCCGGCGCAAGCTGCATCCGCTGCTCGATCACGAGCAGCGCGACGCCTTGCGCCTTTGCGTCGGCAAGACACGCGCGAACCTGCTCGACCGCGAGCGGCGCGAGCCCTTCGGCCGGCTCGTCGACGATCAGCACGCGCGGCGCGCCGATCAACGCGCGCGCGAGCGCGAGCATCTGCTGCTCGCCGCCCGACAGCACACCCGCCTTCGTCCGCCAGCGCTCGGCGAGCATCGGATAGCGCTCGCGCGCGTCGGCGAGCGCCGCGCGCGCGGCCGAGCGACGCGCGCCGCGCAGTCCGAGCCGCAAATTGTCCTCGACGCTCAGCAGCGCGAACACGTCGCGGCTCTCGGCGACGTAGCCGACGCGATGCCGCGCGATCGCGAACGGCGGCTCGCCCGCGACGTCGACGCCGTCGATGCGCACCGCACCGGCGACCCGCACCATGCCCATGATCGCCTTCGCGAGCGTCGAGCGGCCCGAGCCGTTACGGCCGATCAGCGCGACGGCTTCGCCCGCCGCGATCCGCAGGTCGACGCCGTCGAGCACCGGCAGCGCGCCGTATCCGGCGCGCACGCCGCGCAGTTCGAGCAGCGCGCTCATCGCTCGGACGCCTCGCCGAGATACGCGGCGCGCACCGCCGCGTTCGCGCGGATCGCCGCGGGCGTGCCGGTCGCGACGAGTTCGCCGCGCACGAGGACCGACACGCGATCGGCGAAACCGAACACCGCGTCCATGTCGTGCTCGATCATCAGCACCGTCTTGCCCGCCGTCGCGCGCCGAATCAGTTCGATCGTCCGCCGCGCCTGGTCGCGGCTCATGCCCGCCGTCGGCTCGTCGAACAGAAACACCGACGCGCCGCTCGCGAGCGCGAGGCCGACGTCGAGCGCGCGCTGCTCCGCATAGCTGAGGCTGCCCGCAAGCACGTCGCGGCGCGCGGCGAGGCCGATCGACGCGAGCGCGGCGTCGGCCGCGCGATCGATCGCGGCGGCGCCGGCGAGCCAGTTGCGCCAGCGGCGACGCTGCCCAGGCGCGTGAAGCGCCGCGCAACGCAGGTTGTCATGGACGGTCATCCGCGCGAACACGCTCGTCTGCTGGAAGCTGCGCGCGAGCCCGAGACGCGCGACCGCATGCGGGCCGCGCCGCCCGAGCTCGACGCCGTTCAGCGCGATGCGTCCGCGCGTCGGCGCGCGCGCGCCCGCGATCAGGTCGAAGAGCGTCGATTTGCCCGCGCCGTTCGGGCCGATCAGCGCGTGGCGCTCGCCGTGCCGGATCGTCAGATCGACGCCGGCGAGCACCGGCGTCGCGCCGAACGATTTGCCGACGTTCGTCACGCGCAGCGCGGGCGGCGAGGTCGCGGCCCGCACGCTCGCGCGGTCGAGGCTTCCCGCGGTGGCGCCAGGCTCCATCGGCGTAGCGAACGACGTGGCGTCGTCGGACACGCTCGCGCGATCACGCGCGCTCGCCGGGCCAACCACGTCGCTCGCGTCACGCACATCGGATGCGTCGGCGACATCGACATCCGCCTCATTCGATCGATGCACGCCGCCCCGCCGCCGCGCCGCCTGCGCGAGTCCCGCGCCGATTGCCGCGGCGGCCGCCGCGATGCCCCAACCGAACGGCGCGCCGGCATCGAACCGCCAAAGTCCGATGACCGCGCGCCGCCCTTCGTCCTGCGCGAACCGCAGCGCATACGCGAGCTCGACGACGAACACGATCGCGACGCCCAGCGCGATCGCCGCGCCCGCGCCGAGCAGTTCGCGCCGCCAGTCGACGCGCGCGCCGCCCTGCCGCCGCGCATCGCGCCGCGCGCGCCACCCGCCGCTCACGCCGCCCGGCGCCGCCAGCACGACGGCGACGAACAACACGCCCAGATACAGCAGCCACGCCCGCGACACGCTCGCGACGAACACGCTGAAGAACGTCAGCAGCGCCGCGCCGACGACGGGCCCGAAGAACCCCGTCGCGCCGCCGATCACGGTCGCGAACAGCACGGCGCCCGAGCGCAGCATCCCGACGCTCTCCGACGTTGCGACCTCGACATCGATCAGCGTGAGCGCACCCGATACGCCTGCAAAAAACGCCGCCGCGACCGCCATCGCGTAGCGCACGCGACGCGGATCGGTGCCGAGCGTGGCGACGCGCGCCGGGTTGTCGCGGACCGCGTTCGCGAGCCGCGCGAACGGCGTGCGCGCGAGCGCGCGCATCGTGGCCGCCGCGCCGATGCACCAGAGCGCGATCAGCGCATACGCGTGCATCGGCCGCGCGAAATGCCACGCGCCGAGCGCGGGGCCGCTCGCCCGGTCGATCGACACGCCTCCCGCGCCGCCGAACCAGTCGGGCACGCTCCACGCGGCCGCGGCGACGAGTTCGCCAAGCCCGAGCGTGATCATCGCGAACGCGGTGCCCGCGCGCCGCGTCGCGATGAAGCCGAACAGCGCGCCGAAGCCCGCGCCCGCGACGCCGCCCGCGAGCGGCACGAGCGGCAGCGGCAAGCCATAGCGGTTGAACACGTGCGCGGCGGCGAACGCGCCGAGCCCCGCGAACGCTGCGTGCCCGAACGACAGCAGCCCGGTCGTGCCGAGCAGCAGGTTGTACGACAGCGCGAGCACGATCAGCGCGGCCGTCTGCGCGAGATAGCCGAGCATCCAGCCGCACGGCCACGCGAGCGCGGGCACGGCGAGGAGCGCGATCAGCGCGAACCACGGCCACGCATGCGACAGGCGGCTTCGCACGGTCGCGCTAGACATCGGCGCGCTCGCCGAACAGGCCGCGCGCGCGGCAAGCGAGCACCGCGACGAGCAGCAGATACGGAATCAGCGGCGCGAGCTGCGCGACCGTCAGCGCGCGCCACGCGTCGGGCAGCGCGATGCCGGCCCACTCGGCGGCCGCGCCGAGCGACGCGCTGCTCGCCGTCGCGAACGTCTGCGCGCAGCCGACGACGAGCGATGCGGCGAGCGCGCCCGCGAGCGAGCCGAGCCCGCCGATCACGATCACCGCGAACACGACCGAGCCGAGCGTCTCCGCCATCGCAGGCTCGATCACCGTGAGCGGCGCGCCGATCACGCCAGCCAGCGCGGCGAGCGCAGTGCCCGCGGCGAACACGAGCGTCATCACGCGCGGCACGTCGTGGCCGAGCGCCTCGACGGCCGCGCGATGCGTGAGCGCCGCGCGCACGACGAGCCCCGTTTGCGACACGCGCAGCCCCGCCCACGACACGCCGAGCATCGCGACCGACACGGCCATCATGAACACGCGATACCGCGAAAACGCGGCGCCGTAGACGGTGAACGCGGCGCCGTCGAGCGCGGCCGGCACGGGCGCGGCGAGCGGCGCGAGCCCCCACGCGAGCTTCACGCCTTCGGCGATCAGATACGCGAGCCCGAACGTCAGCAGCAATTCGTCGAGATGGCCGCTCGCCCTCACGCGCCGCAGCAGCGTGCGCTCGCACAGCGCGCCGAACGCGCCGACGACGAGCGGCGCGACGGCGAGCGCGAACCAGAAATTCGTGTGCGCGGCGATCGCCAAGCCGACGTAGGCGCCCAGCATGTAAAAGCTCGCATGCGCGAAATTCAGCACGCCCAGCATGCTGAAGATCAGCGTGAGCCCCGCGCACAGCATGAACAGCAACAGCCCGTAGCTCAGGCCGTTCAGCAGATTGATGACGATCGACTGCACCGCGTCAGGCCGCCTCCACGGCGAGCGACTCGAGCGCGGCGCGCAGCGGTTCGGGCAGCGGCACCGGACGGCGCGTCGCGCGATCGACGTACACGTGCACGAAATGGCCTTGCGCGGCGGCCGACGTCCCGCCGTCCGCGAAGAGGCCGATCCCGTAGCGCACGCTCGACGCGCCGAGCCGCGCGACCCGCAGCCCCGCTTCGACGCGCTGCGGAAACACGAGCGGCGCGAAGTAGTTGCACTGCGTCTCGACGACGAGGCCGATCGTCTCGCCGTGCTCGACGTCGAGCACGCCGCGGCGGATCAGGTATTCGTTGACGACCGTGTCGAAGTAGCTGTAGTAGACGACGTTGTTGACGTGCCCATAGACATCGTTGTCCATCCAGCGCGTCGTGATCGGCAGGAAGTGGCGATAGGCGCTGCGCGGCAGCGGAACGGGTTTGGCGGCGGACATGTCGGCGCGAGGCGAAAAGGCGGTTGCTGGATGCTTGTTGGATGCTTTCTGGATGTGGGCTGCATGGTCGAATGCCGGCGATGCGTTGCGCGACGAACCGCGCCGCGCCGTCAGAGCGATTCGACGAGCATGCGCCGGTAATCGTCGGCCGACGCGACGCGCGGATTCGTCTTGTGGCAGTGATCGACGAGCGCGCCCTCGATCACGTGATCGAACGCGCTTTCGTCGACGCCCATCTGCCTCAGCCCCGTCGGCAGGCCGAGGCGCGCGGTCATGTCGTGCAGCGCCTGCGGCAGGTCCGCGCCGTCGGGCAGGTTCATCACGCGGCGCATCCGCGCATAGCGGCGCTCGGCGACGACGGTCGGCGCGCGCTCGTTGAAGCGCAGCACGGCGGGCAGCACGACCGCGTTCAGCGTACCGTGATGCAGCGACGTCCTGCCGTTCACCTTCACGCCGCCCAGCGGATGCGACAGCGAATGCACGCAGCCGAGCCCCTTCTGGAACGCCAGCGCGCCTTGCATCGACGCGCTCATCATCGCGAGACGCGCGGCGCGGTCGCCGCCGTCGTGCGTCGCGCGCGCGATGTGCGCCCATGCGCGTTCGAGGCCGTCGAGCGCGATGCCGTCGGCGGGCGGATTGAACGCCGGCGCGAGGAACGTCTCGATGCAGTGCGCGATCGCGTCCATGCCGGTCGCGGCCGTGAGCCCGGGCGGCAGGCCGAGTGTCAGCGACGGATCGCAGATCGCCGCCTTCGGCAACAGATGCCACGAGTGAAAGCCGAGCTTGCGGCCGTCGTTCAGGATCAGGATCGCGCCGCGCGCGACCTCGCTGCCCGTGCCCGACGTCGTCGGCACCGCGACGAGCGGCGCGACGGCCGCGGTGATCCTGTCGCTGCCGCCTTCGATCGTCGCGTATTGCGTGAGCGGCAGCGGATGCGTCGCCGCGATCGCGACGCCCTTCGCGAGATCGATCGCCGAGCCGCCGCCGATCGCGACGAGCCCGTCGCAACCGTCGTCGCGATAGCGCTGCGCGGCGGCGAGCACGGCCGCCTCGGTCGGATTCGACGGCGTGTCGTCGAATACCGGCAGCGCGCCGAACCCGAGCGCGTCGAGCGTGCGATCGACGAGCCCCGCCGCCGCGACGCCCTTGTCGGTCACGACGAGCGGGCGCGTGATGCCGCTCCGTGCGCATTCGGCCGAGAGCATCGCGAGCGCGTCGTCGCCGAGATGGATGTGCGTCAGGTAATAGATGTAGGCCACGGGAAGTCTCCTCCGATCGTGCTCGTTCGAATCGTCAGGCGGCGCGCGAACGCGGGGCCGACACGCCGCCCGACGCTGGACAAGCGGCCGCCGTCCGGGCGAACATGCGACGCCGGGCGCGGCGCAGCGGGCGTGCCGCACAGAAAAGCACAGATTGCGGCAAATTCCAAGCGGCGCGGCGCACGGGTATTTTCACATTGACGAGGAAACATCATGGCAGATCCGCAGCTCATCACGACCGCGTTCGACATTCCGGGCTACCGGATCGAACGCTCGCTCGGCGTCGCGCGCGGCGTCGTCGTGCGTTCGCGGTCGATCGTCGGCACGTTCGGCGCATCGATTCAAACGCTGTTCGGCGGCAACATCTCGCTCTACACGTCGCTGTGCGAGCGGGCGCGGCAGGATGCTTACGAGCGGATGGTCGAACAGGCGAGGCAGATGGGCGGCAATGCGATCATCGGCATGCGCTACGACGCGACCGAGATCGCATCGGGCGTGACCGAAGTGCTGTGCTACGGCACCGCGGTGCAGGCGGCGCGCGCCGGCTAACGCCGCCGCCGGCGGGCCGCGCCCGCGCGGCCCGCTGCTTCGTTCCCTACTGACCGGGGAAGTCGACGAATTCGAAGTCGAGGCTGCGCGCGCGCATCCAGTCGGCGAGCGCCTGGCCCGTGCCGGCGCGCCACGGGCGCAGCTTCGGCGGTTCGACGAGCCGGTATTCGAGCAGTTCCGGCGAGAGGCGAATGGTCCCGTTCGCGCGGACGTGATACGCGATGATCAATTCGTTCTTGCGGATGAATTCGTAGACGCCGACGAGCTTCACCGATTCGGCGTCGAGCGCCGTCTCCTCGCGCACTTCGCGGGCGATCCCCGCCTCGGGCGTTTCGCCATGCTCGAGAAAGCCGGTGATGAGCGCGAACACGCCTTCGGGCCACGCGGCGTTGCGCGCGAGGAGGATCTTGCCTTCGTACTCGACGATCGCGGCGACGACGGGGATCGGGTTGTTCCAATGGACATAGCCGCAGGTTGCGTCGGGACACGCGCGGCGCACGCGGCCGCCCTCCTCGGCGGAATCGGCGCGCTCGGCGAGCGCGCGCGCGCAGCGTGGACAGAATTGGTAGTCTGCGATGGTCATCGTCGGGGAGAGATGCGGGAACTGGCTCGATTCTTGGAGCGACCGAGCCTGGCAAGCCGCTCGGGTCTGGAAGGTTTCATTCTAGCGAATTTGGCCGAGAGGGACGTGGCCGGCGGGGTTCTCACCGTTCGCGTCGGCGCTACCATTCAAAATACTTTCGCCTGATTACCAAAGGCCGTCGGGCGCTATTTCGACGGGGCAGCGTGCATTTCGGCATCTTCCCAAGCAACCACGCGAAGCGCCCGATTCGGTTTCGAAAAAAACGCCGGCGCCGCGAATCCAAATGGCCGGCCGGGTGCTCTTCTCTTTTGAGAATCGATAATCTTGTCGCTCCGATGATCCCCAGATGAAAACGCCGATATCCGATCGCCCTACCCTCATGGAAGCCGCCAGATCCGGCGACGCCAGCGCATTGGCGCAGCTGCTGGCCGTCTGCCGAACGGACGTCAAACGCTACGCCAGGGCCCATTGCCGCTTCAGTGACCTGGAGGACGCGGTCCAGGCGGCGCTGCTCGCATTCGTCCAGCACCTTCGCCTGATCAGATCCCCGGATGCCCTGCCCGCGTGGCTGTCGACGACGGTCAAGCGGGAATGCCATCGACTGCATCATGCGCAGTCCCGGTTCGTCGGCGAATCGGACGGCGGCCTCGAGGAACGCGGCACCGACGTCGACAGCGCCGCCATGCGAGTGGATCTGCTCGGGGCATTCGAATCGCTCCCGCCGCATTACCTCGAAATCATTCTCCTGCGCGATTTCGAGGAGAAGAGCATCAAGGAAATAGCCGACGATCTAGGAGAACGCCCTTCTTCGATCAAGAGTCGTTTGCATCGGGCGCGAGCCTTGATGCGCGAATATCTTTCCACCCACTAGGAGCGATTCATGCGAAAACTCGTTTTTGTCTACAACGGCGACAGCGGCTTCATCAACAGCGTCATGCATCTGATGCATAAAACGTTTTCGCCCGGCACCTATGAATGCCGCTTGTGCGCGCTGATCTACGACGGGATGAAACTGAACGAAGACTGGAAGGATTTCGCGGAACGACTCGGCATGGCAGTCGAATACCATCATCGCGATACGTTCTTCAAGACCTATGCGCAAGCTTTCTCGGCCTACCCGCTCGCGCTTCTGTTGGAGAACGGCCGATTCGAGGTGCTGCTGGCGGCCGCCGACTTCGCCGACATCGGGGATTTGCACGATTTGATGAGCCGCATCGTGGCAGCCGTCTCCCGGGCCGACGGTCAGGACGCGCCAATGCGCGAAGCGCCCGCGACGCAAGCTCATCCGGCGTAACGACGAAAATCGCGAGCCATGGGGCCGTTGCACGGCACCGGGGCCTGGAAACGCTTCGCCGCGCCTCCGCGGGTCCCCGCACCTCGAGCCGTCCGCGCACGGCGGCTCATCTCAGCTTGACCGACACGAACTTGCGCTCTCCGCCCCGCTGAATCAGCACCGCCACCACCTTCCCGGCCTTCGCCTCCAACGCCGGCACCATGTCCGGCGTCTCGATCAGCGTGTCGTTGAACTCCAGCACGACATCGCCCGGCTGGATGCCTGCGTTCGCCGCCGGCCCGCGCACCGCGTCGACCACCATGCCGACCGGCAGCCCGGTCGAACGACGCTCGTCGTCCGTCAGCGGATGCATCGTCAGACCCAGGCGGTCCGCGCCGCCGACTCCGCTCCGACCGACGCTCGCACTCCCCGACGACATCCCGGCCGACGTTCCTGCGGCTGCGGCCGCGCCCGGCCCGAGCATCAGCGTCATCGGCGCCCGGTTGCGAAGCAGCGTGAGCGCCGTGTTCGTCCCGGGCGGCAGCGCAGCTACATCGCTGGCGAGCTCGGCCGAGCGGCCGATCGGCTTGTCGCCGATCCGCACGATCACGTCGCCCGGCTTCAGGCCGATCGCGGCGGCGGGCGATCCCGGCTCGACCGCGTTGACGAGCGCGCCCGCCGACCGCGGCAAACCGAACGCGGCCGCAAGCCCCGGTCCGACGTCCTGCACGTCGACGCCCAGCCCGCCCGGCGGCGCCGTGCGCTGCACCTGCTGCGCCTGTTGCTGCGCTTGCTGCCGCGTTTGCTGTTGCGCCTCCAGCACCTGCGTGCGCACCTTCGCCGCCAGATTGATCGGGATTGCAAAAGTCACGCTCGGATAACGGTCGCCGCCCGCATAGATCTGCACGTCGATGCCGATCACCTCGCCCGCGCGGTTGAATACCGGGCCGCCCGAGTTGTCGAGATTGCCGGTCACGTCGGTCTGGAAGAACGGGAAGCTGCCGCCGTCCGGCAGCGTGCGCGACATCGCGCTGACGATGCCCGTCGTCACCGTGTTCGCCGAGCCGTCGGGCGTGCCGATCGTCAGCACCGGCTCGCCGACGCGCACCCGCGACGAGTCGCCGAGCCTCACCGTCGGCAGCCTCGTCGCATCGACCTGAAGGACGGCGACGTCGCTCTGATCGTCGACCGCCAACACCCGCGCCTTGAACTCGCGTCGATCGATCAGCCGGACCGTCACCTCGGAAGCCTGGCCGACCACGTAGGCGGTCGTCAGGATGAGACCGTCGGCGCTGACGATGAAACCGGATCCGGCGCCCGCCATCGCGCGCGGCGGGTTGTCCTGCGACGTCGGCGGCTGCGGCACGCCCAGCTTGAAGTACGCGGAGAACGGATCGTCGGGATCAAGGGCCTCGAGACCGGATGCCGACATTTGCGGCTCCGGCGCGGCCACGCTGACGTTCACGACGGCGGGCCCGTATCGCTCGACGAGCGTGGGGAAATCGACCGGCCCTACCGGACCGGTCTGTGCGATTCGCTTCGCCTTCACAGGCTGCGGCAGGGTGCCTGCTGCGGTCGCCGTCGGCTGCAGGCAAGCATAGCCAGCAAGCACCACCCCGATCGCTGCAGCGTGAACCAAGGTGCGGCCAAGCGTTTGACGATACACAGTGCACCTCCAAGGCAATCGTTACGCCAGGGGCCCGTTGCGCGGCGCGCAAAGGACTAGCAAGCACTGATAGATCGATTATTGCATAGCAGCCGACGGCCGTGAGTCCGTGCTTCCATAAAATCTGCAACGGGCCGCTACTCGCGGCGAACGCTCGTCAGACGCTCGCCGAGCATGCGTGGATGCTCGGCGAGCGCCGTGCGAACATTCGAAAGGAGCCGCGAGTCTGTGCACGCCGGATGACGTGAATCGCGGCGGCGATTCGGCTCGGTCGGCGCTCGCCCGATCGATGCGGAACGCGCGCCGAACGGCAACGTGGATTCGCCGTGAATTGGATCCGAACAAGAAAGGGGGAAAGCGGCGGCGAGAGTCGGCGACCTCGCACCCGATGCGAAAAAGAAAATCGACAGCAGCGCGAACGAAGCATCGTCGCGCCGGGCGCGGAGCACGACGCGTGCCGGCGGCATCGGTTCGACATACACGCTCGAAACGCACGCAACCGCTTCGCCCGGCGGCTACCGGTCGAGCGCTCAAGCAACGCCGCTGCCGTGTTTCGCCGCACGTGTGGCGTGCAACGCGACGGCCGCAAACCCCGCCGCCCCGACGGCCAACACGGCCGACGCGAGCCACAGCGCCGGCGAAAACGAGCCGGCATGCGCGGCGAGCGGCGCGGCCGCCAGCGGCCCGACGATCTGGCCGACGCCGTACGACGCGGTCGCATAGCCCATCAGGCCCGCCGCGCGTTCGCCGCGCAGGCGGCGCGCTTCGCGCATCGCGAACAGCGTGATCGCGGTGAACGGCAAGCCGACGAGCGCGCTGCCGAGCGCAAATCCGGGCGCCGTCGGCCAGACGATGCCGAGCGCGACACCGATCGCCTGCACCGCGCAGCAGACCGCGAGCAACAGCCGGTTGTCCCAGCGGCTCGGCAGCCTCGCGCCGAGCAGCGCGCCGACGATCAGCGCCGCACCGAACATCGGCCAGAACAGATCGGGCCACGGCGAGCGCGCGGGCAGCGCGGCGCGGGCGATCACGGGCAGGAACGTCGCCGTGACGATGTAGCCGAAGCCGGGCAGCCCGTAAAGGAGCACGAGCCAGAACGCGTCGCGTCGGGCGTCGGCCGGCGATGCGTTCGGCGCGCTCCCGGTCGATGCCGCAACCGCCTCACGCGGGCGGGCGACGTTCGCGGACGTGAAATTTTTCGCGGATATGGCTGTCGCTGCGTTGGTCGCGTTGGCCGCGTTGGCCGCTCCGGCCAACCCGATCGCACGCCTCGCCTCGGCGCGGCCGCTCGCATCTGCCGCGCCGGCTGCGTCGCCGCCATTCTCCGCGCCGTTGCGAGAACGCTCGCCGCCCGCGTCGCGCACCGGCTCGCGCGCCGTCGTCCCGAACGCGCGCCACACCACCGCCGACAGCACCGCCGACGCCGCCGCGAACCCGATCCATCCGAGCGCCGCGCGCTGCCCCGCCAACACGGAGCCGATCAGCCCGGTCACGACGATCCCGACCCCCGGCCCGGTGAAGATCACGCCGCCCCACGCAAGCGCGCCTCGCTCGGCGACACGCCGCAGCCCCCACTGCGACGCGAACACGAACGTCCATGCGCTGACCGCGCCGCCGACGAAGCGCACGAGCGCCCATACCCAGAACGGGCTCGCGATGCCCATCGCGAGCGTCAGCGCGACCGTCGCCACGAGCCCGTAGCGCACCATCCGCACAGGATCGACAGCGATGCGCGCGCAGGTCATTGCACCGACGAAGTAGCCAGCGTAGTTCGCGGACGCGAGCCAGCCGCCATGCCGGATGTCGAGCTCGCCGCCCGCGAGCATCAGCGGCAGCAGCGGCGTGAATGCGAAGCGCCCGACACCGAGCGCGACAGCGAGCGCCGCCGCGCACGCGAGCGCCGCATCGCGCGCCGCGCGCTCGCCGGACGACACATAAGGCGGCGCGCCGGCTTCGCCACGGGAAGAAGAAAGTGAGCTCATCGGATTCAGGGGCGATCGAATTCAGGGGCGAAGCGGCCCACTCGAAGGGTCGGAAGCGTCGCGGCAAGGCCAAAGTCGACTCGATGCTAGCTTGACCAATCGTTCTCGAAAAATGAATAATTCAGATTCAATCCATCCCATGGAGAGAATCATGGATCTGGCGGCGCTGGCGATCTTTCGCGCGGTCGTGCGCGAGAACGGTGTGACGCGTGCGGCCGCGAAGCTCAATCGCGTGCAATCGAACGTCACGACCCGCATCAAGCAACTGGAGGAACAGCTCGGCGCGCCGCTTTTCGTGCGCGACGGCCGCCGGCTCGTGCTGACGCCCGCCGGCGAGACGCTGTTGCCGTACGCGGAGCGCCTGCTCGCGCTCGCCGACGAGGCGCGCCATGCGGTCCGCGAGAACCGGCCGCGCGGCCGATTGCGGCTCGGCGCGATGGAGAGCACTGCGGCGAGCCGGCTGCCCGCGCTTCTCGCCCGCTATCACCAGGCGTGGCCCGAAGTCACGCTCGAGCTCGTCACCGGCACGACCGGCAAACTGATCCACCAGGTGCGCGAATTCGAGCTCGATGCCGCGCTGGTCGCGACGCCGGCCGGCTCCGAGGCGCTCGGCGAGCCGTTCGAGACCGCGCCCGCATTCACCGAAGAACTCGTGCTGCTGACGCCGCGCGGCCATCCGCGTGTGCGCACGCCGCGCGATGTGCTACTGCCGACGCTCGTCGCGTTCGAGCGCGGCTGCGCGTATCGCGGCTGCGTCGAGCGCTGGTACGCCGCATACGGACTGAAGCCCGGGCGCGTGCTCGAACTCGGCTCGTATCACGCGATCGTCGCGTGCGTCGCGGCGGGCGCGGGCGTCGCGGTCGCGCCGCGCTCGGTGCTCACGGTCCAGCGCGAGCCGGACAGCCTCGGCGTGCACGCGCTCGCGGACTTCACGCCGATCGACACGATGCTGGTCTGGCGCCAGGGACATTTGTCGGCGGCGCTCGCTGCACTGCGCGATGCGTTGCGAGACGCCGCCGCCGCGGCGAGCCCGACCGACGTCGCGACAGACGAAGCCGCGAAAGCCTCGCGCCGGCGCACGCGCCGCGGCACGGCGGACGAGACGCTGCCGGCCTGACGAGGTCGACGCGCGGACGCGGCGTGGACGTGGCGTGACGGGCGTGCCATGGCAAGACATGACGATGCAAAACACTGCCGCGAACATCGTCGCCCCAAAAGAAAACGGTCCAACCGGCGCAAGCCGATTGGACCGTCTCGGTCATTCGATCATCTGGTCTTTGCCGTGGTGATCACGGACGGTACAGGCGACCACCGCAAGCGAGCCGAACATACCGGCCTTCGGCCGCCCGGCCGCCGCCGCCCACGACACCGTGCGCCGGCCGCGTCACGCGCCTCCGCTGCGAAGGCGGCGCGCCGAGCCTCGACGCGCCACCCGGCCGCGCGTTACGGCCGCGTTACAGCCGCGCTTCGACCCAGCCCTTCACGCCCGCCAGCGCCGCCGGCAGATTCGCCGGCTCGGTGCCGCCCGCCTGCGCCATGTCCGGCCGGCCGCCGCCCTTGCCGCCCACCTGCTGCGCGACGAAGTTGACGAGCTCGCCCGCCTTCACCTTCTTGCTCGCGTCGGCGGTCACGCCGGCGATCAGGCTCACCTTGCCGCCGTCGACCGCCGCGAGCACGATCGCCGCACTCTTCAGCTTGTCCTTCAGCTTGTCGACGGTCTCGCGCAGCGTCTTCGCGTCCGCGCCGTCGAGCGTCGCGGCAAGCACGTGCACGCCGCCCACTTCGACCGCCTGCAGCGCGAGCTCGTCGCCCTGGCTCGACGCGAGCTTCGATTTCAACGCGGCGAGCTCCTTCTCGAGCGACTTCACCTGGTCCTGCACCTGGCCGATCCGCTGGATCAACTCGGACGGCTGCGCCTTCAGCGCGGCCGCCGCGGCGTTCACGCACGCATCGAGCGCCTGCACGTAGCGCACCGCGTTGTCGCCCGTGATCGCCTCGACGCGGCGGATGCCCGCCGCGACGCCGCCTTCCGCGACGATCTTGAAGAAGCCGATGTCACCCGTGCGATGCACGTGCGTGCCGCCGCACAGCTCGCGCGAAAAGCCGAGATCGAGCACGCGCACTTCGTCGCCGTACTTCTCGCCGAAGAGCGCCATCGCACCGCCCTTCACCGCGTCGTCGTACGGCATCACGCGCACGACGCCGGGCGCGTTCGCGAGCACCTGCTCGTTGACGATGGCTTCGACGCGGCGGATTTCGTCGTCCGTCAGCGGCGCGTTGTGCGCGAAGTCGAAGCGGGTCTTGTCCGCGTCGACGAGCGAACCCTTTTGCTGCACGTGCGAGCCGAGCACGTCGCGCAGCGCCTTGTGCATCAGGTGCGTCGCCGAGTGGTTGCGAGCGGTGCGCGCGCGGCGCTCGGCATCGATTTCCGCGCGGACTACGTCGCCGACCTTGAGCGCGCCCTGCTCGAGTTCGCCGTGGTGGCCGATCACGTCGGCCTGGACCTTCAGCGTGTCGGCGACCGCAAAGCGCGTGACCGCGTTCGCGAGCACGCCCTGGTCGCCGACCTGGCCGCCCGATTCCGCATAGAACGGCGTGTGGTCGAGCACGACGACCGCGCTCTGGCCCGCCTTCGCTTCGTTGACCGACGAACCGTCGACGTACAGCGCGACGACCTTCGCGTCGTCGAATGCGATTGCCTCGTAGCCGTGGAACGTCGTCTTCGCGCCCGTGTAATCGAGGCCCTGCGTCGCCCTGAACTTGCCGGCCGCGCGCGCCTGCTCGCGCTGGCGCGCCATCGCGTCGTCGAACGCCGGCTCGTCGACCGTCACGCCGCGCTCGCGGCACACGTCGGCCGTCAGGTCGAGCGGGAAGCCGTAGGTATCGTGCAGCTTGAACGCGAGCTCGCCGTCGAGCGTCTTGCCGCCGGTTTTGTCACCTGCCGCGGCGTCGAGGTCGCCGAGCGCGGCCTCGAGGATCGACATCCCGTGCTCGATCGTCTCGAAGAAGCGCTCTTCTTCCTGGCGCAGCACGTCGGTCACGCGCTGCTCGGCCTCCTTCAGCTCCGGATACGCTTCGCCCATTTCCGCGACGAGATCGGCCACCAGCTTGTGGAAAAACGATTCCTTGCGGCCGAGCTTGTAGCCGTGGCGGATCGCGCGGCGCACGATCCGGCGCAGCACGTAGCCGCGGCCTTCGTTGCCGGGGATCACGCCGTCGACGATCAGGAACGAGCACGCGCGGATGTGATCGGCGATCACCTTCAGCGAGTTGTTCGTCAGGTCGCTGATGCCGGTCTCGCGCGCGGCGGCCTTGATGAGATTCTGGAACAGATCGATCTCGTAGTTGCTGTGCACGTGCTGCAGCACGGCCGCGATCCGCTCGAGGCCCATGCCGGTGTCGACGCAAGGCTTCGGCAGACGCGTCATGTTGCCTTGCGCATCGCGATTGAACTGCATGAACACGAGGTTCCAGATCTCGATGTAGCGGTCGCCGTCTTCTTCGGGCGATCCCGGCGGGCCGCCCCAGACGTCCGGGCCGTGGTCGTAGAAGATTTCCGAGCACGGGCCGCACGGCCCCGTGTCGCCCATCTGCCAGAAGTTGTCCGACGCGTAGCGCGCGCCCTTGTTGTCGCCGATACGGATGATCCGCTCGGCCGGCACGCCGACTTCCTTCGCCCAGATGTCGTACGCCTCGTCGTCGTCGTGATAGACGGTCACCCAGAGCTTGTCGGCGGGCAGCCGGTAGACGGCCGTCAGCAGCTCCCATGCATAGTGGATCGCGTCGTGCTTGAAGTAGTCGCCGAACGAGAAGTTGCCGAGCATCTCGAAGAACGTGTGGTGGCGCGCGGTGTAGCCGACGTTCTCGAGGTCGTTGTGCTTGCCGCCCGCGCGCACGCTGCGCTGCGACGTGGTCGCGCGGGAGTATGGGCGCGTCTCGGCGCCGAGGAACACGTCCTTGAACTGCACCATCCCCGAATTGGTGAAGAGCAGCGTGGGGTCGTTTCCGGGCACGAGGCTCGACGAGCGGACGATCGTGTGGCCCTTCGATTCGAAGAACTTGAGGAATTTCTCGCGGATTTCGGCGGCTTTCATAGCGTGCGGGGACGGTCAGGCCAAAACTGGGGGTTGAGCGCCGGCCGTTCCGGCGGGCGGGCGGCGGCGCGTTTCTGAAACGATCGATTATACGGGATAGATCCCGGCTCGCGGCCGGCGAGCGCTCCGGGCGGACGCGGCGCGGTTTTGGGGGAGCGTTCGGGAGTGCATTCGGGGGATCGTTCGGTGGAAGCGTCCGATGAATACGCGGGGAACGTCGGGGCGACAGGCTTGACCATGACGCGGCGAACACGTGAGGATTGCGGCGAACGGCCGCTCGCGATGCGCCCATGCGCCAGCCGATTCACGCAGGAACGCGCCAAAGACACGCGGAGACTACGCCCGAGCCGTTCCGGCACTACGCCGGCACTACGCCGGAGCTTCGTTGGAGCTTCGCTGGAGCTTCGTTGATGCTTCGTTGATGCTTCGTTGATGCTTCGCCGGAGTCTCGTAAGTGGCACGATGAAGCCTCGCCGGAACCGCACTCGCCCCGCCGCCGAATCGACCGCAATCGCCGCATTCAGGCGCGACCGGGCCGCCCGCGCTGCCCCGCTATCGCGACAGCCGCGCACGAATCGCTTTAAGATGCGGCGGGAGACGACCGACCGGCCGCGCACCCGCGCGGCCGCGCCACGACCGGCGCGACCGGCGCGACGCCGCCCGGCGCACGCCGGCCAACAGAGCAGCCAACAGAGGAGACTGATCGAAGATGGGAGCCCTCAGCCATATCCGCGTCCTGGACCTGAGCCGCGTGCTCGCGGGTCCGTGGTGCGCTCAGACACTCGCCGATCTCGGCGCCGACGTGATCAAGGTCGAGCGCCCGGACGTCGGCGACGACACCCGGCACTGGGGCCCGCCGTACCTGAAGACGCCGGACGGCGCCGACACCCGCGAAGCCGCGTACTACCTCGCCGCGAACCGCAACAAGCGCTCGGTGACGATCGACATCGCGACGCCCGAAGGCCAGCGGATCGTCCGCGAGCTCACCGCGCGGTGCGACGTCGTGCTCGAGAACTACAAGGTCGGCCAGCTCGCGAAGTACGGGCTCGACTTTGCGTCGCTGAAAGCCGTGAAGCCCGACCTCGTCTACTGCTCGGTGACGGGCTTCGGCCAGACGGGCCCGTACGCGCACCGCGCGGGCTACGATTTCATCATCCAGGGGATGGGCGGCTTCATGAGCATCACGGGCGAGCGCGACGGCCTGCCGGGCGGCGGGCCGCAGAAGGCCGGCGTCGCGATCGCCGATCTCGCGACGGGCCTCTACTCGACGATCGCGATCCTCGCCGCGCTCGCGCACCGCGACCGCACGGGCGAAGGCCAGCACATCGACATGGCGCTCCTCGACGTGCAGGTCGCGCTCCTCGCGAACATGAACACGAATTTCCTCGCGAGCGGCAAGCCGCCCATGCGCTGGGGCAACGCGCATCCGAACATCGTGCCGTACCAGACGTTCGAGACGAGCGACGGGTGGATCATCGTCGCGGTCGGCAACGACGGGCAGTTCAGCAAGTTCGTCGAGGCGGGCGGACGCGCGGAGCTCGCCGACGACGAGCGCTTCGCGACGAACCCGGCGCGCGTGCGCCACCGCGATACGCTCGTGCCGATCATCGCGGAGATGACGAAAACGCGCACGAAACGCGAATGGCTCGACGCGCTCGAGGCGGTCGGCGTGCCGTGCGGGCCGATCAACGATCTCGCCGAAGTGTTCGACGACGAGCAGGTGCGCGCGCGCGGCATGCAGGTCGAGCTGCCGCATCCGAGCGGCGCGAACGTGAAGCTCGTGCGCAACCCGATCCGGATGAGCGAGACGCCGCCCGACGCGCGCACTGCGCCGCCTCTCCTCGGCGAGCACACGGACGCGGTGCTGCGCGACATGCTCGGCTATGGCGACACGGCGATCGCGGCGCTCCGGGACAAGCGCGTCGTGTGAGCGCGGCCGGCGGGCGCGCGGCGTCGGATCGCGTGTCCGCGTTCTTTCTCGCGGGCGGCCCGTGCGGGCCGCTTCGCTTTTTTGGCTCCTCACGAATTCGAGCTTCCGAACCGGTGAACTTTCGAGGCTTTGAGACTCCGCGCTTCGGAACTTCGGAACTTCGGAACTTCGGAACTTCGGAACTTCGGAACTTCGGAACTTCGGAACTTCGGAACTTCGTGGCTTCGCAACATCAATCATTCGCCCCTCGCGCGCAGCACGCCGCGCGAACACGCGGCGACATCGCCCCGTCGTAACCGAACGGTACAAAGCGGGCTATCCCGCTTTCTCCGCCAATGTTCCGCATGTCATTGCGCCGCAAGTTCCTGCCCACCACGTCCACCGCCGCCACGCTGCCGCTCGTCAGCGCGGTCCTAAGCGCGTGCAACGACAGCATCGCCGAACCCGCGACGCGCGCTTTCTCGCGTCGATGTACCAGATGACCGACATCCATTCGCTCGAGCCCGTCATCGCCGCGGACGGCTCGATCACGTACTTGAGCACCGACGGCGTCGCAGCCGCGATCATCGCACCGGAAGGCGGCGGCGCAGCGATGGGCAACGTCGTGGTCGTCGGCCATCGCGATCATGCGAAGCGCTGCATCCAGACGTCACGGGCGCGCGGGATGAAGGCAGCCGCGGTCGCGGAGGTCGCGCTGCCGACGCTGTACGACCCGCAGTCCGGCCAGGCATGGACGCGCCGCCGCGACCTGTACTTCGTTCACGACATGTACGCGCAGCTCGCGACGCTGCGCGCGAACCTGAGCGCGGCTGCCTATCCGCGGCTGCCTATCCGAACGGCTGATTCGGCAGCGATCGCTCGTGGGCTCGAAAGCGGGAAAGCACGAAAGCGGCACGAATGGCCGATGCACGGCATCGATCGTAAACCGCGGGCACGAAGCGGCAACACCACGCCCGCGGACGCCCCGAACGAAGGGCCCCAAAGAGCGATCGACGAAGACGCCCACCGCGAGCCCTCCCGAGCCGGAAGGCTCGACAAAAGCCGTTCCCAAAACAAAACGGGCGCGTCGGTGGCGCGCCCTTCGGCTAGACCGTTGCGGCGAGCCTGCGTCAATATTCCTGCGATCGAAACGACGGGAACGACGGCAACCACGAAAACGCCGAAACCGACTCGCCGAACCGGCATCCCGCGCCGCTCCCGGCGGCCGCCTGCGACACCAGCCCCACCGGCACGGCCGAAACGCCGGGCGTTCGGCCGCCCCGCCGCTTAGCGCACGCCGGCGCCGACGAGGCCGCCCGCCGCCGCGCCCGCGACCGTACCGATCGGGCCGCCCGTGATCAGGTAGCCGAGCGCGCCGCCCGCCGCCGCACCGATGCCGGCGTTGCGCTGCGTGTGAGTCATCGCGCACGCGCTGAGGCTGGCGAGCACCACGGCGATGACGGTGATGCGAACGAGAAAGCGGGTCTTCTTCATCATGATGCTGTCTTCGAAAGCGTTGCCGCGCATGGCACGGCGCGGCGGCATGGAACCTGGGTGAGCGCATCTTATGAAAGCCGAATCCGGCCGGCAAAGCGATTTACCTCCTGTTACAGCGGCAACACACGCCGCACAAATGCCGGAAAACGCGCCGCCCGCCCGCCGCAAGGGGCCGCGCTCCTCACGACGGTCGTCTGTCAGGTAGAATTGACAAGTTCGAGCGACGCAGCACGCGTCCTCTCCCCTTTTCTTCCCTGTTCCGCATGAGCACCGAACGCAACGACGCCGCCGCGCCATCCAATTTCATCCGCAACATCATCGACGACGACAACCGCACGAGCAAATGGAGCGGCCGCGTCGAGACGCGCTTTCCGCCCGAGCCGAACGGCTATCTGCACATCGGCCACGCGAAGAGCATCTGCCTGAACTTCAGCGTCGCCCGCGACTACGGCGGCGTGTGCCACCTGCGCTTCGACGACACAAATCCGGAAAAGGAAAGCGTCGAGTACGTGAACTCGATCGTCGACGCGGTGCGCTGGCTCGGCTTCGACTGGCAGAAGGACGGCGTCGACCACCAGTATTTCGCGAGCGACTACTACGACAAGCTCTATGAATTCGCCGAGCTGCTGATCCAGCGCGGCAAGGCGTACGTCGACAGCCAGACCGCCGACGAGATGCGCACGAACCGCGGCTCGCTGACCGAGCCGGGCACGCCGTCGCCGTTCCGCGACCGCTCGCCCGAGGAGAACCTCGACCTGTTCCGCCGGATGAAGGCGGGCGAGTTCAAGGAAGGCGAGCACGTGCTGCGCGCGAAGATCGACATGAGCTCGCCGAACATGAACATGCGCGACCCGGTGATCTACCGGATCCGCTACGCGCATCACTACCGCACGGGCGATGCGTGGTGCGTGTACCCGATGTACGACTACACGCACTGCATCTCGGACGCGATCGAGAACATCACGCACTCGCTCTGCACGCTCGAGTTCGAGGATCACCGCCCCCTCTACGACTGGGTGCTGAACGAGCTCGCGGACGCCGGCGTGTTCACGCGACCGCTGCCGCAGCAAATCGAATTCTCGCGGCTGAACCTCACGTACGCGATCACGAGCAAGCGCAAGCTGCTGCAGCTCGTGACGGAAGGCCACGTCGACGGCTGGGACGACCCGCGGATGCCGACGATCGTCGGCGTGCGCCGCCGCGGCTTCACGCCCGAGGGCATCCGCCTGTTCTGCGAGCGGATCGGCGTGACGAAGATCGATTCGTGGATCGACATGAGCGTGTTCGAAGGCGCGCTGCGCGACGATCTCGACGACAAGGCGCCGCGCACGGTCGCCGTGCTCGATCCGCTCAAGCTCGTCATCGACAACTACCCGGAAGGCCAGACCGAGGAATGCACGGCGCCCGTGCACCCGCACCATCCGGAGCGCGGCCAGCGCACGTTCCCGATCTCGCGCGAGCTGTGGATCGAGCGCGAGGATTTCAACGAGAATCCGCCGAAGGGCTATTTCCGGCTGTTCCCGGGCAACAAGGTGCGGCTGCGATACGGCTACGTGATCGAATGCACGGGCGCGGACAAGGACGAAAACGGCAACGTGACCGCCGTCCACTGCAACTACTATCCGGACAGCAAGTCGGGCACCGAAGGCGCGAACAACTACAAGGTGAAGGGCAACATCCACTGGGTGAGCGCCCCGCACGCGTGCCCGGCCGAAGTACGGATCTACGATCGCCTGTTCAAGGAGCCGCATCCGGACGCGGGCGGACGCAACTTCCTCGAGGCGCTGAATCCGGATTCGAAGAAGGTCGTCCACGCCTATCTCGAGCCCGGCGCGCGCGACGCGACGCCGGAAGCGCGCTATCAGTTCGAGCGCCACGGCTACTTCGTCGCCGACCGCGTCGATTCGAAGCCCGACCAGCCGGTGTTCAACCGGATCGTCGGCCTGCGCGACAGTTGGGGCAAGCCCGCCTGACGGCGGCTGCGGCACGCTCGCCGCTTTGCGTCATGCGAAAGGAAAATGCCCGGCCTGCGCCGGGCATTTTCGTTTGAGCCTCGCGCCGACGTGGCGGCCGCTTCGGCAATCGGCTCCGGCCGCCGCGATTCATGCCGGTTTCCAGTCTCGCATCCGGACTCGCCACCGGCCCGGCATCCGCGAACGGCGCGGGACCGCAGCCGCGCTTGTCGCGCTTGCCGCGCTCAGACGGGCAGCGACCGATGCAGATCCGCGAGCGACAACGTCGTCCGGAAAAGCCGCGCAAGGCTGCGGCTCGCGTATGCGTCCACGTCGCCCGGCTCGGTCCAGCGAAACGCGTCCATCTCCGGGATCATCGTCCCATCGCGGCGGCTCGGAAACATCGACGTGCATTCGCAGCGCGACAGATCCGTCTCGTGCTCGGCCGCGCGCGCGGCGAACAGGTGCAGATCCTTGTCGCGCCGGTACGCGAACAGGCCGAGATCGACGAGCCGCACGGGATCTAGCACGATGCCCGTCTCCTCGACCAGCTCGCGCAGCGCCGCCTGCTGCGCGGTTTCCCCCGGTTCGCCCTGGCCTTTCGGGATGTCCCAGTGCGTCGTGTCGGTCGCGTGCGCGAGCAACACGCGGCCAGCGGGATCGAGGAACACCACCCCGCACGACACCGTGCGCGGCCGGCCGCGCGGCTTCATCGCGCTCATTCGCGCGTCACGCCCGCATCAGCGCTTCTGCAACTGCCACATGCCGGCCGCGGTCTTGCAATAGAGCGGCCGCAACGTCATCGACTGCCCCTTCGCCTCGATCTCGGTCTTGATCTCGCGGCACGTGCGGCCTGCCTGCTCGGTCGTGCTCGGCGTCAGCTTCGCCGAGAGCTTCGTGCCGCGACCCTGGTTCAGCCAGTCGACGGTCTCGCCGTCCTTCCCTTCGTCGCGGACCTTCTGCACGGCCTTCGTCAGCGATGCGGTGTCGGCCTTGCTGAAATAGCTGATCGGCGTGTCGTTCAGGAAGCCCAGGTTGTTCTGCGCGTGCGCGGCAAACGCGGCCGCCGCGCACACGGCGCCCGCCAGCACGCGCGACAGGATCGAGACACGGGCTCGCATCGTCATGTTGTTCTCCTTTGGAAGCGATCGAATGTCCGGCGCGCGGCTTCGCTCGCGCGCCGGAAGAGCGCTCAAGGATAACTGCAACGAACCGTATTTGAAACCGATCCGGCAGCGCCGCGCCGCTTCGTCAGAGCTTTGCCGCCCGGATTCGGCGGCGAATTCGCGGCAGGCGGCGGGCAATGCGCGGCAATCGGCCGCGCCGCTGCCCGCCTCCGTCGCGACGCCTTCTCGGCGTTCAGTACTGCAGCCCGAAGCCGCGCGAATAACGCAGCGGCCCCGTCGAGCCATCCGCGTTCAGCGCATGGATCGCGACCGGCAGCCTGCCGACCGGCCGCTCGACGCCCAGCATCGCGTCGACGACGGCGGGCAGCGACGGGCCACGCAGCCCGCCTTCGTAGCCGTAGTACGCGTACGTCGCGAGCGTCGCGTCCGCGACGTCGTCGTAGCTGATCACGTCGTATGGCGCGCGCATCGTCACGTGGATCACCGTCTTGCGCCGCGCCTTCGCGTAATCCATCGCGTCGCGCATCTGCTGCGCCTCGCTTCGCACGGCGACGGCCAGCACGCTCCTGCGCGCGCCCGCGTCCAGGTTCGCGCCCGCAGCCGCGTCCGCGTTCTCGACGTGATCGAAGATCACCGAGCCTTCTTCCTGCCCGTTCGCGGGCGCCGTCTGCCGCATCAGCGCGGCCGCGGGCGGCGCGACGCGCGCGTTCGGATCGCCGTTGTGCTCGACGGGCGTGACGCCCGTCGACAGCGTGCCGACGATCACGATGTCCGCCGCATCGATCGCCTGCTGCTGCTCGGCCCACGTGATCGCGCTCAGCTTCGCGCCCGTCACGAGCGGATGGCCGAGCTCGGCGAAGCGGCGCCGCATCGCCTCCGCCTGCTCGCCCCACGGCGTCAGGATGAAGATTCGCCGGCCCTGCGCCTGCAGCGGCAGCGTGCCGTTCTCGTTGCGCAGCAGCGTGATCGATTTCTGCGCGATGTCGCGCTCGACCGCGCGATGCGCGGGCCCGCCGATCGACGCGAGCTCGTCGACCGGCCTGCCGCGGTCCGCCGCGGTGATGCCGTTGCGCAGCTTCATCAGCACGATCCGGCGCACCGAGCGATCGAACTCGGCGCGATCGATCCGGCCGGACTCGACCGCCGCCGCGACGCGATCGACGAGCGCCGTCAGGCGGCCCGCGTTCGCCGCCGTGCGAAACTCGACGGGCATCAGCGCGATGTCGACATCCGCCTGGAACACCTTGACGACCGCATCGTCTTCTTCGAAGAAATCGGCGATGCCCTTCATGTCGAGCGCATCGGTGATCGTCACGCCCCGGTAGCCGAACTCGCCGCGCAGGATGTCGTGCTGGATGCGCCGCGACATCGTCGCGGGCGCGATCATCGGCTCGCCCGTGCGGGTCGTCACGCGCGTGTCGTCGAGCGACGGATACTGGATGTGCGCGGTCATGATCATGTCGGGCGCCTCGCCCGCGTCGATCGCCTGCCGGTACGGCGCGAGATCGATCGCGTATGCGTCGGCGCGCGACTTGATCACGACGGGCAGTCCGTAGTGCGAATCGGTATCGGTATCGCCGTGCCCGGGAAAATGCTTGAACGTGCCGATCACGCGCTCGCTCTTCATCCCCTGCGCCATGCGCCGGCCGAGCTGGCTGATCGTCGCCGGGTCGTCGCCGAACGAGCGCACGTTGATGACGGGATTGAGCAGATTGCTGTTGACGTCGACGTCCGGCGCGAAGTTCACGTTGAAGCCGACCGCCGCGATTTCCGCCGCGAGCACGCGGCCCATGTCGTAGGCGAGCCGATCGTTCTTCGTTGCCTCGTAGGCCGCGCCGAGCGCCATGTTGCCGGCGAACGCCGTCGCCTCGACGCGCGGCAGGCGGAACACGTTGCCGCCCTCCTCGTCGATGCCGATCAGCAGGCCAACCGGGCTGTCGGCCGCGGGCGCCGCCTTGATCCCGTCGATCAGCCGGCGCGTCTGCTCGATGCCCGTCAGATTGTTCGAGAACAGGATCACGCCGCCGATGCCGTTCTCGCGCAGCGCGTCGCGCGCGGCGTCGGGGAATGCGGTCATGCCGGTCGTGCAGGTCGGCTGCCCGTCTGGGCACCAGTACCGGAACGCCATCATGATCTTCTGGCCGACCTTCTGCCGGATCGACATCCGCTCGACGATCGCGTCCGCGCGCGACTCGATCGTCGCATCGTCGTCGCCCGACGAACAGGCGCCGAGCGCTGCCGTCACCGCCAGCGCGACGGGGAAATGAACCAAGCTTTTCTTGCGCATTTTCACCGAATCCTTGCCGCGTGAATGCCCGCGGCATTTACGCCATTCCATTCGTCATCCGGCATCCCTATCGGCTTTCGGTTCATCGGTACTCCGGAACTTCATGCATATTCATTCACTCTGAATGCGAATTCATCAAGCCAATGATCGATATGCGACTTCTGCCGCGAACATTCTCGCCGATTCGGCAGTGCGCGCAGCATAGCACGGTGCTTTTCGTGCTGCTTTCGGTTTTCGGCGCAACGAGTGCATTTGCCGATATCAGCCGAATCACGGCCGCGCAATGCGCGAATATGCATGTCGAACGCGTAATAAACGAGCATTCGCCGGTTCAATGCGAGCGATTGAAAAACGTGTCGTTCGATTACGTTAATTTCGACGGCCAAACGCAAAAAGGCGAAGTCGTCGTGCTCGATGCGCTCGCCGAACGCGTGCAGACGATCTTCGACACGTTATACCGAATGCGCTTCCCGTTGAACCGGGCGGTGCCGATCGAGCGCTACCGCGGTGACGACGAAGCGTCGATGAACGACAACAACACGTCGGCGTTCAACTCGCGGCAGAAAACAGGCCGCGACGAATGGTCGGTGCACGCGTACGGCGTCGCGATCGACGTCAATCCGCATCAGAACCCGTACGTGTCGTTCGGCGGCGACGGCAGCGCGCGCGTGCTGCCGTCGTCGGCCGCGAAGACGTCGATGAACCGGCTCGACGAGCGGCCGGACAAGCCTGTGCGGCCGGGCATGACCGAGCGCGTCGTCGGTGTGTTCGCGAGCAACGGCTTCCTGCGCTGGGGCGGCTATTGGGACGATCCGATCGATTATCAGCACTTCGAAGTGGGCTCGCGCGCGCTCGTCGCGCGGATGGTCGATGCGTCGCCCGACGATGCGCGCCGGATGTTCGAGCAGTATGTCGCGTCGTACGCGGACTGCATCGCGCGCGCATCGCACGCGAGCCACGCGGCGGCGCGCGCCGCATGCGTGGCCGACGCGCTGCGCGAATGACGCGATGCGGCCGCGCCTGGCGCGCCCACAGCGTGGCGACGCGCTGACGGCCGAACGCCCACGTCGCCGTGAAGCTTGGCGAAGGGCATCGCGCGCGTTCGTTCGCCACCGAAGCGGTGCATGGCGTCGAGCGCCCAGTCGGCGCGGCTTTTAGCCGCATGGAATCGTTCGCCGATCGCGCGAAAAACAACGACGCGACACATTCGAGAACCTTTTCAAGTTGCGCTCGCCCCCGAGCCCGACTCGTCCACGCGCGCCGATACGGCTTGCGCGATTTCCGCCAACCATCGGCTTCGCCCGCCAACCCGAGATGCGCAATTTCCGCCATCCGCTCCATAAATTCGGAGGGCCGTTTCAACACATATCAACTAATTTAAATCCATATTGTTATCGGATCACCATCGGCCATGAAAAGAGAAGTCGACGAAACGCGAGTCGGCAACGTATTAGCCGGCTGGAATCATCTGGCGGGGATCGGCCCCCTTCAAATTTCAAATGCCCTAGGATCCCGAATACAAACGTGCTCGGGCGAATGGCGCGACGATTACATCATGGGCTGGGGCTCGTGCTTTCTGGGCCATGACAGCCCCGTCATCCGGGAATCCGTCACTCGCGCCATGTCGCGCGGCTTCCTGCAGCAATATGAGACCGAGCGTCATCAACTTCTGAGCGAACGCTTTTGCGCCGCGGTTCCGTGCGCGGAAAAGTTGCGCCTCGTCAATTCCGGCCTGGAAGCCACCATGTATGCGACGCGGATCGCGCGCGCCGTCACCGGCAAGCGATTGATCTTGAAGTTTGAGGGGCACTTCCACGGTCTAAACGACACGCTCGCCTGGAACATCGACTCGTCCCCGCGAAGCGCAGCGATGCTGGAGAACGGCGAACTCGAACGCGTCGCGGGCACCGTCGGCATTCCCGGCGAACTCGGTCAATTGACCGTTCCGTTGCCGTGGAACGATCTGAATGCGGCTCGAAACGCGTTCGAACGTTACTCGGGCGACGTCGCGGGCGTCATCCTGGAGCCAATCGCGCTGAACATCGGCTGCATCAGGCCCGACGACGGTTTCCTCGAAGGCCTGCGCGCGCTTGCGACGAAGCACGAAACGTTGCTGATCTTCGATGAGGTCCTGACGGGCTTTCGATCCAATCTCGGCGGCGCTCAGCAAGCGCTCGGCGTCACTCCCGACATCGCGACATACGGCAAGGCATTTGGCTGCGGCATGCCGATTGCGGGAATCGCGGGCAAGGCTGAATATATGGACGTCATCGCACCGAGAGGCCCCGTGCAGATCAGCGGCACGAATACCGGACGCTATCTGGCGGTTTCCGCCGCACTGTCGGTTCTCGAACATCTCGCGGACGGGACCATCTATCGATATGTCGCGGCTTTGGAAAACCGGCTCGAAAGCGGCCTGAGAGAAGTGTTCGACCGGCACGGCATCCCATGCCACATCGACGGATATGGCGGCCGGATCGGCGTTCACATCGGCGCGTCGGAACGTCCGCGCACGATGAGAGACATCGAGCGCACCTACCCTGTAGCGTTTGCGCACGAACTGTTCCGCCGATTGTCGACCGAGTACAGGCTATACGGATTTTTAATGCCTCTGAGCTATTGCCCGGAGCCGGTGACGCTTTCCGCCGCGCACACGCCGCAGATGATCGACGACGCGTGCGAACGACTGGATCGCGCACTCGACGAACTGGAATATCATGCCAACTGAAAAAGAGAGCACCATTCTCGTTCGGCGCCTCGAAGCCGCCGACATCCAGGCAGTTCTCCGATTGGTTTCACAAATCGACTCGCCGGACGACCTGACTCGCTCCGCGAACCTCCAATTCATCCGCGAATTGGAATGCCCCGGCGACGAAGAAGCGCGGTTCGTCGCCACTCATGAAGGCCGCATCGTGGGAACGATGGGCTGCGGCCCTGGGCCGATCCCTTCGAAGCACGTACTGTGGGCGGATTGGTTGATCGTCGATCGCGACTATCGCCGGCGCGACATCGCGTCGCTGCTCTATGCGGAAATCGAGGCTTTCGCACGAAGTCTCGAAAAAAACCATATGTGCCTCGACATCGGCAACATCGATCGCGAACGCGCCGCCTACGTCTTTCATCTGCGCAACGGATTCCAAATAGTCGGACAGATTCCCGATTATTGGGGAAAATTCGAGCATCTCAACATCATGGCGAAATGTCTCATTTCTCAGAATCGACACTGATATGACCGTTCTACAGAGAATCACCGAATTGCAGGGCCTCGCCCGCAGCTATCGGGCGGATGGTCTCATCGTAGGGCTGTGTCACGGCTGTTTCGATATCGTTCATCTCGGGCACATCCACCATCTGCAGCAAGCCAGCGCGCTCGTGGATCGCTTGTTCGTATCGGTCACCGCCGACGAGCACGTCAATAAGGGACCCAATCGGCCGATATTTCCGGCCCGTGTTCGCGCGGAATTCATCGCGTCGATCCGATATTGCGATCACGCCATCGTCAATCATTCGCCGACCGCCGAATCCGTCATTTCGAAGCTCCGGCCCGACGTGTTCTTCAAGGGCGCCGACTACCGGTCGAGCTCCGATCCGAGAATAAACGTGGAGCGCGCGCTCGTCGAAAACAACGGCGGTCGCATGGTCCTGACCGACGACGCGATCATGGATTCGACGTCGCGAATTGCGCATATCATCCTGTCCGAAAGCGCGTGACTCATCGGAGCGTGGAATGCCGACTCTTCTATTGCTCGATCTCGACGGAACGCTCGTCGATACCCCGCACTACGAAGCCTGGCGCAACGCCGCGCGCCGCATCGGAGCCGAAGAGCTCACCTACCCGGAATATGTCACGCACATAGCGGGACGCCCGCGCGTGGACGGCGCCGCTCGCCTTCTCCTCCTCAAGAAAGGTCGCGCGCGTGCCAATCCGCGCGCTGCGGCCGACAGCGGCGCACTCGCAAAAATCAAGCAGCGCGAATTTCTTCGGCTCGCCGCTCATACCCGGCTTTTCGACGACGCGCTGAGATTGCTCGAAAGAATCGAAGCGGCGAAGCAACGCGTTCTCTTCTACACGGCGTCGCGCAACGCGCCCGGCCTGTTCGACGCCGCGCTGCGCAGGGCGGGTAAACTGTTCGATCCGCACGCGATCGTGCAGCAGCGGCGGGATCAGACAAAAGAAGCGCTGTTCCTGCGCCTCATCGGCAAGCATGCGCCGGACTCGGTCACGCTCGTCGACGACGCGCCGCATGCCGTCGATGCGGCATGCGGCCTCGGCATCCGGGCCTGCCAGATCCGCCGTCACGCCTTCGAGCCGGCGGCGGCCGATCCGCGCGTCACCATTCTTCCGACGCTCGACGCCCTCGCCGTACCCATCAACGGCTTCGTAAGGACGTGACATGACCGAACCCACATTTGTGCTCGTGACGGGCGGCGCGGGATATATCGGATCGCGGCTGGTGCCGAGGTTGCTCGCCGCCGGCCACCGTGTCAGAGTGCTCGATGCGCAGTTTTTCTCGAACGGGCTCGAGCAGCTTGGCCGTCATCCCCGTCTCGACGCGATCAAAGGGGACATCCGCGACAAGCGGACCGTCGAACGATCGCTGCGAGGCGTCACGACGGTGATCCATCTCGCCGCCGTGGCGAACGATCCGAGCTTCAACTCCGATCCGGCGCTGAGCCGCTCCATCAACATCGACTGCCTGCCACATCTCATGGAGAGCGCGAAGCGCCAGGGCTGCCGACGCTTCATCTACGCGTCTTCGGCGAGCGTCTACGGGATCAGCGACGAGCCGGTCGTCGACGAACGCCAGCCGTGCGTGCCGATTACCGACTACAACCGGTACAAGGCCGAGGGCGAGAACATCCTCTTCGGCCTGAGCTCGCCGTCTTTCGAAACGGTCGCGGTCAGGGCGGCGACCGTATGCGGCTGGTCGCCCCGGCAACGCCTGGACCTCACGGTGAACATCCTGACGGCGAGCGCGCTCGCGCGCGGCGAAATCACGGTCTTCGGCGGACGCCAGTACCGGCCCAACGTCCACGTCGGCGATCTCAGCCGGCTCTATACGACACTCGTCCGACGCGATTCTCTCGGCGCAGCCTGCGGGCGCGCCGTCAATGTCGGATACGAAAACCACACGGTGGCCGACATCGCGGCGCAAGTCAAAGACGTCGTCGACCGCTACTTCTCGGCGAACGTTCCGATCACGACGACCGCATCCGACGACGTGCGCTCGTACCGGCTCGACTCAAGCCTAGCGCGGCGGGAACTTGGCTTCGAGTTCGCGTACACCATCCGGGACGCCGTACTGGAAATATGCGATCAATGGCAATCGGGCTGGTTCCAGGACAGCGCCGACGTCCTGAGCGATCCGCGTTACCACAATCTCATCAACATGCGCGTTTCCGACTGGTCATTCGCGTCGCCTGCGGGCGGCCCATGCTGATCGTTTCCGACGGAAAACGACGCGAGATCGTGAGCGACCTCGATTCGGCGTCCTCCGCGTTCGTGTCGTGCGTGGCGACACTCGCCAATGCGTTCATCGGCGTGCGTCCGCACGTGCCCGGCGCCTCGGAGCGGAGCAAGCGGATCCAGTTGCTGGCGAGCGACGTCTACGCACCCGGCGTCGGCGTGTCGCGCGAGATTGCGTCGCTGCCGGCGCCGAGGATTCTTCACGTCTACGACGTCGACACCGGCGAGCCCGCGCGCCGTCCGGGCAGCGCGGCGGCGACCGTCGTGCTGTCGCTCGACCGCGCATCCGTGACGAGCGCCGAGCGCCTGCATGTCGGGGGAGCGACGTTCGAATTGACCGTGCGGCAGTTCGTCGACGCGCCGGACCGCGCGTCGGTCGCAACCGTCATCGAACTGCGCCGGACGGACGGCGGCGGCGACGCCCCGCGGCGATTGCGCCTCGATTACGGCATTGACGCGCTCGCGGTCAACGAGTACCTCGGCACGTCCTCTTGGCTGACGGCTCGTCACTACAATCTCGAACGATGCCATTGCGAAAGCGATGGCTTCAGCATCATCGCCGCCGTCGCCGGTCAAAGGCTCCGTTACGACGTGATCATCCGGCGCTCGCCGCCTTCCGCCAGCGCGTCCGCCACATGGGAGCATCCGGGGCCCGGCTGCACGATATCGACGACTTTCGATTTTTCCAATGCCGATCGCCATCGAATAGACGCGCATTGGAAACTATGTTCCGGCTCCGCGTCCTGGTCAATGCCGCAAACCGCGCCGCCGTTCGATCCGGCGGTCGCCGAAGACGTGCACCGGACCCGCTGGGCCGGATTCTGGGAAGATCATGGCGTGACGATCGAAGCGCGCGGCGAACCGGTCGAACTCGGCATACGATATGCCGTTTTCCAGCTCTTGCAGCACGGAATCGCATCGCATCGCCATCCGCGCGGATTCGTGTCACCGGCGCGCGGCTTGACGAGCACTTACCACTCCGGCGCCACATTCTTCGACACCGAACTGCACAAGTGCGTGTTCTGGATCTGGAACGATCCGCGCGTCGCTCGCGCGCTCATCGACTATCGATACCATCGCCTGGAGCAAGCGATCGAGTTCGCCAAATCGACCGGATTCTCCGGCGCTCGCTTCCCGGAGGCTTCGAACGACCGTGGAACCGAAAACGGGCCGCATTACGTGCTGTCGTATCCGGACGCGAAGACGACGCGGGAATGGAGCGTCGACGAAGTGCTGCACATCTCGGCTGACGTCTGCTACGCACTGCATTGCTACCGGGAAGTCACCGGCGACGACGCCTACATGACGACGCGCGGCTATCGCATCATCGCCGAATGCGCGAGATTTGCCGCATCCGCGTTCGAGTGGTCGGACGCGAAGCAGGCCTATGTCGTCAATTCGGTGATGGGCCCGGACGAATATCATTACCACGTCGACAATAGCTTTTTCACGAATTATCTGCTTAGATGGTGCATCAGGCTCGCCATCTCGTCGGCGGGACACGAAGCCTTCCCCGACGTGCCGAAAGCCGAGTTGGACGATTGGCTCGCGATCAGCGATCGCGTCTATCTGCCGTGGATGAGCGTCGGAGGCGTTTCCATTCCGGAAGAATTCGAAGGGTACGCGAAACTTCCCGATACGGAGCTCAGAATCACGAAGAAACGCGGCCCGCAATTCGTCGACGAATCGGAGCGAGAATCGGCGGAGGCGTTGCGGAATTTCACGTCCAAGATCGTGAAGCAGGCCGATGTCATCCTCCTCATGTCCTTGTTCCCGGACGACTTCCCGGCCGACGTCAAGCGGGCGGCATTCGCGTTCTACGAACCTCGCACGGTTCACGAATCGTCGCTCAGCTACGGCCCGCACGCGATGGTCGCCGCGGACATCGGCAAGACGAGCGACTGCGCCGACTTCATCGCCCGAGCAAGCCGCTACAACCTGGACTTCACGCCGACCGCGGACTACGGCAACGGGCTGCACCTGTCCGCCTATGCCGGCGCGTGGCAGGGTCTCGTCCAAGGCCTGGCCGGCTTGCGCATCGAACGCGGCAGGCTTTGTTTTCGACCGCGGCTGTCGCCGCATTGGGATGCGTATCGGTTCGCCGTCCATTTTCGAGGGCGACGGCTGAAAGTCACGGTTCCCGCGAACGGAACGGTCCGCGTCGAGTGCGACGGGAACGCGCTTCCGACCCAGCGCAGCGCCGATGGACGCGTCTATGTTCTTGGAGGAATCGAATGAGCTCACTCGCCGAGCGAGCGTCACCCTATCGCGTTGCGTTGCGCTTCTCGTCGTTTCGAAAACTGCTGATCGGGCAGGGGTTGTCGATGGCGGGCGACGCCGTCTGCCTGGCGGCGCTTCCCGTCGCGGTCATCCATGCCGGCTTCAGCGGCGAGATCTTCGGCGCGATCATGGCCGCCGTCGGAATCGGCACCGTCATCGGCGCAGCAGCCGGCGGCATGCTCGCGGACCGGAAGTCGCCCAAGCACGTCCTCATCGCCACGGACACAGCACGAGGCATCGCGCAGGTCGCCGCCGCGGCGTTCATCGTGTCGGGCGCGCCGTGGTGGAGCCTCGTGCTCGTCTATCTGGCGTTCGGCATCGGCATCGGCGTGTCGCGCCCGTGCACGCAAGTGCTGCTCGTCAATCTGCTTCCGAAGCACGCGCTTGTCGCCGGCAACGGCGCGATGCACTTCCTCGACAATCTCGTGGCCGTGATCTTTCCGGCCACGCTCGGCGTCGTGGTCATCCTGTGGGACCCGGTATGGGGCGTGCTGATCGACGGCCTTACGTTCTTCGGCGCCGCCTTTTATACCACCCTGTTGCCTGACAAAGGCAAGCTGGAATCCGACGACGAGTTCTCCATTCGCGAAGCGCTGAACGGCGTCACGGTGATCGCGGGCAACGCCGAGCTGTTCTTGGGATTCGCCGCCACGCTCGTCGTCAACGTGCTGTGCTTTCCGATCTTCCTCGTGGTCGCCCCCTATGCGGTCAGCGCCAGCTTCGGCGAAACCATGTGGGGCGTATGCCTCGCCTCGTCGGGACTCGGCGCGTGCATCGGCTCCGTCGTTACGGTGCTCGTCGCGGGCCATCGCCACCTAAAGCTGCTGGGGCTAGCTTGCGGGCTGCTCCTCGGCGGCGCGATGATCTTGCTCGGGATGGGCCAAGCGCCGTGGATGGCGGTGCTCGGCGCGACGTTCGTCGGGATCGTCGAAGCGTCGTGGCTTACCGGATGGGCGACCGCCATGCAAACGCACTCGCCCGAAAAGGACCTCGGCAAGGTCGTGGCGGTCGACACCGTCGTGACGAGCGGCGTGCATCCGTTCATCTATCTCGGCGGCGGCCTCGTCGGCGAAGCGCTCGGCTATCCGCAAACGTTGACGATTGCCGCCGCGCTCAGCGCCGTCGGGACCGCCGTTATCGCGCTGATTGCCGTCAGACGAACATCGGGAGGAAACACGCAATGATCCAGTGCAACAATGTCCAGGAACAGGCGCGCGACTTGTCCGGTCTGCTCATCGAGCGCTGGCGCGACGTGCTCGAAGCCGGCGATTTCGTGCTCGGCGAGGAGGTGTCGCGCTTCGAAACGTGGATGTCGCAGCGTTGCGGCGGAGCCTGCGCGATCGCGATGAATTCCGGCACCGACGCGCTGCTGATCGCGCTTCGGGCGCTCGGCGTCGGGCCCGGCCATGAGGTCGTCACGTGCGCAAACACGTTCGTCGCCACGGTCGGCGCGATCGTCGCCGTCGGCGCGCGGCCGGTCCTTGCCGACGTCGGCGACGACGAACTCGTCGACATTGACACGATCGCGCCGCTTTTGAGCGCTCGCACCAAGGCCGTCATCCCCGTCCATTTGCGCGGGCGGCCCGTCGACATCGCGCCGATCGTCGCTCTGTGCCGCGCGCACGGCGTGGCCGTCGTCGAAGACTGCGCTCAGGCGATTGGCACCACGATCGATGGCCAGCAAGTCGGCACGGCCGGCGATGCCGCGGCCTTTTCGCTGCACCCGCTCAAGACGCTCGGCGGCCTGGGAGACGGCGGCGCGCTCGTCACGACCGATCCGGAGATCGCCGAATATGCGAAAAGCGTGCGCAATCACGGATTGCAGACCCGCGACGAAGCCGTCACGTTCGGCATCAATTCGCGTCTCGATTCGCTGCAGGCGGCGGCGCTGAACGTCAAGGTCCGGCAACTGGATTCGTGGCTGGATCGCCGCAAAGCCATTGCCGCGTTCTACGACGAAGCGCTCGCCGGAACCGCCACCGGCACGGACCTCGGCGGCGGACGGCCGGGGAACGCGTACTATCACTATGTCGTGAGGTCGGGCTATCGGGACAAGCTGCGTCGGCATCTCGACGACCACGGCATTCAAGCGGCAATTCACTATCCGATTCCCATTCATCGGCAACGGGCGTGGCTGCGTAGCCAACCGGACGTGTCGCTGCCGAACACCGAACGGCTCGCGCGGGAAATCCTGACGATTCCGTGCCATCACCATCTTTCGGACGGCGACGTCGAGCGGATCGCGACAGCGATACGGCGGTTTCGTTAGAAACGGGCGGCACCGGACGAGCGCCCGGGCGGCTCGACCGGGCGACGTTCACGGCGCTCGTCGTGTCGCCCGCGAGCTCGGCGTCGATGCGTTCGTGCGCCGGTTGCGCACCAAGCGCGCGAAGCGCCGCGTGCTCGACGGACTCGGCTACGAAATCCGCTTCAGCGTCGGCCGCGCGGACTTCGACCCGAATCGTCATCCGACGATCGGCTCGCCGCTCGCGGCAGCAAACCGGCAGACGTACGCGGACAAGCATCGCGCACGCGCCACATGCAAGCCACACAACCGCACGGGCTGCGTGCGCTGGCGACGCGTAGCGCGATGCAGCCGCAGCACACCGCCCGCCCGTTGCGCCGCTCAGCGATTACCGCCCGCGGGCTTCGCTTGCGCGTCGTAGCCGTCGGTGAGCGTGCCGAGGAACGCGATCACGTCCTTGATCTCCGCATCGGTCATCGCAGGCGGATCGCCGCGCTTGCGATCGAACGGCGGTTCGTCGTTCAGGTTCTTCCAATAGCGCTTCGGCAGATCGTCGAATTTCTGGACGACGCCGTTCTTCACCGGATAGAACTTCTCGGGATGCGTGTCGCGTTGCGCGTAGAAGCGCATCACGTCCTCGAGCGAGTGATAGAGGCCGTTGTGGAAGAACGTCTTCTTCAGCGCGACGTTGCGCAGCGTCGGCGTGCGGAACAGCCCGCAGAATTCGTCGCGCCCTTTCAGATCCTGACGCTCGGGCCCGCATGCGCCGAGATCGTAGAACTTCGGATTCCGGTTCACCGCGAGCTCGTGATTGCGCGGCACGCCGAGCGCGATCAGGCCGAAATCGCTGAACTGCGGCGGCGAGCCGTCGAGCCCGCGCCGGCTCACGTGGCAACTCGCGCAGTTGCCCTTCTTCTCGTCGTTGAAAACCTGCAGCCCGTGCAACTCGGCGCTCGTCAGCTGCGTGCGGCCCGCCAGATACGCGTCGTACTTGCTCGTGTACGGATAGAACACGTCGGGCGTCTGCTCGAACGTGCCGAGCGCCTGCAGCACCGCTTCGAACGTCGCGCGATCGTCGTCGAGCACGCGCGGGCCGAACGCGTTGCGAAACGCGTCCGCATATGGCGCTGCCCGCACCGCGCGCGCGACCTTCGCGGGCGTGCTGTTCATCTCGAACGGCGACGTGAGCGGCACGCGCGCCTGCTCCGCGCCACTGTCGACGCGGCCGTCCCACGTGAGGCCTCCCGTCGGGCCGGCGTCGACGCTCTCGTCACCCTCGTCGTCCGACTCGTGATAGTGCTCGCTGAACGCGGGCACTTTCTGCAGGTACTTGAGCGTCGGCGCCGCACGAAAGCCCTGCTGACGCAGATCGTCGCCGCCGAATTGCGCGGGCAGCCCGTTCGGCGGCCCGAACGCATGCTGCGGGCTGTGGCACGACGCGCATGCGAGCTTGCCGCTGCCCGACAGCGACGGATCGAAGAACAGTTGCCGGCCGAGCGCCGTCATCTGCTTCACCGCTTCATACACCTGCGCGCGCGTCTGCGGCTGATGGTCGACGACGGCGGGCGCGCTCGCCTGCGAGGCCGGCGTCGCAGCGCGCGTCGCGGCGGGTCCGTCCGCATCGCATGCGGCGACGCCCGCCGCGAGCGCGGCCGCCGCCGCGAGCGCGCGCAGCGCGGGGAAAAGCGAACGATTGCGGGAAGCGTGTCGCAGCGGGCGGCGCATCATCGATTCGGCGATGTCGAATGGGAAAGGCGCGAGCGTATGTCATGCAAATGACAATTCGATGACGGCGAATCGACAGCCCGGCGAAAGCATTACAACATGTTGCTGTCAAACGAACCTTACACAATCCGCGCAACCGGCTGTCAGTCGACATTCATGCGGCGCGCGCGTTCGCGCGCGCTTGGCCGGCCCCTCGATACCCACACACCTCGTGCGACAAGAGAGAAAACGGATGAACAAGCATTGGATTCGCGTGACGCCGATCGCGCTGTCGGCCGCCATCGGCCTCACTGCGTGCGGCGGGGACGACGTCACGTCGCCCGGCCTGTCGGCAGTCAAGAACGTCGTCGTGATCTATGCGGAAAACCGCAGCTTCGACAACCTCTACGGCAACTTCCCGGGCGCGAACGGCCTGCAGAACGTGACGGCCGCGAGTGCGGCGCAAGTCGATCGCGACGGCACGACGCTCGCGACGCTGCCGAAGATCTGGAACGGCCTGACCGCGGCGGGCGTGACGCCCGCGGTGACGGAAGCGATGACGGCGAACCTGCCGAACGCGCCGTTCGCGATCGACGATCCGAACGGCTTCAATACGCCGATGAGCGTGACGACGCGCGATCTCGTTCACCGCTTCTACGAGAACCAGATGCAGATCGACGGCGGCAAGAACGACCGGTTCGCCGCGTGGTCCGACGCGGGCGGCCTCGTGATGGGCCACTACACGGCCGATCCGTCGAAGCTGCCGCTCTGGAAGCTCGCGCAGCAATACACGCTCGCCGACAACTTCTTCATGGGCGCGTTCGGCGGCTCGTTCCTGAACCACCAGTACTTGATCTGCGCATGCGCGCCGTACTATCCGAACGCCGACAAGAGCCCGGCGGCAAGCCAGATCTCGGCCGTCAATCCGGACGGCGTCACGCTCACGCTCGCGTCGAATTCGCCTGCGTCCGCGCTGTCGGGCCCGCCGAAGTTCGTGAAGTCGGGTGGCCTTACGCCGGATTTCTACGCGGTCAACACGATGCAGCCGCCGTATCAGCCGAGCGGCAACGCGGCCGCGACGGGCGGCGATCCGAACCTCGCCGATCCGTCGAATCCGTCGACGCTGCCGCCGCAAACGCAGCAGAACATCGGCGATCTGCTGACGAACGCCGGCGTCTCGTGGGCATGGTATAGCGGCGCGTGGGGCGCGGCGCTGCAGGCCGCGCAAAGCGGCACGTCGGGCGTGATCTACGGGCCGAACCTGACGGCGCCGAACTTCCAGCCGCACCACCAGCCGTTCAACTACTACGCGAACCAGGCGCCCGGCACCGCGAACCGCGCGCAGCACCTGCTCGACGCCGGCTCGAACGGCGCCGCGCTGATCCAGGCGATCGACGCGGGCAAGCTGCCGCAGGTCACGTTCTACAAGCCGCAAGGCAACTTGAACGAGCACCCGGGCTACACCGACGTCGCGTCGGGCGATCAGCACATCGCCGACGTGATCTCGCACCTGCAGAAGAGCCCGCAGTGGAACAACATGGTCGTCATCGTGACGTACGACGAAAACGGCGGCTTCTGGGATCACGTCGCGCCGCCGAAGGGCGACCGCTGGGGCCCGGGCACGCGCATTCCGGCGTTCGTCATCTCGCCGTTCGCGAAGCAGGGCTTCGTCGATCACACGCAATACGACACCGCGTCGATCCTGCGCTTCATCACGCGCCGCTACGCGCTGCCGCGCCTCGCCGGCCTCAAGCAGCGCGACGACGCGCTCGCCGCGAACGGCCTGAAGCCGATGGGCGACCTGACGAGCGCGCTCACGCTGCCGACGGGCAACTGAGCACGCGACCGATTCGAGACGACGCAACATCGCTTCTTCGGGCGGCTTCGGCCGCCCTTTTTGTTGCTCGCATGCCGCGCGTGTGCGGCGAGCGGCGGTGCCGCGCGGCGCGTCAGGGCTTGATTGAACACACGGGGCCGTCCACGCGCGCCTCGTCGCGTGCGCGACATGCGAGCCGCGCGGCGCGACTTGCGACGCACGACCCGTAGCAATGCGGTATCGTCTGCACCGAACACGTCCGCTCGAAACCCCGCGCGGTCTCGCACGCCGCCCGCCGCCCACGAACGCACGACCCGGCGCCCAGCTCGATTAGAATGCACGCTGCTTTTTTGACCGTCCCCTGCATTCCTAGCGAGACAGCCATGATCATCAAACCGCGCGTACGCGGCTTCATCTGCGTCACCACCCACCCCGCCGGCTGCGCGGCGAGCGTCCGCGAGCAGATCGCCCACGTCGCTGGCCGCGGCCCGATCGAACACGGTCCGAAGAAGGTGCTCGTGATCGGCGCGTCGACGGGCTACGGGCTCGCCGCGCGCATCGCCGCCGCATTCGGCGCGGGCGCGGCGACGCTCGGCGTGTTCTTCGAGCGCGCGCCGAGCGACGCGAAGCCCGGCACGGCCGGCTGGTACAACAGCGCCGCGTTCCACGACGAAGCGGCCGCGCGCGGCCTGTATGCGGCGAGCATCAACGGCGACGCGTTCTCCGACGAGATCAAGCTAAAGACGATCGACGCGATCAAGCGCGACCTCGGCCAGGTCGACCTCGTCGTCTACAGCGTCGCCGCGCCGCGCAGAACGCATCCGAAGACGGGCGAGACGTTCCAGTCGACGCTCAAGCCGATCGGACGCGCGGTGCGCTTGCGCGGGATCGACACCGATAACGAGGCGATCAAGGAAACACTGCTGCAGCCGGCGACGCCCGACGAGATCGCGGGCACGGTCGCCGTGATGGGCGGCGAGGACTGGCGGATGTGGATCGACGCGCTCGACGCCGCGGGCGTGCTCGCCGACGGCGCGAAGACGAGCGCGTTCACGTATCTCGGCGAGAAGGTCACGTACGACATCTACTGGAACGGCTCGATCGGCGAAGCGAAGAAGGATCTCGACCGGACCGTGCTCGCCCTCCGCGACAAGCTCGCGGCGCGCGGCGGCGACGCGCGCGTGTCGGTGCTGAAGGCGGTCGTCACGCAGGCGAGCTCCGCGATTCCGATGATGCCGCTGTACCTGTCGCTGCTCTTCAAGGCGATGAAGGCGCGCGGCACGCACGAAGGGTGCATCGAGCAGATCGACGGCCTGTTCCGCGACAGTCTCTACGGCGCCAATCCGCACGTCGATGCCGAAGGCCGGCTGCGCGCGGACGGCCTCGAGCTCGATCCCGCCGTGCAGGAACGCGTGCTCGCGCTGTGGGACCGGGTGACGGACGACAATCTCTACACGCTCACCGATTTCGCCGGTTACAAGACCGAATTCCTGCGCCTCTTCGGCTTTGAGATCGACGGCGTCGATTACGACGCGGACGTCGATCCGAACGTACGGATTCCGAATCTGATCGAGTGATTCGCGAATCGGACGAGCGGTCGCAAGCGTCCGCGCGGAACGACGCCGCACGCCGCCGCAATCAACGCAACGGCGTCTGCGCGACGATCACGAGCCGCTTGAACGGAAGCGGCGTATGACCTTCGTCGCGCAGCGCACAGAGAAAGCGCATGCGGGCACGGCACGCACCGTTCGAACAAGCGGCTGCACGCGTCGGCCGTGAGGCTGTCGGTGACGACTCGCGGACCGGCGACTCGATCCGGTCGAATCCCGGGCTGTCGCCTTCGACGATCTGCGGGCAGTCGATCCGCCGGATGTCGAGATGCGACGTGCATGTCCACGCACTCGCTACACGAGCCCGTTCTCCGACGCATACATGAACAGATCGACGTCGGACTTGAGACCGAGCTTGCCCATCGCGTTGTGCTTGTGCGTGCTGACCGTCTTGATGCTGCGGCCGTAGCGGTTCGCGATGTCGGTCATCGTCATGCCGGTCGCGCACAGGCGCACGACCTCGATCTCGCGCGGGCTCAGCTGCGGCGGCGCGTCCGCCGCGCGCATCGCGAGCCCGCTCGCCGCGCCAGCGTGCGTGCCGACGAACGTCCGCCCCTGGCGCACGGCGCCGACCGCGCGCGGCAGCTCGTCGAGGTCGCCGCGCTTGCTCAGCACCGCGAGCGCGCCCGCCTGACGCATCGACCGCATCAGCACCGGGTTGTCGAGCATCGTCAAGACGATCACGCGAACCGAAGGATGGCCGTTGCGGATCGCGGTCAGCATCGCGAGGCCGTCGGCCGTGGGCGGGTCGGGCATCGCGAAATCGGTGATGACGATGTCGCACGGCGTCGTCGCGAGCAGCGCGAGCAGCCCGGCCGGGTCGTGCGCCTCCCCGACGATCGACACGTCGCTCATGCTCGCCAGCACGTGACGCACGCCCAACAGCACGAGCGGATGGTCGTCCGCGATCAACACTTGAACGCTCATTTACGTTCCTCCTTTTGGATCGCCGCGATCGCGCGATTGCGCCGGATGCGCAACGCAGCGCAGCAGATGGTTCACCATCGCGAGAATTTCGCGGGCCGCGCCGCGGATCGCGCGCGCGTCTCCCGCCCCTAGCAGATGGTGGAATTCGTCGAGCAGCGCATCGACATGCGCGTGGCCGAACAGGCTGTACGTGCCGCGCGCCGTGTGGCCCCACGCGCGCAGCTCGCGTTCGGACAGGCCATCGCGCAGGTGGCGCGTCAGCGTGTCCCGGTCGCGCTCGAGCGCGCGGCGGCATGCGAGCAGGATCTCCGTGTGCGCCGCGCCGTCGGCGGGCGACGCGCCGAATCCCGCCAGCAAGCGCGTCTTGTCGATCCGCGACGGATCGAAGCGCAGCGGAGGCGACGGCTCGATCGCATCGGCGAGCGCGCGCTCGAGCGCATCGAGCGTCGTCGGCTTGCCGATGCAGAACGTCATGCCGGCCGCGACGCAGCGCGCGAACTCGCCTTCCGACACGAGCGCCGTCACGCCGACGATGGGCGTCGCGCGCACGCGCGCATCCGGATGCGCGCGGATCGCCGTCGTCAACGCGACGCCGTCCATGCCCGGCATCCGGCAATCGGTGAGCACGACGTCGAACGCGCTCGTCTCGAGCGCGCGCAGCGCTTCGTCGCCGCTGCCGCACAGGTGCGCGCGATGGCCGAGCGCGTCGAGCTGATAACGAATCACCACACGGTTCATCTCCTGATCGTCGGCGACGAGCACGCGATACGCGCGCGACTGCGCCCCCTCCGTCGCGCGCGCGCGCGCCGAATCGCGCGCATCGAGCGCGGCGCGCAAGCTCTCGACGAACGCGCGCCAGCCGAGCGGGTTGCTGCTCAGCCGCACGTGCGTCCCGCCGTCGATCCAGCCGGCCGGCTCCGCGACATCGGTCACGCCGACCCAGCCGATTCGCGGCCTCGACGCGTCAACGCGCGCGTCGTCGCACAACACCGCGTCGACGTCCGCCGCGCCGCGCGCGGCGAGCCGCATGCCTGCCGCGCGCGCGTATGCGGTCAGCGTCGCCGCGAGCGCGGCATCGCCGACATCGATCGACACCACGCGCTCGGCGAGCGCATCCGGCGCATAGCCGCGCGCCACGACCCCGCAGCGGATGCGCGCCGTCGCCGTGGTTCCCCTGCCTTCTTCGCTTGCCAGCGTCACGTCCCCCCCTAGCAATCTCGCAAGCCTGCGCGCAATCGCAAGCCCGAGTCCCGTTCCTGGTTCCGTTCTCCGCGCGCCGCGGCGCGCGCGCACGAACGGCGTGAAGAGCCGCCGCAGTTCGTCTGCGGCGATGCCGATCCCCGTGTCGACGATCGTCGCGGCGATCTCGACCGAGCCGTCGACGTCGTCCGCCGCGCGCACACGCACCGACACGCTGCCGCGCTCCGTGTACTTGATGCCGTTGCCGATCAGGTTGACGAGAATCTGCCGCAGCCGGTTGCCGTCCGTCAGCACGGCAGCCGGCACGTCGGCGTCGACGTGCAGCCTGACCTGCAAGCCCTTGCGATGCGCGCGCACCGCGAGCATCGCGGTCACGCTGTCGACGAGCTCGCGCACGTCGACGCGCGTCTTCTCGATCGCGAATTGCCCGGCCTCGATGCTCGCGTGATCGAGAATGTCGTTCAGCACGCGCGCGAGCGACTGCCCGGAGTCCTGCACGAGACTCAGCAGCCGCTGTTGCTCAGGCGCGCGCAGCCCTTCCTTCAACAGCTCGACGAGCGCGAGCATGCCGTTGACGGGCGCGCGCAGCTCGTGGCTCGCGGTCGCGAGCGAGCCCCGGCTCGCGCGCAGCGCCGCCTGCAAGCGCTTCAGATCGCGGTGCGCCCATCCATAGCTCACCAGCGCGACGAGCACATTGCTGCCGCCCCATAGCAACGGGTACAGGTGTGACCACTTGCAGGGCGCCGTCGCGACCAGCATGCCGTCCTGCATCCGATTCGAGGCCTGCGACAGCGTCCAGAACGCGAGCGCTGCAGCAGAGATGCACACCAGTATGCGTCGACAGAATTTGCCTCCGCAAAAGCCGTCGCTTTTCATACCTTTATCCCATTTGGAACCTCGCCAGAATACGCATCTCTTCCGTTTCCGGAAAAAACCCGCACCTCCTTTTTCTTGTCGGCGTTCCGTTTATGGGTAGGGTCGTTTATCCCATCGCACGTGCGCTTTCTCCGATTCTTCGATTCGATGGCGCGCAGTCGCGAGCGGCGCCGTCCGCATTTCAACCGGCCCGAAACGAACGTGGGACGGCCTCTCGCGAATGTCGACGATCAACGCTTGCGCAATGCGATATTCTCGCGCCCGATTTGGCCATTTCGGGCTTCGCACGTCGTCAAATCCACACGTCGTTCGAAAACGAAAGAAACTAATCCATTTTGCCTTCTCACCTCCATGTCCCCCGCTCGATTCGAATGTCCGAAACGATTTCCGAAAAGCGCCGGCTCGCGGCTAATAGCGCACGTCGACGACCACGCTGTCCGTATACGTGCCGACGGCGGGCGTTTGCTGATCCGAATAGATCCGCGCGGTATACGGGAACTGCTGTGCCGCCTGGCCGTCGGCCGCCGCGCCGCTGCCGGCGCGGTTCGTCGACTGTCCCCACACCACACCGCCGCCCGTGCCGAAAATGTCGTACTGCAGGCGGTTCGCGCCGTTCGCCATCTGCCGGCGGCCGCTCGCATGCGGGTTCGCGCCGCTGCTCAGGCCGACCGTGTAGACCATCCCTTTCGTGCAGGTGAGCGACACGCTGCCCGTCACGGGCGCGAAGCCGGCGACTGTCGGCGCGGCGCCGAAGTTCACGTCGGGCGCGGCGATCACGCAATCGTTGGTCACGGTGATCGTCACCGGCACGACCGCCGTGCCCGAGCCCTGGTCGCGGCCGAGACAGATGCCGAGAATGCCGATCCCGCTGCAGTAATTCCAGGTCCATGAGATCGTCAGCGTGTCGGTGTACGTGCCCGCCGCGACGTTGCTGCCCTGGATCGTCCGGAAATACAGCGGCAGCGTCTGCGCGGGACCGCCGAAGATCCCGAGCAGGTTCAGCAGTTGCCCGCTCGCCCAGTTGTAGGTCACGCCGAAGTCGAGCTTGATCGAGTAGTTCTGGTCGGCGAACGTCGAGTACGGCACCGAGTCGCCCGTCGAGCCGACGAGCTTGCCGCCGTTCGCCGACGTGATCGTCGCGTTGATCTGGTCGCCGATCACGAAGAGGCCGAGCAGCGCGCCCGAGCATGACAGACCGCTGCTCGTCGTCGAAGTCGACTGCGGCTGGCTCGCGACGACGAACGACGTGACCGTGCCGAACGACGCGGGCGCCGCGCTCACGACCGAGCACGACGCGTGCGCGTGCAGCGCCGCGAAGGGACTGAGCGCGAGCGCCGCCGCGGTGCGCACGAAGAAATTGCAGAATGGCTTCATCGAGAATCCCTGTCGTTATTCGCCGCACGCGAGCGGACCGATGCGGCTCATCTGCGCCGCGCCGACGTCGGCGTCGAACGTCGCGCGGCACGTGCGGCCGTCCGGCGTCGTGACGCGCAGGTGATTGACCGCGGACAATCCTTCGAGATAAGTCTCGCCTTGCCAGCCGACGAGCGCGGTCTGGCCGCTCTCCTCGTGCAGCACGCGCGAGCCGATCCCGAGCGGCCGCCCCGCGGCGTCGACGAGCGCGATTTGCGCCGAGACGACCCGCTGGATCGGAAACGTGACGAGCGCGCCGCCGTGATCGCGCACGGCAACGCGCTTCTCGACGACCGGCACGCGCACGTTGCTCGGCAGATCGAGCGGATCGATCTCGTACTTGCCCGCGTAGTACGACGGCGCCCACGGCACGAGCAGGTGGCCGCCGCCGTCGGTCTTGCCGACGAGTTGATTCTCGTAGCGCACCGGCACGCCCTTGCGGCCTTGCGTGTCGATCAGCACGAACGCGTCGTCGACGCGGTTCGCGGGCAGCATCGCGCCGTCCATCACGACGACCGAACCCTGCACCTCGCCCCAGCGCGCATAGCCGCGTCCCGCGCCATAACCGTACGCGCCGCCCTGCACCTGGAAGTAGCGGTTGCGCCACGTCGCGTCCGCCTGCTGATAGTGGGAGCCGCCGCCCGCGTATGCGAGGTTCCAGCCGAAGCCGCCGTCGCTCGGCACGCTGCGGCTGTATTGCGCGCGCTCGCTTACGCCGTTGTTCTCGTCGCGCGCGACCGAGCCCGTCACGACGCCCTTGTCGCCGAGCGGCACGATCAGTTGCACTTGCGCGGCGAGCCCGTGGTCGCCGATCGTCTTGTTGACCGACGCGTAGATCGTCGCGCGCCGGAAGATCGGCCGCGTGTACGACAGGTTCGCGATCCGCGTGCGCGAGCCGTCCGCGCCGCGCACGTCGAAGTAGCCGGCGCCGAGCGTGCCGCCGATCGCGCCGAGATTCAGCGCGCCCGTCGCTTGCGTGCTGTTGCGCACGAGCCGATACGTGACGTCGGACGGCAGATCGTAGACCGACAGGTCGCGAAACCCGCCGGTGCGCTGGATCCGCTGCAGCGCCACGCTGAACCGCTGCGACGAATAGCTGTAGCCGAACGCGTACTGCTGACCCGAGGTGCCCGCGAGGCTGCTTTGCGTCGCCGCGAAGTTGAGCACGCCGAACATGCCGACGCCGACGTCGAGCCCGAGGCCGCCGAGCGCGAAGCGTTCGCCGCCTTCCGCGTGGCCTTCGATCGTCAGGTAATCGGTGAGACCGTAGCGCGCGGTGCCCGACGCCGCGAGCTTGCCGTACGAGAACGAGCGGATTCCGTAGTCGCGCCGCATCGCGCCGACCGACAGCGAATAATCGGACAGCCCCTTCCGCAGCAGCGTGTTCGCGACGTAGAACGGAATCGTCGTCGCGACCTGGCGGCCGAGCGCGTCGGTCGTCACGACGGTCGCCTCGCCCGCGCCGTTGATGAACGGCACGTTGTTCAGCGTGAACGGCCCGGGATTGACCTGCCCCGTCGTCGTCTTGCTGCCGTTGATGAACAGATCGACGGCGGTCGGCACCGCGGCTTGGCCCGAGAACTGCGGCAGCGGATACGTGACGATGTCGGGCCGCACCTTGAAGTCGCGCTCGACCGACACGCCGCCCAAGCGCACCGCGCTGCTCCACGACAGCGCGCCCGTGATCACGTCGCCCGCCGTGTACGTGAGCATCCGGTCCTGGTCCGAGTAGCGCCAGGACGTGTCGTAGCGCAGATAGCGGTTGCTCGCGACGCCGCCGCTGCCGCCGTAATCGCGCCGGTAAACGCCCGTGTTCGTCACCGTGCCCCACGTGTCGAAGAGCCGCGCTTCGGTCCACGCGGACGTGTAGCTCGTGCCGAGCGTCGGCGAATTCGCGTAGACGTCGTAATTGAACAGAAGCCCGAAGCTCACGGCTGCGGGCGTGCGGTCGTACAGCCGCCGCGAGCCGACCGCCTGCTGCGGCAGCCAGTCGGGCGGCACGGTCAGCTTCAGACGCTGATCGGCGCTCTCGTATTCCGCCTGCACGCCGTCGAGCCTGGACAGGTCGACGAGCGCGTCCGGATCGGCGTTCATGCGCACCGACGCCTGCGCGAGGTCGCCTACGCGCGCATAGTAGACACCCTCGCGATAGCGGATCGGCACGATCCGCCCCGTCGACAGCTCGTTGACGACGAGCTCGAGGTACAGCGTGCCGTGCGTCGCCGCGCCGCCGGCGGGCGGCGGCGCTCGGCCGAAGCTGTCCGCGAGCGTCATCGGCTCGCCCGCCCGCGCGTCCCCCGCCGCCGCGAACGCAATTCCCACCGCCCACGCCGCTGCGCGCCGTCGCGGCAGTCTTCTCGTTCCGTGTTCGTTGTACCGCTTCAAGGCATTTCCCCGTCGCGACGTCGTCGCTTGTGTCGTGATGCGGATTACCGGTTCGAAGCGGCGCCGTCCACGTCGATTGCGAGGTCGGCCACGCCGTTGACGGTGGCGACCAGCTTGGAATTGGAATTGACCGTCAGGCCGTCGGGCAGCGCCCAGCGCATCTGCGCGCCAGGCAGCACGTAGCCGAGCAGACCGCGCGCGAAGTCGGCGCGCGCACCGTTCGATTCGAATGCCGCGTGCGTGATCCGCGCGTGCACGGGGCCGCGGTTCGACACGACGAGCCACCGCTTGCCGCCGCCGTTCGCGACGTGCCAGCGGAGCGCCGGCCGCCCCGCCGTCGCCGGGTCGCGGCGCTTGTCCGGGTTCTCCTTCGCCCACAGACCGCCGCCGTAGACGAAGAGCGGCACCGAGTAGTGCATCTGGAACTTGACGCCGAGCGACGCCTCGTTCGCCGAGTTCTGCGCGTCGTCGTCCGGCTGCGGGATCTCGTCGATCAGCACGCGGTACGCTTCCTCGGTGCCAGGCGCGACGTCCGCGAGGCGCGTCAGCCGAATGAGCTGGCGCTTGCCGGGCGGCACGGTCGCCATCGGCGGGCTGCCCGCGATACGCTGCTGGTTCTCGTCGTAGACATCCTCGCCGTTCACTTCGCGCCAGCCGAGCACGCGCACCTGCAGCGTCACCGGCCGGCGGTCGCGGTTCTCGAGCCACAGCGCCGCCGCGCGTTGGTCGCTCTCGATCACGGGATCGATCGGCCAGATCATCACGGACGCCGCCGCATGCGCGTGCTGCACGGCGAACGACGCCGCGGCCGCCGCGCACAGCAGCGCGCGGCGCAGCATACGGCCGGCGCGCGCTGGCGTGCCAGGCGATCTCGATACATTCATGACGGATTCCTGATTGATTAATAACTGAGCGTGACCTGCGCGGTGTCCGTGTAAATGCCGGCGGGCGCATTGCCGCCCGGCAACGTCAATGCGCCGTAGATCGGCAACGTGACCGTCCCGGACACGGGCAGCGACACCGCCTGACCGATCGCGATCGCCTGCGTGCGCCCGGGATCTGAATACAGCCGATAGGCAACGCGTGCGCCGCCGCTCGCCAGATTGCGCTGCGTGTTGCCCGCGCTTGGGTTCGCGCCGCCGTCGATCGTCATCTTCAGCGTCGAGCCGGGCGAGCATTCGATCTGCAGCGCGCCGCCGCCGACCGCCGCAATCGCCTGCCCCGTCGCCACGGCCGGATGCGCGCCGAAGTCGAGCGTGCCGAAGTTCAGGCCGCTCGTCGGCCCGCCGCCTGCGACGCCGCAGCCCGCGACGATCTGCGCGCTGACCGTGAAGGCCTGGGTTCTGGGCAACAGCGTGTCGGCCCGGCCGGGAGCCGGCAGCAACGCGACGCACAGCAGAAAAACCACTCGTTGTAAGGTCGACATGACGAACGGAAATCTGGGATCGCCTCGCGGCTCGCTTGCGCGCGGGCCGCGAGGCCGGACTGAACGGATTCGGCGCGCGCGCTTACCAGCCGAGCGTGACGTTCAGCACGTCGGTGTACGTGCCCGCGGCGAGCGCCGACGAGCTCGTCTTGTTGACGACGCCGAAAAGCGGCAGCGCGAACGCGGAGCCCGGCGTCGGCACCGACACCGATTGCGGCGTGCCCGCGACGTACTGCTGCGAGTGGCCCGCGTCCGCATAGACTTCGTACGGCACGAAGCTGCCGCCGTTTGCGAGCGCACGCGTGCCCGTGCCGACCGTCGCGCCCTTCGACGCGTTCTGGCCGCCGTCGATCGTCACCTGGATCGACGTAACGTCCGGCGAGCACGTGACTTGCGTCGTCGTCGAGCCGCCGCCGTTTGCCGCACTGGCGAGCTGGCCCGTGAAGCCGCTCGGCTGCGTGCCGAAGTCGAGCGTGCCGAAGTTCGTCGCGCTGACCGAGCCGCCGCCCGTATCGACCGCGCAGCCCGTCGTCAGCACGAGTTGCGAGTTGACCGTCCCCGTGAGCGGGCTGGTTTGCGCCTGCGCGCCTGCACAAGCGGACAAGCAGGCGACAGCCGCCCAAACTTTCCAGTGAGCCTTCATATAGTTTCCTTCCGTGTGGTGAAAATGAACTGTTGCTGCTTACCTGCCCGGATCACCAGTCGAGCGTGATCCCGAGCAAATCCTCGTAAGTCCCCGACGGCAGCGCGCGCGTCATGCCGTTGACGACGCCGAAGAGCGGCAGCGTCACGTCGTCCTGTCGCCCGTCGACGAAAAACGACTGCGGCAAAAGCGGCACGTACGGCACGCTGCGCGCCGCGTCGCGGTATACGTTGTACGGAATCCGGCCGACGACGCGCCCGTCCGCGCCGCGCTTGACCAGATAGCGGGTCGACTGGTCGCCGTTGCGACCGCTGTCGATGGACACCAGAAAGCCGCTGACGTCCGGGCTGCACACGATGCGCACCGCACCGTTCGACGTCGCGCGGCCATCGGCCGTGAGGTAGTCGGACCAGAGCGGTCCCTGCGTGCCGAATTCCAGCCGGCCCAAATCCACGCTTCCGGCAACGCCCGCGACCTCGCATCCGCGGCTGACTTGCAAATTCACCTGCATCGTGCCGGTCAGCTGCCCGGCCGAGACAGCCGCGAAAAACAACATGAATGCCGCCCCGCTCACCCTCTGCACCACACGCTTGCGCATTTCGCTCTCCACACGATCGCCCGTTGATCTCTTTGTTGTGTTTCGATGGCCCAATCGCCGCGCGCAGCGGCCCCGTCGCCTCGCGCGCGCCATGCGTGACCGACGCTTGCCGCCCGGCCCGCGCCGCGATTGCTGCGGACGAGCACGGGCGAACGGCTGCGCATCGCGCACCGCCGCCGCGGGAGGCAAAGTCGGAAATCAGATTCGGTCGACCCGGTTTTTAATTGGTTGCGGCCGACTAGATTGGTCTACTCGATTGCAGCTATCTCAGAATCGCGCTCCGATTCCATCGAAAATATAATCGAATAGATGATGAATGGTCATCGTAATTGTTACTATCAGAATAATCCGATTTTCTGAAAATTTGACAATATTTAAAGATTCTTTCCGGCCGTCAGAATGACCGTTTGAAACACGATCGGCGCAGCCGCAGCTCGCACTGATCCGGCACCGGCGCTGCATTACGCGACCGAAAGCGGGAAAATCGAAACGGGATTCATGCGGCTGGAACAGTCGGATTCCGTCATCCCGAACGAATGATCTCGATAAATTGCGTGTGCGCGTAGATTAATAATTTCGATGTTAATGAATTATTCGACCATTCAATTTCACCATGCCGACGACACTTGCCATAAGCGTCTTATGCCGGCGTCATCTCATTAATTAAAATGTCAAATTCCCCTTTAATCGCGACACATAAGATAATTCGAATATTTCGACATCCGGATGATCGATGCCGATCGCATGCGACATGTAACGCAATGGCGTCGCCGACAGGTCACACATGTGTTCCGTCGAACGGCCGCGCCGCACGCCCGAGCGTCAGCTCGCCTGGAACTGCGGCAGCAGCTCCGCGAACCGGTCGGCGAGCGTCCGGCGCGAGCGCTTCGGCCAGATCGCCGTCAACGGAAATTCAGGCAGCGCCTGTCCGTCGGCGACCGTACTGAAATCGACGCCCTCGAACGTCAGCGTCCGGATCGACGACGGCAGCAGCGACACGCCGCAGCCCGCCGCGACACAGGCGATCACGGTCAGCGTGCGGTTCGCGTCCAGCACGACCTCGATCGGATGCCCCGCCAGCCGAAACGCACTGAGAATCGCCGCGCGTATCGACGGCAACTGCTCGTGCGGGAACCAGATGAGTCCGGCGCGCGACAGTTCCCGCAGCGTGATCGTGCCGTCCGGCTGTCGGGGAAACGACTTCGGAATCACAGCGATCAGCGGATCGCGGCGAATCAGCTTTTCGTTGACCGGACCACCGATCGCGACGGGCGTATGGAGAATCCCGATGTCGATCTCGCCGCGCTCGAGCGCGACGACCTGCTCCGCATTGCTCATCTCGCGCATCACGAGATCGACGCGCGGCGCGGCCGCACGCAGCGCGCATACCGCGGACGGCAGCGTGCCGAACAGCGCGGCCGACACGAATCCGATGCTGAGCCGCCCGGCTCGCTGCGCACCGATCTCGCTCGCGCGGCGCGCGGCGGCGTCCATCCGCGCGAGGCTCAGGCGAATGTCGTCGACGATCGCTTCGCCGGCCATCGTCAGCGTCGCACCGCGTCTCGAACGATCGAACAGCTTTACGCCGAGCTCCCGCTCCATTTTCGTCAGCGCATGACTGAGCGCGGGTTGCGCGACGCCCAAGCGGATCGCCGCGTGGGTCAGGCTGCCGGTGTCGGCGATGGCCAGGAAATAACGAAGATGCTTGGATTCCATAATCACGCAGCTCGATGAGTCTCCGCTTCGATCGTCGCGCCGTCGCATCGCCGAATCGACATACAAACTTCGCGAATACACGATTTCATTCTGCCCTCATTCAAAATAGACGAACTCGCCGCCCGATTTCCAACGCCCAACTATTCAACCAATCGAAACGGCTTGATCGATCGTTTCGCAAGACCACTCAAGCCATATCGAATCGGACATACGACGACGCAAGCAAATCCACATAGGCCTTGACGGGCATTCCCACTTGCAAGATCGACGCCGCAACGGAATCCGTAATCATAATTTTCTTTTATCAATAACGCTTGGATTCGTGATGCATATGTCGTTTACCCATCGATAAAATATGGCGATATGATTCGGGCTTTTTCCCAATCTTTTAAAGCGACATCATTCTGGAGAGCGTGAGTGAGCTGGTACAAAGAAATATCGCCCGTGGAAAGACGCACATTCAAAGGATGTTTTTCCGGATGGGCGCTCGACGGCGTCGACACGCAGATGTTCAGCCTCGTCATTCCTGCCTTGCTCACGTCATGGGGTATCGGCAAAGGGCAAGCGGGCTTGATCGGCGGCGCGACGCTCGCCGCAGGCGCGATCGGCGGACTGCTCGCCGGCGCGATCGCCGATCGCTTCGGCCGGGTGCGCGCGCTGCAGATCACCGTGTGCTGGTTCTCGCTGTTCACGTTCCTGAGCGCATTCGCGCAGAACTTCGAGCAATTGCTGGTGCTGAAGGCGCTGCAAGGGATCGGCTTCGGCGGCGAATGGACGGCGGGCGCGGTGCTGTTGAGCGAAACGGTTCGTGCGCAGCACCGCGGCAAGGCGATGGGTATCGTCCAGAGCGCGTGGGGCTTCGGCTGGGGCGGCGCCGTGCTGCTCTACACGCTGATCTTCTCGTGGCTGCCGCCCGAATGGGCGTGGCGCGTGCTGTTCGCGATCGGCGTGCTGCCCGCCCTCCTCGTGCTGTACATCCGGCGCGCCATTCCGGAGCCGGCGCGCGACGATACGCGCACGGCGGCGGCAGCGGCGGCGCCCGTGCAGCCGGCCAAGAGCATCTTCGATCCGTCGGTGCTCAGGATGACGATCGTCGGCGGCCTGATCGGCGTCGGCGCGCACGGCGGCTACCACGCGATCACGACCTGGCTGCCGACTTACCTGAAGACCGAGCGCCACCTGTCCGTGCTCGGCACCGGCGCCTATCTCGCCGTGATCATCGTCGCGTTCATCATCGGATGCATGACGAGCGCGTACTTGCAGGACCGCATCGGCCGTCGCCGGAACCTGATGCTGTTCTCCGCCTGCTGCGTCGTGACGGTCAATCTGTACGTGCTGCTGCCGCTCAACAACGTCGCGATGCTGCTGCTCGGCTTCCCGCTCGGCTTCTTCGCGGCCGGCATCCCGGCCACGCTCGGCGCGCTCTTCAACGAACTCTATCCGAGGAATGTGCGCGGACGCGGCGTCGGCTTCTGCTACAACTTCGGACGCGTCGCGTCGGCGATTTTCCCGGTGCTCGTCGGGCACATGGGCACGTCGATGCCGCTCGGCCTCGCACTCGGCATCGACGCGGGCATCGCTTACGGGCTCGTGTTCGTCGCCGTCTGGTTCCTGCCCGAGACGCGCGCGCGCGATTTCCAGGCGTCGCAGCCCGAGTCCCGGATCCGCGAAGCGGCGCTGTAGGAGTCGACCGGCATTTTCAGGCGTCCGTCATTTCGTGGATTTCTCATGGATCAGGCATCGAACGATCCGGCAGTCGAAACGACGGGCCGCACCGCCGCCACTCGCGCGCACGACGCGTGCGATCCGCTGATCGACGCGTGGTACGGGGACGGCGCCGCACCGATCGAAGCCGTCGATTCGCACGCGCACGTGTTCTTGCGAAGCCTGCCGCGAATTCCGTCCGCGCGGCACTCGCCGGAGTATGACGCGACGCTCGAATCGTACGTCGCTCATCTGAACGCGTGCGGAATCACGCACGCGGTGCTCGTGCAGCCGAGCTTTCTCGGTACCGACAATGACTTCTTCGTCGACGTGCTCGCGCGCTATCCGCAGCGCTTTCGCGGCGTCGCGGTCGTGAATCCGGGTACTGCCGAAGACGAATTCGCGCGGCTCGAAGCAACGGACGTGGTCGGCATCCGCCTGAATCTCGTCGGCTCGCCGATTCCGGATTTCACCTCGCCCCGCTGGCGCGCGCTGCTCGCGCGGGCGAACGCGCTCGGCTGGCATGTCGAAGTGCACCGGGACGCGGCCGACCTCCCCGCGATCATTCCAGCGCTGCTCGACCAGTCTTGCCGCGTCGTCGTCGATCATTTCGGGCGGCCGGCGCCGCATCTCGGCACGCGCGATCCAGGCTTCCGGTTTCTTCTGTCGATCGCCGGCACGGGACAAGTGTGGGTCAAGCTGTCCGCCGCGTATCGCAACATCGATTCCGGAGACGGCACTGCATTCGGCACGCGTGCGGCCTGCGAGCTGCTCGGCGCATTTCCGCCGCATCGTCTCGTCTGGGGCAGCGATTGGCCGCACACGCAGCATCGCGATCGAACCGATTTCCGCACGACGCGCTCGGCGCTCGATGACTGGGTCCCCGACCCATCGCAACGGCGCATCATTCTCTGCGACTCGGCGCGCGCGCTGTTTCGCTTCGATCGATGACGACTTCGTTCGGGGCATCGATGCATCACGTCGTGCACATCCGATGTATGTCAGAAATTTATGAATAACTAAATTCGATCCGCTGGATTGCATCGACACCGGCCGTTAGAATTTTGTCATCCAAATGACGATCTTCCGAGTCCCTGTCCGACGGGCTTCGCGCTCGAGCGGATGTCGAATCGGCGTGCCATCGCGAGGACATCGGGCATCGCCAATGGATACCGGTTTTTCATCTCCGCAAGCAGACCAGGCCGACGCTTCGCCTGCTTGCAGTACGCCGCCGTTTGACCGCGGACGGCAGCGCGATCGACGCCGAAGCACGGTCGCATTTTTCGTTTTACTCGCCGATCGCCGCGTCGGATTTCGTCTGTTTTCGATCGGCGGCCGACTTATCGTCATTCGTCAATCACACACAACCATGCATTTGCCAGCCGATACGGGACGCGATCGAATCCCGACCGGCAAGGGAGCAATTTTTCGATGGAAACTTATCTCGACCTTCTGGCTGAACGAGAAGCCCTGATGATCAAACTGGACGCCGCCCGCACGGAAGCGCGAAGCACGGCGCTGTCCGAAGTGAAGCGAATCGTCGAGGAATTCGAGTTCACGACGCAGGAGGTGTTCGGACGTGCAGGCGCGTTGCGCCGTCGCGGCAAGCTCAAGCCGAAGTACCGCGATCCGAAAACCGGCGCGACGTGGAGCGGCCGCGGCCGCCCGCCGTCGTGGATCGCCGGGAAGGATCGCGCAGCGTTCGTCGTGTGACGCCGGTTCCGCTTCGCGTCGGACGACAACGTTTGCTTGCGCCATGGGCGCTACGCACAAGCGACAAGAAAGCCCGCACCGCTCGTTCGAGCCGTGTGGGCTTTTTCATTGCCGCTATCCGTTAGCGCACGCGACCGGCTGCTGCGTTGTTCGCCGTTTGTATCGGGAATCGCGCACCGAGACGGGAAACGATCTGCCATCGGTCGCTCACCTGATCCACGCGTATCGAAGCCGATGCCCGAACGACCGGGCGGCCATGATCGAATCATGTCCGCCCGGGTTGTTTCATCGTGCGGATGCACGCGAAATTCGACGGACTCTGCTGTGCGTGCAGCGCGGCCGCCGTTTCGCATGACGCGCCATCACGACTGAGCAACAAACGATCCTGTTATCGAGCCGCCGGCGATGCGCAACGGCATCCGCCTGTCAGAAAGCCGGATGGCACTCGAACGCGAGTTGTGCGTGCGCTTGAGGCCCGCTGCCGCGATCGACCGATTCCCGCTTCATGCTCGCTTGCATCCCGCGCTGCGCGCAGTAGCTCGTCGCTTCGTTAACGGCCCGCTCGTGCGCGCGGGCCCACGACAGCAGAATGCCGCGCGAGCTCGAATCGACGGTGTAGACGTTCGGCTTTTCGGTCGCGCTGATGTCGGATGCGCTTGAACACGCGGCCAGCAGCAGCCCGCTGACTACAATCGATAAGGACGACGATTTGAGAACGCGTAGTTTCAATTTCGAAAGCGTGCTCTTCGAGCAGACTGGGAACAATGGGACACGCGAAAGTATGCCCGGCTCTTCGCGATAGATCATTGCCCTCACGCTTAACAGTCCGTTTCACTAACGCAAACAATGTGTGTCGCATACGCGGGACTCTGTCCGCGCTTCCCGGTTGAGCGCCACGCCGCACGCGGCGTCGTCGAGCGACGCATCCGACCCTCCCTCGCTGTCCGCAACCATGCGCGCACGCCGCCGTCCGCCGCGCAGCGGAAGTCTGGCGACGCCGCAGCCCAAGACGAGGGAGGCTCGCGTGTCCGCACGACGCAATGTGAGCCACGCCCTCCATAGGCATCGCCTATGCCGGACAGAGGAAACTCGTCCTACCGCATTGTCCGCGGGACCGCGAAAATAATCGTATCGGGCGGCGCATTGCCGAGACATCCCCGAGAACATGAAAGCATCGACGTATCGGCGAGTCCCGATCGGCCCCGCGCTCCTCGCCGCCGTTGCGGCGTCTGGCGCACGGTCAAGGTCAAGGTCAAAAGTCACGGTCGCGCAAGCCCGGCCCGATGCTCGCTCTTTGGACCTTGATCGTCCGCACCACGGACGCACTCCGACGCATCTCCTTATCCGTACGCCATGGACTTCTTCAGTCCGAACACGACCCAAACGACGCTGCACGGCCACGCCGGCCGGATCGAGGCGTTCGTCGACGCGCCGCCCGGCGACGCGCGCGGCATCGTCGTCGTCACTCATCCTCATCCGCTGCAAGGCGGCAATGCCGAGCACAAGATTCCTCGCGCGCTCGCCCGTGTGTTTCAGTTGCACGGCTGGCTCGCGATCCGGCCGAATTTCCGCGGCGTCGGCAGCAGCGAAGGCGCGCATGACTCAGGCCACGGCGAAACCGACGACACGCTCGCGATCGTCGAAGCGATGCGTCGCGAGCATCCGGGCAAGCCTTTCGCGCTCGCCGGCTTTTCGTTCGGCGCGTTCGTTCAGGCGCGGGTCGCGCGGACGCTGACCGACGCCGGCGCGCCGCCCGCCTGCGCGGTGCTCGCCGGCGTTCCGTTCGGCACCGTGCAACGCGAGCGTCGATACGACACGCCCGCGGTGCCGGGCGACACGCTCGTCGTTCACGGCGAAACGGATGCGGTCGTCGCACTCGCGAGCGTGATGGAATGGGCGCGTCCGCAGCGGCTTCCGGTCGTCGTCGTGCCGGGCGCGAATCATTTCTTCACCGGCTGTCTCGGCACGTTCGCGTCGATCGTCGAGCGGCACGTCGCGTCGTTGCGATAGCGCCGCCACGGCAGGTGTGACGGGCGATCGTTTGCGGACGGTTCGGAAAACGCGTCTCCGACGCGCGTCATCTTCGCGACCTTCGGCTCGGCTCGATGATTTCGTCCGGACCGTCGACGCCGCCCGACTTCGCCGTTCGACGTGCGCACGCGCGCGGTCACGCTGCGCTTCCGTCGAACGCGGCGTGCGGAGCGAAGCACATGCGACGCATCGATTGCGCGAATGTCCACCTGTTTCAGGATCGCGAATCAAACCCGTGCGTCCTGCACGGCCTCGGCGATTGCGCGCGCCGCGCGCCGCGCGCCCGATCAGCCGTCACGCGGGCGGCTCGGCACGCGGACGCAGCGAGATGCCCGCCCACACGCCACTGTCCGCGAGCTCCGCGATCAGCTCGACGATCGTCTCGCGCACCGCGAGCGCAGCCGAGCTCACGGGCGACGTGTTCGACCAGCACAAGCTCGCCGGACGCCGTATCTCAGGCTCGACGATGCGGCGCATCTTCGGCCGGTTCGCCGCATCGCGCAACGCGAGCGCCGACGCGGGAAGAATCGTGCAAGCGGCGCCCGATTGCGCGATCGACAGCAGCGTCGGCAGCGAATCGATGTCGGCGACGATGTTGAGCGGCACCTCCTCGCGCGCGAAGATCCGCTCGAGCAAGAGTCGCAGCCCGTTCGACACGCTCGGCGCGACGAGCGGCACGCCCGCGAGCGCGGCGAACGCACAGGTGCGGGCGCGCGGCGACACGGCGCCGCCCGGCTCGCCGAGCAGGTACAGCGCCTCGTCGAGCACGGGCATCGCTGTGATGCCCGTCGTGTTGGATTCGCGGAACAGGATTGCAAGATCGAGCCGGCCGTTCGCGAGCAGCTCGTTGATGTAACCGCTCATGCTCTCGAAGAACTGCAGACGAATACCCGGATAGCGCGCGCGGACGCGCTCGAACACCGGCATCGCGAGCACTGACGCCATCGTCGTCGGAAAACCGACGGCGACCGTCCCCGATTCCGCGCCCGCGCCTTCGCGCACCTCCTGCCGCAGCTGATCCATCTGCCGCAGCACGAGCCGCGCATGACGATACAGCGCCTGCCCCGCCGCCGTCGGCTTCACGCCTTGCGGACTGCGCACGAGCAGCGCGACGCCGAGATCGTCCTCGAGCTTCGCGACCTGCTGGCTCAGCGACGGCTGCGCGATGTACAGTTTCTCCGCCGCTTTGCCGAGGCTGCCGTACTCGACGATGCTGACGAAATAGCGAAGCTGACGGACGTCCATGGCAAGGCCGGTCGATCGAAAAGCCATAGGATACGCCTATGTCAGGCACATTCAATTGGTATTTCCCGCGCGACGCCGGTTCACCTAAAGTCGTCTCCATCCTATTCCAAGCAGCCCGGCCCGCCCGGCGATGGAGACGACAATGCACGCTACACCCGCGGACCGCCGCGACGACGCGGTCCGGATCGTCACCGACCTCATTTCCCCCGCTCCCGCCGCCGCGCTCGCCGCGACGCTCGACCGCGACGCGCCCCCGCGCATCGGCGACGCGCTACCGCCGATCTGGCACTGGGCGTACTTCTGGACAGCCGCGCGACAATCCGGACTCGGCCCCGACGGCCACCGGCGCACGGGCGGCTTCCTGCCCGATCTCGGCCTGCCGCGCCGGATGGCGGCAGGCGGCCGCCTGCGCTTTCTCGCGCCGCTCGCGATCGGCGATACCGCGACGCGTACGTCGCGCGTCGCGTCGCTCACGCACAAGGACGGACACAGCGGCCGGCTCGCGTTCGTCACGGTCGAGCACGTGATCGAGTCGAACGGCGCGACCGTCATCCACGAAGCGCAGGACATCGTCTATCGCGAGCCCGCCGAACCGGGCGCGCCGCTGCCGCTGCCGAAAGCACCGCCCTACGGCGCGCAGTGGCAACGCGAGATCGCGCCGACCGAGGCGCTCCTCTTTCGCTATTCGGCGCTGACCTTCAACGGCCATCGCATCCATTACGACCGATCCTATGCGCAGCAGGCGGAAGGCTATCCGGACCTCGTCGTTCACGGCCCGCTGATCGCGACGCTGCTGCTCGATCTCGTGTCGCACGCCATGCCGGAGGCTGTCGTCGTCGACTACGCATACCGGGCCGTGCGGCCGACGTTCTTCGGTCACGCGTTCACGCTGTGCGGCCGCCTCGCGCCCGACGGCAGCTCGGTCGAACTGTGGGCAAAAGATCACGACGGCTGGCTGACGATGTCCGCCCGCGCGTCGCTCGCCCGATAACGTCAAACGTCGCCCCGAACACTCATGAATCACGTCATCGATTCCTATCAAGACATCCGCGAAGCGGTCCGCGATCTCTGCAGTCAGTTCCCCGCCGAGTATTTCCGCAAGGTCGATGAAGCGCGCGGCTACCCCGAAGCATTCGTCGACGCGCTGACGAAAGCCGGCTGGCTCGCCGCGCTGATCCCGCAGGAATACGGCGGCTCGGGCCTCGGGCTCACCGAAGCGTCGGTCATCATGGAAGAGATCAACCGCTCGGGCGGCAATTCCGGCGCATGCCACGGCCAGATGTACAACATGGGCACGCTGCTGCGCCACGGCTCCGCCGAGCAGAAGCAGCGCTATCTGCCGCGCATCGCGTCCGGCGAGCTGCGGCTCCAGTCGATGGGCGTCACCGAGCCGACGACGGGCACCGACACGACGAAGATCAAGACGACGGCCGCACGGCGCGGCGACCGCTATGTCGTGAACGGCCAGAAGGTTTGGATCTCGCGGATTCAGCACTCCGATCTGATGATCCTGCTCGCGCGCACAATGCCGTTGTCGGACGTGAAGAAGAAGAGCGAAGGCATGTCGATCTTTCTCGTCGATCTGCACGATGCGATCGGCAAGGGCATGACGGTTCGTCCGATCCCGAACATGGTGAATCACGAGACCAGCGAGCTGTTCTTCGACAACCTCGAGATTCCCGCCGAGAACCTGATCGGAGCAGAAGGCCAGGGCTTCAAGTACATCCTCGACGGGCTGAATGCGGAACGCACGCTGATCGCGGCCGAGTGCATCGGCGACGGCTACTGGTTCATCGACAAGGTGTCGCAATACGTGAAGGATCGCGTCGTGTTCGGCCGCCCGATCGGCCAGAACCAGGGCGTGCAGTTCCCGATCGCGCGCGCGTACGTGAACATCGAGGCGGCGAGCCTGATGCGCTATCGCGCGTGCGCGCTGTTCGACGCGCAAGAGCCCTGCGGCGCGCAAGCGAACATGGCGAAGCTGCTCGCCGCGGATGCGTCGTGGGAAGCCGCGAACGCATGCCTGCAATTTCACGGCGGCTTCGGCTTCGCGTGCGAATACGACGTCGAGCGCAAGTTCCGCGAAACGCGCCTGTACCAGGTCGCGCCGATCTCGACGAACCTGATCCTGTCGCACGTGGCCGAGCACATCCTCGGTCTGCCGCGCTCGTTCTGACGGAGGACCGCCATGCGCCCGCTTACCGGCATCACCGTCGTGACGTTCGAGCATGCGATCGCGGCGCCGTTCTGCACGCGTCAGCTCGCCGATCTCGGCGCGCGCGTGATCAAGATCGAACGTCCCGGCACCGGCGACTTCGCGCGGCAATACGACGAGCGCGTGTCCGGACTCGCGTCGCATTTCGTGTGGACGAACCGCTCGAAGGAAAGCGTGACGCTCGACGTCAAGCAGCCGGAGGCCGTCGATATCGTGCATCAGCTGCTCGCGAACGCGGACGTGCTCGTGCAGAACCTCGCGCCCGGCGCGATGCAACGGCTCGGCTTCGACTACGCGTCGCTGCGCGATCGCTATCCGCATCTGATCGCCTGCGACATCTCGGGCTATGGGCTCGACGGCCCGTATCGCGACAAGAAAGCGTACGACCTGCTGATCCAGAGCGAATCGGGCTTTCTCAGCATCACGGGCACCGATGAGCATCCGGCGAAAGCCGGCTGCTCGATCGCCGACATCGCAGCAGGCATGTACGGGTATACGAACGTCCTCGCCGCGCTGATCGAGCGCGAGCGCACCGGGCGCGGGCGGCACATCGATCTGTCGATGCTCGAAAGCATGGTCGAGTGGATGAGCTATCCGCTCTACTACGCGATCGACGACCAGACGCCGCCGCGACGCACCGGCGCATCGCACGCGACGATCTATCCGTACGGTCCGTTTCCGGCGGGCGACGGCAAGACCGTGATGCTCGGCCTGCAGAACGAACGCGAATGGACGCGCTTTTGCGACGTCGTCGTGCGCCTGCCCGACCTCGCCGCCGACGATCGCTTCTGCACGAACAGCCAGCGCTCGAGCCATCGGGACGCGCTCGAGCACATCATCCGCACGGCCTTTTCGACGCTGACGGCCAACGAGGTGATCGCCCGCCTCGACGAGGCCGGCATCGCGAATGCGCAAGTCAACGACATGCAAGCGGTCTGGCAGCACGGCCAGCTCAAGGCGCGGCACCGCTGGACGCACGTCGACACGCCGGCGGGCCCGGTGCCCGCGCTCTACCCGCCCGGACTCGCCGCGCAGGACGAACCCGCGATGGCGCCCGTGCCGGCGCTCGGCCAGCACACGGAGGCGATCCTGCGCGAGCTCGGTTACGGCGACGACCGCATAGCCGGCTTGCGCGACAAGCGCGTCGTCTAGCGGCGATACCTGGCCGGGACCCAGCCCCAGAAGCAGGGCCGGCCGACACGCATCACCCCTATCAGGAGACACGCATGACACCGATCGTCAACGCGGCCGGTCGACTCGACCGCCTGCCCGTTTCACGGTTCCACTGGAAAATCCTCGGCCTGATCGCGACCGGCGCGTTCCTCGACGCGTTCGATCTCTATCTCGCGAACGGCGCCGTCGCCGCGATGGTGAAGACGGGCTTCGCCGATCTGCGCAGCGGCGCGACCTTCGTGTCGGCGACCTTCGTCGGCATGATGATCGGGGCCGGCCTTGCCGGCTACGTCGGCGACCGGCTCGGCCGACGCTACTCGTATCAGCTGAATCTCGCGGTGTTCGGCCTCGCGTCGCTCGCCGCGTGCTTCGCCCCCGACATCCGCTGGCTGGTCGGCCTGCGCTTCGTGATGGGTCTCGGGCTCGGCGCGGAGCTCGTCGTCGCGGCCGGCACGCTCGCGGAGTTTGTGCCGCCGTCGACGCGCGGCAAGTGGGTGTCGCTGCTCGCGATCATCATCAACAGCGGCCTGTTCTTCGCACTCGCCGTCGGCTATTGGGTCATCCCGAATCTCGGCTGGCGATACATGTTCGCGATCGCCGGATGCGGCGCGCTCGTCGTCTGGTTCCTGCGGCACCGGATGCCCGAATCGCCGCGCTGGCTCGAATCCGTCGGACGGCTCGACGAAGCGGAAAAGACGCTGCGGGACATCGAGCGCGAAGTCGCCGCGCAAGTCGGCGAACTGCCGCCCGTCAAACGCATCGTCGACCTGAACGTCGGCACGGCGCCGTTCAACGCGCTCTTCAAGCCCGACATGCGCAACCGCACGATCGTCGCCGCGATGACCGCGATCGCCGTCAACATCGGCCTGTACGGATTCATTGCATGGCTGCCGACGTTCTTCGTGTCGGAGGGATTGTCGGTCGTGAAGTCGCTCGGCTTCGTGATGCTGATGTCGATCGGCTCGCCCGTCGGCGGCGTGTGCGGCTACCTGATCGCGGACCGGATCGGCCGCGCGAAAGGCATCGTCTACGCGGCCGTCGTCAGCATCGTGCTCGGCTGGATCTACGTGTCGCTGCGCGACGTCACGGCGATCGTCGTCGTCGGCTTCTGCCTCGTGACGGGCATCTACACGATCACGACGCTCGGCCTGTTCGGCTTCATTCCCGAGCTGTTCCCGACGGAGGTGCGGCTGCGCGGCACCGGCTTCGCGGGCATGACCGGCCGCGCCGCGTCGATCGCGACGCCGTATCTCGCGCTGACGCTCTACCAGCACTTCGGCGTGAGCGGTGTGATCGCGATGGTCAGCGCTATCTTCGTCGCGTTGTGCATCGCGATCGGGATGCTGCGAATCGAGACGAGCCGGCATGCGCTCGAGGACATCTCGCCGACGACCGTCGAGGGCGATCGGGATGCCGCGCGGGCCGCGGCTCCGTGACATGTCGTGGAGTGTCGCTGCCGCTTCGGGCGGCGCTTTTTGATTGAATGGCGATCTCCGCGCTTCATCGCACGGGAATCGCGTTTGGCCCGCAGCTTGCGTGATTCGAATCGGGCGTGTGCGTGGATCGCTCGAGTCTGCGCTGTTGCAGCGATTGCTTCGGAATGCGCTATTTCCGATCGACGTTTCGATCTTCACCAAGCGTCGGACAACGCCGGAAATGGAATGCATTCGGGCCGTACAGTCGCTCGCCGTCGGCCGCATGCTCTTCATTGTCGCCTGACGAGCGACGAACCGTGAATGTTGGATGTCGAATGTCGAACAGACTGGCTACGCCGAGACCGCGCGGCGGATGCATCCGGACTTCCGCCTGCGAAGGACGCGACCGTCACTCGGACGTTCCCGATCGACGGTATGCCGCGCAAGCGAGCAGCCGCTGCGCCCGCAACATGACCGGGCGATCCACCATCTTCCCGTCGACGGTAATCGCCCCCGCTTCGGCGCGCGACATCGCGTCGACGACGCGCGCCGCCCAATCCAGCTCGCGCTCGCTCGGGCTGTAGCACGCATGCACGGCCGCGACCTGCGCCGGGTGAATGCAGAGCTTCGCGCCGAAGCCGTAATGCTTGCCGTTCAGCGTGTCGGCGGTCAGCCGGCCGACGTCGTGCACGTCGGGCGTCACGCCGTCGACGGGCGCGTCGAGCCCCGCGACGCGAGACACGAGCGCCAGTTGCGCACGATGCGGATTCAGCGGATCGCGATCGTCGTCCATCCCCATTTCGGCGATGAAATCGAGCGTGCCGAACATCAGGCGCTTCACGCACGGCGCTTTCGCGACATCCATCGCCGACCACATGCCTTGCGCGGTCTCGATGAGCGGAAAGATCGGCACCTTGCGCCGCGCGCGCTCGACCACGGCGACGACATCGTCCGGACGCTCGGCTTTCGGGATCACGATGCCCGCCACCCCGTCGAGCGCAGCGAGCTTCGCATCCTGTTCGAACCAGCGCGTGTCGCGGCCGTTGATCCGCACGAGCACCGGGTGGCTGCGGGACGCCCACGCGGCGACGGCTTCGCGCGCCGCTTCCTTCGCGGCCGGCTCGACCGCATCCTCGAGATCGACGATCACCGCATCGGCGCCGCTCGATAAAGCGCGCTCGAACCGGTCCGGCCGGCTACCCGGGACGAACAGATAGGACTGCGGCGCAATCGCGGCGTTGTTCGGCATGTTGGCCTCCTGCTTCAGATGGGTCGATGTCTGGCCGGTTACCGCAACGCGCCGGCGAATTCCGGCACGAGCGTAAACAGATCGCCGACGAGGCCGTAGTCGGCCACGCTGAAGATCGGCGCTTCGGGGTCCTTGTTGATCGCGACGATCACCTTCGAATCCTTCATCCCCGCCAGATGCCGGATCGCGCCCGAAATGCCCACCGCGATGTACAGCTGCGGCGCAACGATCTTGCCTGTCTGGCCCACTTGGTAGTCGCTCGGCACGTAGCCCGCGTCGACCGCCGTGCTGAGCTTGTCCGCCAGCGGTTCCAGCACCTTCGTGTAGTTCTCGCCGCCGCCCAAGCCCCGGCCACCCGACACGATGATGCTCGCCGACGTCAGCTCCGGACGGTCCAGCTTCGTCACCTCGCGGCTCACGAACTGCGACGCGCCCGCTTCCTTCAGGCGCACCGCCTCCTCGACCGCGATCTCGTCGAACGGATTCATCGACATCTTCACGTTCGCGATATCGACCCCCGTGCCGTCCGTCTTCACCCGGACCTTCACGTTGTAATCGACCACTCTCTTCACTGGCGCCGGGATTTTCAATTCCGTCTCCGAGCTGGATGGATGCGCGTCGTGCAATGGGATCGTCCATTACACGCGGATTCGACGAACGCGACAACTATCGATTGGCTCTGCCGGTCATAGTCCGCGCCTATTGGACGAAACAGACCGTCCACAAGCGACGCGGCCCGGGAAACCCGGGCCGTTCCATCAGCGCGTCGCCAGCATCTCGGTGATCACAATGAAGCGCGCGATGTCGCTTTGTAGCCGGCGACGTCTTAACCGTCATGGCAGGCTCGCTCAGCGCCGTTTCATGACGCACCGAACGTTGCAGACAATCCATTCGGCATCCGAAAGTACGACGCTACAATCAGCGAGCGCCGCACACTGCACATCGATCCAATCGACCGGCCGCCGAAAACGTCGAATGCATCCGTCTTCCGATGCGATTGCCATTCGCGTCAGCCCAGAAAGCCTGTCATGAGCAACAGATTCGTTCCGCCGATCAACGCGAACAACGTCCATGCGACGACCTGCGCACCACGGCCGATCGCATAGTCGCTCATCAACGATCGATCGCTGACCGAGCGGATCAGCGGCCACATCGCGAACGGCAGTTGCACGCTCAACAGGACCTGACTCCACACGAGCAACTGCCCGATCGCACCGTCGCCGAGCCACAGCACGCCGATGAGCACCGGGACGCGAGCCCGCGCGTGATCAGGCGGCGCTGATAACACGGTATTTTCACGTGCAGGAAGCCGTCCATGATGACTTGGCCCGCGATCGTGCCGGTCAGCGTCGAACTCTGGCCGGACGCGAGCAGCGCGACGCCGAACAGCAAGGCCGCTGCGCCGCCGGCGATCGGCGTGATCAGCTTGTAGGCCTGCTCGATGTCGGCGACGCCCTGCCCGGTCGCATGGAACGCCGCTCCGGCCAAAATCAGGATCGCCGCATTGACGAGCATGGCGACGAGCACTGGAAAGCGACCTACCACCCGCCGAGCGGAACGGAACTGCTGCTGTACGGCATCGCGCTGCCGTCGCTGCTGTCCATGGGCATCGCGTGGGGACGCAAGGCCGTCGGCCGGCTGCGCGAATCGCAGGCCGACGCACCACGGGAGACCGCCTCCGCTGCGCCTGCGGCCGATGCCTCGCAGGCTGCGGATGAAGAAGCCAGGCGCACATGGACGATCGCGCTGCTCGACAGCGCCGTGCGACTCCCGACGGGCGCGACGACCGCCGAAATCGACGACGCCGCCCGCGACGAAACCGCCGTCGGTTTGCACCCCGAACTACGGCGACCCGACGGCACGGGCGTATTCGCGAGCGGCGTGGCATCGGTTTCGCTCGACCGTTTCGACGAAGGCTTGCTGCCGCCCGGCGCCGGCGCTGCGCTGAACGGCGAACATTGGCGCGCGCTGCTGCTCGCCGCGGACACGCTCGACGAATTGCTCGAGCGCCACGCGGTGCTGTCGATGGGCGACGCCAACCGCGCCGCCGAGCCGCTCAAGCTGCATCTGCTGCTGCCGGAGCGCTGGCAGCCGGTGGCGGCCACGCTCGCCGCGTGGCTCGACGCGCACGTCGCGCGCGAACGCTGGATGCCCGGCGTCGAACACGTGCAGACGCGAACGATCACGGACCCGGTGCAGGCGTGGATCGTCATCGACGAGCTGATCGCATCGCGCCATCACGAGCCGTCGGCCGCGAGCCACATCGTGCTGGCGTGCGATTCGTCGCTGAGCGAGACGACCGTGCACGCGCTCGACAATGCCGGCGGGCTCTTCGGACACAATCAACCAAACGGCCAGGTGCCGGGCGAAGGTGCATGTGCGCTGCTGCTCGCCCATCCCGTGTCGGCGGATGCGGCGGACGCCGCGCGCATCCACCGGCTCGTCGCGGCTCGCCGCCTCGATTCCGGCGACGCGGCGGCCAAGCCGCCGGCCGATACGCTCGCACAATTGCTCGACGCGGCGCGCGTGCAAACGGCCGCGTCCGGCCTCGAGACGGCCGACTGCGGACTCGTCAGCGACGCGGATCAGCGCAGCAGTCGCCGCGCCGAAATCGCCGGCGTCACCGAGCGGACATGGCCCGGCGACGCCCGCGGACGCTGCCGCCACCTCGGCATCACGAACGGGGAAAGCGGTGCGGCACTAGCGCTCGGCGTGATCGCGGTCGCCGGTTGGCGCGCGATCGACGCACAGCAGCCGACCTTCGCGGCATCGATCGGCGATCCGGTTGCGCGCGGCGTGATGCTCGTCACGCCCGCCCTGATCGCGCCCGACTTGGCAGCCGCGGCCTGAGCGAGCGCGGCGGCCCGCCGCACACGGACCGCCACCATGCCCGCTACGTCCGCTAGATCAGGAATCCGCCGCCCGACCGGCGCGGACATCGGCACAGCTCGTCGCCGGTTTGATTCGACACGAGCACGAGCTGCGTGAAGCCGGTCGGCGCAACGTACTGGCTCAGCAGACAATCCATCAGTTGCGCGAACGTGTTGACGCCGGTGCCCGCGAAGCAGTCCGAGTCGACCGTGATGCGAATCTCGAGGCCTCGCACGACGCTCGCGAACGGCTTTTCGGATACCCAGGCCGTCACGGGCTTCTGCGATACGTCGACGACACCCGCGATCTGGCGAGCCGTTGCCGGCGACTCTTGCAGGTCGTGAAGCTTGAGCATGTCGCGCACGGCGCCCGCGCCGCCCGCCAGCAACAGCGAATTCAACGAGAGCTGCGAGATCAATCGCCACAGCGCGCCGCGCGCCTCCCGGAAACGAAGCGGCCGCGTGGGCCGCTGCAGCAGATTGATCCGGCTCGCGAGCGTGCCGCCTTCCATCATCAGATCGCCGCCCGGCACGCCGTGCGGCAGTTGTTCCGGCAGATCGCGATTGCTGCACGTGAGCTCGAAATCGAGACCGGGCGGCGGCGCGGCCGGCTCGAGCGCGCCGTCGACGAAGCCGAGCGACAGCTCGTGCCCCGGCTCGCTCCTCGCGATCAGCGCGTCGCGATGCACCCGCCAATACAACGACGCCCGCGTCGCGTGCCCACCGTGGTACAGCGAATGAAGCGACGGGAAGGGGGTAATCCGGTCGCCTTGCGGCGTGTCCTGGACCTGCGTCACCGCATCGACCGAATAGACCTCGAACGCATAGGCATTCTGTTTGTCGACGACGAGCGGATACATCTGCGTGTCCGACGCGGCGCTCGGCTGCGGGCCGAGCTTGCCGGACGTTTCGAACAGATTGACCACCGGCGTGCAGCCGAGCTGCACGTGCTCGGCGCTCAGCGATTCGAGCACGTTCGCCGTCGCTGAATCGGCCGGAATGTCTTTCAGCAGTAAATGGAGCGTGAAATGCCGCCCGCCGAGACGCCCGGCTTGACGCAGGTCGCAGTCGAAGAAGCCGAACTTCTCCGGAAACGCGAAATACTCGGTCAGCAGCGGATACGCGGGATGCACGGTCTCCGGGCAAGGGATCAGGCTGTCCTCGCGCGACACGCCGACTGCGGCGAAAGGCACCCGATCGAGCGCCACCCATCGCCCGCTGTGATCCGGCTCGACGTACGCCTGCAATGCACGAATCGACAGCGCATCGCGCAGCGCGGCGCTCATCAGCGGCTCGCCGCGGACGTACAGGCGAACGGCATCGAGCTTCAGGTCGGCGACGGACGCATGCGGCGAACGGATCGCGAACGTCAGCGAGATCTGCGCCCCCGCCTTCGGCGGCAGCCGGAACGACTGCGGCGCCTGTGACATGCCGTGAAAGCGCGCGGCGGTCAGTTGCAGCGGCGACAGCGTCACGTCGTAGGCGGTGCGGAAGAATATCTTCGCGCCCTTGACGGGCCGGCTGGACAGCTCCGTGCCGCGCCGCACGACGACCGACGTCGACATCTGCGCGGCGCGGCTCGCATCCACGTCGAAGCAGGCGATCGCGCACGACGGGAAGGCCCGCAGATAATGCGGATACAGCGCCTCGACGAACGCTTTCGTGAATTCGGAGTAGTCGTCCTCGATGTGCCGCGACGCACGTGCGCCCGTCAGCGCGAACGACTCGAACAATCGCTCGACCTGGGAATCCTCGCTGCTGCCGTCGGCGCCGCTCGCGAGCTGCATGCGGCTCGCGATCTTCGGATAGCGCTCGGCGAAATCGCGCACATGGCGGCGCAGAAGCGCCAATTCGCGTTCGTAGTATGAGAGGAGTTCATCCATCAGCGATTCTCGAAAGTGCCGTCGCACGCCGGTCAACCGATGCCGACGACACGACGGCCCACCTCGTTCGGCGGATTCGCGAACGGCCGGAGCCGCCGGGCGGCCCCTCAATGGACGAACGTTGCGCGGACAATCAGCCAGGGCCGACGCGACGGCCCACTTTACCGGAACATTCGGGTGCAGTCCACGTCGCGCCCCGTGCGTTGGCCGATCGTGCCATTCGCGGCGACGTCGATCGTAGCAAGCGGCGAACGTCGAATGCGTCATCGCGATCATACCGGCGACCGGATGCCGCGGATATTCCGCGCCCTCGCCGCGCGGGCGCGTCCCGCTCGCGCCGAGCGCCCGGAACGTCGCGACGACGAAGCGCACGGCGCTTTCCCGGTCGAGCCGCGCTGCACGGAGCCGCGCTGCACGATGCACCCTCCGTTCTGAGTTAGAGCGCGTTTGAAAATTGGGCTCGGACATGATTTAAAGGAGGCATGTGGAAAAAAGAACATCATGAACGGCAAGCGAAGCTGGCTCGCAAAACGAAGCGGTACCCAAGTGGCATGACGGACGTCGAGTGGGCTGCGATCAGGGAATTGCTGCCTCGAGCGGCTTCAGGCGGGCGTCGTCGGAAGTGCGATTTGCGCGAGGTGTCAGCGCATTGCGCTACCTGGTGCGCGCCGGTTGCGGCTGGCGCATGCTGCCGAAGGATTTTCCGCCCTGGCAAACGGTGTACGGGTGGTTTCGCCGACTGATGCGTCGTTTCCTGTTTCGCACGCTGCATGACGTGGTAGTCATGCTGGATCGGGAACGTGCGGGGCGACAATCGTGTCCGAGCGCAGTCGTCATCGACAGCCAGTCGGTGAAGGCGCCATCGGCCGGCAAGCGTGGCTACGATGCGGGGAAGAAGATCGCCGGCCGGAAACGGCATATCGCAGGGGATACCGAGCGGCAGTGGATACCGAGCGGCGACTGCTGATGGTCGACCTGACGCCGGCGGACATCGCGGACAGCACGGGTGCGCAGGCCGTGCTGGAAGCCGTGAGAAAGCGCTGGCCGGCCGTGAAGCACTTATTTGCCGACGGCGCATACGACCGAACGGCACTCATGGACAAGACCGCGACCCTGGATTTCGTGATCGAGATCGCACGGCGCCACGAACAGCAGACGGGCTTCGTCGTATTGCCGCGCCGCTGGGTCGTCGAGCGCACCTTCGGCTGGATGGTGCGCAGGCGTCGACTGGTGCGCGACTACGAGCAGCGTGCCGACATCTCCGAGGCCATGATCCATATCGCGATGGGCAGCCTGTTGCTTCGCAGAATTGCCCATAGCGGTGAATGGTCTTGCGCGGCGATCTGCGGACGGCACCGTTGCCACTCGAACTTCGGCGTACCAAGGCAAGCCCGCCGAGCCGTGGCAAAACGCGATCCGGCCGAACGCGTGATGCTGCCATCTATATTCTCCAGGCTGCCGACGTTATCCGACCTGGGCAGCCTGAACGTGCCGATGACCACAAAGGATCGCTGCTCTCGATCCCGTCCGGTGTCCGGCAGACCGCACGAAGCAAATCGTCCATGCCGGTGTCCGGATAATGACTGGGATCGCACGACTCCGATCTGAGCAGACACAGTTGGCTGCTGCCGCCCCGCTCCGCTCCGACGGATGCGATCAATCGGTCGGGCCAAGCGTGGTTTCAACGAATCAAAATCGCCAAATACTTCAACGACCGAACCCGATTCGCCTTGGCATGACATCACGTCAGTCTCGCCATCGGTCATGCAGAACTTCCGCCGAATCGGCAATACGACGGTGCAGGCCATCGGCAGACCCGTTCGACGCAGACCAACGTCGGGATGCGTTCCACTCCGCGAATCCAATTTTAAATGAGAATGATTCTCATTTCTTGACGAGCTTTCGCGGGTACCCTATTCTGCTTTCCATGTATAACGCCAGCCTTTTCTCGCAAGCCGTTATGAATCAGTAAGGAATCTTAACCTCCTTGCCGAATTCCCTAGAAAATCATTTCATTTTCATTTCAACCCTCATCCGACTATATGACCCTGTCATATATTTCGGATAACTAATGAGGTCATCATGAGCTGGGGCGATGAAAACACCGTCTATGACGTAGTCGTGAATCACGAAGAACAGTACTCGATCTGGCCGACCTACAAGAGTCTGCCAGCAGGCTGGCGGACCGCGGGCAAGCAGGGCAGCAAGGCCGAATGCCTCAGTTATATCGACGAAGTGTGGGTGGACATGCGCCCGCTCAGCCTGCGTCGTGCAATGGAAGCATCGACCCAGGCCGACGACACGCCCTCCACCGCGCCAACCACGCACTAATCCGTCTCCATGCAATCGATCACCTTGTTTTGCCTGCCGTATGCGGGTGGAGCGGCCGCGATCTTCCGCGATTGGCCGCGCCTCGCACCAGCGTGGCTGCGCATCGCGCCGATTCATTTGCCGGGCCGCGGCGTCCGCCATCACGAATCGCTGATCCCGGACTGGTCGTCGCTGATCGATCGATTGAGCAAGGATGTGCAAGCCGCCCCCGACCGACCGTACGCACTGTTCGGGCATAGCCTCGGAGCGTTGATCGCGTTCGAACTGGCGCACGAACTGCGGCGCAGGACGGGCTCGGAGCCCTGCTGGCTGGGTGTGTCGGGATGTGTCGCGCCTCGGCACCACGCACCTCGATCCGACTGGTTGACCTGCTCCGAGAGCGACGTGCTCGACGAACTCAGGTCGTTCGAACAAACCGCGCCCGAACTGCTTGCGAATCGCGAATTCGTCGAACTGATCCTGCCCGTGGTGCGCAACGACTTCCATCTTTACGGCACCTGGCGCTTGCCACGGGCCGGTGCACGGGCGCTGCTCCGCTGCCCGGTTCATGCGTTCGGCGGCAGTCACGACGACGACACGCGCGATATCGCGACACTCGACGCATGGCGAGACGAAACGTACGGCGGTTTCGAACGTTCGATGTTCGAAGGCGGCCATTTTTTCATCAACAGTCATCGTGCCGATTTGATCGGAACGATCGAAGTATCCCTGAACAACGCCCTGTCGCATCGAACACACGCCGATATTCAGCCGGTCGACTGAAACGAAGATGGGCGCGCAGTCATCCGCATGTCCGCTGCGTGCCGGCCAATTCCGATAATCGGAGCCGCTTTTCATGAATTCGAGAGACTCACTGCCGCTATTCAATTTTTCCGCGCAGCATGCGCATCGGGACATGTTCCTCGCGCTGCTGCGTGAATTCGCGACCTACGAGCCGTTTCGCAGCGCGACGGTCGACGAGCTGGTGCTGAACGACGATTTCTACCGGCGCCCGCTGCGCCCCGAGGATTTCAACTTCCTGCAGTATCAGAAGCCAGTGCGGGCCGGCAACGTCAGCCGCCTTCCGTCGCTCGCGAGCCAGCGTACGCTGCTGACGATCAACGAGCTCGACATTGCGCGCGCGCCGGGGCTCGACGAAAGCGACCAGCAGCGCTGGGCCGCGTTCTATGCCGACGAGCCGCGCATTCTCGGGGCGCGCCTGCGGCCCTACCTCGAAGCCTACGCGTTCGAATATCTGGGCAACGAGGCGCGGCCCGCCGAGACGCTCGAGATGCTGAGCGCGCGCCTGGACGCAACGCTGCACGACGAGCTCCAGTTCTGGCATGCCCGCTTCGAGAAGCTGCTGCAACGCCACTTCCTCGAGGAAGGGTTGCGTTTCATCGTGCTGCAACGCTGGGCGACGCTGCCATCGCGGCGCGCCGCGCTCGCACGCGCCGCCGGCTCCGGCTACTTCGACTGGCTCGCAAGCGAGCTGCGCCCGAGTCTTGCGAGCTCACTACCCGACGATACCCGCTTCGCGCGCATCGCCGCGATGTGCGGCGTCACGCGCCAGACCCATTCGTACTGGCAGTTCTACTTGCCGACCACCCTGGCCAGATGCAACCTGCTCTACGCACTCGGTTCCCGGCCGGATCGCGCGTTCGCGCTCGCCGGCTCGGCATTCGTCGCCGAAGCGGAACATCTTGCGTTCGGCGGCGCCCTGCTCAAGGCCTGCGCGCACATCGCGCCGAACCTCGCGGCCGGCGACGATCTGATCGCACTGGGCAAGGCGCTGCGGTTCCGTTTCGAACGGACGGTCGAAACGCTCCTGGAACGGCACGGCGCCCGTGCGCTTCATCAGTTCTCGCAGGGCGTGGCCGGCGCGCAACGCCTGGCCGAGCGAGCCCGCTGGGATCTCGGCGAGCAACTCGACTGGCTGTCGTCGATCGCTACGTACTGCGACTACGCACGCCAGATCTACGACAAGATCGAAATGGACCATCCGGACATCGACCGCGATACGTTCATCGAGCCGCATGAACTTTGTTCAACCACGCACGTGCACAACGAGCACCGGCTCGTCGTGATCGAAAGCGGCGACATGCTGTTCTGGGGCAACCTCGGGATGGAGCTCGCCATGCACCCCGGCGACATGGTGCTGATACCTGACGGCCGGCTGCACGGCTCGACCGTGACGTCGGATTCGTGCACCTACCACCAGCCCATCATTCCCGACGAATGGATCGCGGAGCTCGCCCCTCCGGCAACCGCCCGAGCGGCCACGACGGCGGTCGCAACCTGATGTCGTCGATCGGTGGGGCAAGCCGCTCCGCCGATCAGCTGAAGGCTCGACGCAGAGCCTCCCCTCATGGACCGAGCCATCCGGAGCGCACGCGGCGCCCCGGTGCAAGCACACGCACATCTGGAGCATTTGATGCTGTCTGACAAGGACCCTGTTCGCCCTGATCCGGAAGGCGATGCAATCGACCCGGCCGACTGGCAATCCCGCATCATCAGCGGCCGGCGCGTCGGCGCCCACGCGTTCGATCGCCCGATTCCCGACTGGCTGACGACGTCATACGAACGGATGCGCGCCGACGTCATGGATCCCGGCTATCCATGCTTCTTTGGCACACAGGCCGAAAAGCGCGGCGAAATGTTCTATTCGTGGGTCGACGGCAAGGACATCTCGCTGCTGCCCGCGACCATGGCCACCTTCGCCGAGCTGGCCACGCAACCGCAGTATGAGAAGAACAACATCGCCGTCTTCTTCGAACCCGATCCACAGCCGCTGTCTCACGACGCGTATCACGACGCGTTCTGGCACACGCTGCAGTACCTGCACGATCACGATCCCGACCCGAAGGTCGGCGAGCAGCTGGATCCATCGCACCCCGACTGGGAATTTTCGTTCGCCGGCCTGCAAACCTTCGTGGTCTGCGCGTGCCCGTCCTTCGGCCAGCGCCACAGCCGGAATCTGGGGCCCGGCATGGTGCTGCTGTTCCAGCCGCGCGCCGTGTTCGTCGACAAGGTCACCAATCGGGCCATCAGCACCCAGGCGCGCACCGAGGTCCGGCGCCGCCTGCATGTGTGGGACGAGGTGCCGCCTCACCCCGATCTCGGCTACTTCGGCGATACGGAAAATCGCGAATGGAAGCAGTATTTCCTGCAAGACGCCGACGTGCCGAACTTCGGCGCGTGCCCGTTCCTGCGGCGCAACCCCGGGCTGATGCAAGCCGCCATCGACGCGCATCGCCACGGTGACGCAGCGGGCGCCGACGGCATCACGCATGGCGCGCCGCCGCGCGAGCAGGCCGCCACGCCATCCGCCGACGGGCCGGCCGAATCGATCGAAGCGCCCCGGTCCGCGCCGGTCACCTTGCTGGAGGCGCTGTCGAAGCACGTCGCGCAGCAGCCGGAGCAAATCGCGATCCGATTTCTCGCCGACGGCGAAACCGACGAACGCACGCTGACCTATCGCGAGCTCGATGCGCGTGCAAGGCAATTCGCGGCCACGCTGCTCGTGCATGCCGCGCCGGAGGAGCGGGCCATGCTGCTGCTGCCGTCCGGCCTCGATTACGCGGTTGCCTTTCTCGGCTGCCTGTACGCCGGCATCATCGCCGTGCCGCTGTATCCGCCCGAGCCCGCTCAGGTTCAGCCGTTCGAGCGACTGCTGTCGATTCTCGACGATGCCGAACCGCGCCTGCTCGTCACCGACTCAGCGCATGTCGACGCTGTCCGCACACTCGACGCCGACCGCCCGCGCCCCGACGGTACAGCCGGTTCACCACTGACGCTGTGCATCGATGCGCCGACGCCGGCCGCCAGCGAAACAGCGGCGGATCGCGCCGCTCGCATCGACGGCGACACCATTGCCTTTCTGCAATACACGTCCGGCTCGACCAGCGCCGCGAAGGGCGTGATGGTCAGTCACGCCAATCTGGCCGCCAACGAACGCGCGATCGGCGCGGCGATGGCGTTCACGTCCGCCGACACGATGGTGAGCTGGCTGCCGCTCTTTCACGACATGGGGCTGATCGGCGGCTTGCTGGCGCCGCTGTTCACCGGCTTTCCGGTCGTGCTGATGGCGCCCCAGCATTTTCTCGAGGCGCCGGCCCGCTGGTTAAAAGCGATCGGCAAGTATGGCGGCACGGTCAGCGGCGGACCGAATTTCGCGTTCCAGCTCAGCGCCGAACGGGTGCGCGACGCGCAGCTCGAAGGCATCGCGCTCGATCGCTGGCGGGTCGCGTTCTGCGGATCCGAACCGATCCGGGCCGAGACGCTCGCGCAGTTCTCCGCGCGCTTCGCCAAACAAGGCTTCGACGAAAGCGCGCTGTTCCCCTGCTACGGGCTGGCCGAAGCCACGCTGTTCGTCAGCGGCGCCGAGCCCGGCCAGGGCATGACGGTCCGCCATGTCGCTACGGCCGCGCTCGCCGACGGCGCCGCCGCGCGCGCGAACGAGCACGCCGCGCTGGTCAGCTGCGGACGCGTCGCACAGGCCCATGCGGTGCGCATCGTGGAATCCGGCACGCATGCGCCGCTCGCCGAAGGGCTGATCGGCGAGATATGGGTCAACGGGCCGAGCGTCGCCACCGGCTACCGTTGCAACGCGGCGGCAAGCGCCGAGACGTTCGTCGCGGATACCGCAGGCCGGTGGCTGCGCACGGGCGACCTCGGCTGCATGCTGGACGGCGAATTGCATGTGACCGGGCGCGTCAAGGATCTGATCATCGTCCGCGGGCAGAATCATTATCCGCAGGACATCGAGGCGACACTCGGCAAGCAGGTCACGCGCGTGCGCAAGGGGCGCGTCATCGCCTTCCCGGTCGACCAAGGCGGAGCGGAAGGCATCGGCATCGCAGCGGAAGTGCCGCATGCCGTCGCGAAGGCCGACCCCGGCGAGCTGTTCGCGCAGATCCGCCGGGCCGTCGCCGAGGCGCACGGCGAGCCGGCGAGCGTGATCCTGCTGCTTGCGCCCGGCATGCTCCCGCGCACGTCGAGCGGCAAGCTGCGCCGTAGCGCGTGCGCGTCGGGCTGGCGCGACGGCACGCTGTCCACCGTCGCCGTCTATCGGCAATCGAACGACGCCGGCGCCGCGCGCGGACAGGCCCCGTATCGCGCGCCGTCGTCGGCCGCGGAACGCCATCTCGCAACAGTGTGGGAGGCCGTGTTCGGACACTCGCCCATCGGCGTGGACGACGATTTCTTCGAGCTCGGCGGCGATTCGCTCAAGGCCGCGCGCGTCGCGGCACGCATCGGCGAAGTCTGTCGCACCGCAACCTCCGCGCGCATCGTGTTCGAGTCCCGTACGATCGCATCGCAAGCTGCCCGGCTTGCGCGACATCTCGGCGATGCAGACCTCGACGCCGCGTTCGACGTGAACCCGCACGCCGATGCCGAACCCGATCCGGCCGTGGCGCTGCCGGTGACGGACGGCGTGCCGCTCCCGCTCTCTCCGGCCCAGGAAGGTCTGTATTTCGAGTGGCGACTCGATCCGGCCAGCACCGCATATCACGTATCCGGCGCGTTGCGCGCCCGCGGCGTGCTGGATGCCGCACGCTTGCGCGATGCGCTTGTCCGCGCCGGCTCGGATCACGATGCGTTACGGGTCCGCTTCGACGAGCAAGATGGCGTGCCGTGCCAGATCCGCACGGCGGCGCCTCGCTTCGACTGGCACGACGCCGACTTCTCGTCGCTCGACGCGGCAAGCCGCGAGGCATATCTGCAGGATCAGTTGATCGCGATCGCGCATGCGCCCTTCGATCTGCACCGCGACGCGCTGCTGCGCGTCGCGCTGTTGCGGATCGGCCCCGACGAGCACATCGTGCAACTGACGCTGCATCACATCATCGCCGACGCTTGGTCGCTCGCGCTTCTCGTCGAATCGCTGTTCCGCCATTACGACAGACATGCGCCGGCCAGCACGCCGGCGCGATCCACGTATTTCCCGTCGATCGAGCGCGCGCGCCGCGCGCTGAGCGCGGAGAGAACCGATGCGCAACTCGACTACTGGCGGTCGCGCCTCGGCGGCGAGCAGCCCGCGCCGATCCTGCCGGCGACGCGCCGCCACGCGGCCGGCGACACGGTGGGCGGCCGTATCACGCGACACCTGTCCGCGACGCTCGTCGCGCGTATCGACGCATTGAGCCGCCGCCACGGCGCCACCCTGCCGATGACGCTGATGGCGATTTTCGCCGCGCTGCTCTACCGTTACGGCGGCCAACCCGCCGTCCGGATCGGTGTACCGATGAATGCACGGCGCGACGCGGACGCGGATGCGTCAATCGGCTATTTCATCAATACGGTAGTCGTTCACCTCGCGCTCGCCGGCTCGCTGCCCTTCGACGACCTGCTGCGCGCCGCCCGCGACGCGCTGCTCGACGCGCAAGCCAACCAGGACGTGCCATTCCACCGCGTGGTCGCTGCCGTGCAGCCCGCGCGCGAACAGCGCCGCGCACCGCTTTTCCAGGCAGTGTTCAATTTCGACCAGGTCGATTGGCGCCGTGCGCTGCGGTCGACCACGCTTGAACTGCAGCGCTTCGAGCACGGCGCCGAGGCGACGCCGTTCGATCTCGCGCTGAACCTCCACCGCGACCGCACCGGTGTGCAACTGACGTTCGACTACCCGCTCGAGTCGTTCGAAGGCGGCGCGATCGAGCAACTGGCCGACGCCTATCTCGCGATGGCCGAACAAGTGGCCGACGGCACGGCGCGTCACCTGCGCGACGTCGCGCTGCGCCGGCCCGCCCCTGCGCCCGGCCGCGCGCAGCACGACGCCGCCGCGCCCGCGTCCGTCACCGAACTGTTCACGCGAGCGGCAGACACCTGGCCGCAGCGGATCGCGCTCGAATGCGACGGCGAAGCACTGACGTATCAGGCACTCGATCAGTGGTCCGACCGGATCGCGCACGGCCTGCTCGACCTCGGCGTCGCCGCCGATGCCTGCATCGGCCTGTGCACCGCGCGCTCACTCGGCATGATCGCAGCACTCATCGGCGTCTGGAAGGCCGGCGCGGCATTCGTGCCGCTCGATCCGGTCTACCCCGAGACACGCCTGCGGCACATGCTGGACGACGCCCGGGTCAAGGTTGTCGTCGGCGACGCCGGCTGCCTCGCGCGGCTCGCCGACGTATTCGACGCCTGCACGCCGCTCGACATCGACGCGGCACGGCGTCGCGACCCGGTACGCACCCGGCATCGTTTCGCGCCGCCACACCCGGAGCAGCTCGCCTACGCGATCTATACGTCGGGCTCGACCGGCCTGCCCAAGGGCGTCGCGATCAGCCATCGCGCGCTGTCGCTGCACCTCGCCGATTTCATCGCGGCCTACGCGATCACCGAGCGCGATTGCCAGCTGCAATCGTCGACGATCAACTTCGACGTCGCGCTGCACGAAATGCTGCCCGCACTGCTGCAAGGCGGCCGCGTCGTGATGCGCGGCCCTCAGTCGTGGGATCTGGCCACGCTGAGCCGGCAGTTGAGCCAGTCTCGCGTCACGTTCGCCCGCATCCCGACCGCCTATTGGCAGCAATGGCTGCAAACGCCGCCGGCGCGCGCATCGCTCGCCGCGCTGCGGCAGATCACGGTCGGCGGCGAAGCGCTGCCCGGCGATGCGCTCGCGCGCTGGCAAGCGGGGCCGCTGCGCGCGATTCACGTCGACAACCTGTACGGTCCGACCGAAACGACGGTGGCATGCCTGCGCCACCGCACCAGCGAAGCCGACGCGGAACAGACCGTCGTGCAGATCGGCAAGCCGTTCGCATCGCGCAGCGCGCAAGTCGTCGACGCCGACGGCAACGCCGTGCCGCCCGGCGGTGTCGGCGAGCTGTGCATCGGCGGCGCGACGCTCGCGCGCGGCTATCTCGGCCAGCCGGCGCTGACCGCCGAGCGCTTCGTGCCGGACCCGGACGGAACGCCGGGTGCGCGCTGCTACCGCAGTGGCGACCTGTGCCGCCAGCGCGCCGACGGCGGCATCGATTTTCTCGGCCGGATCGACCGGCAGATCAAGCTGCGCGGCTTTCGCATCGAACCCGGCGAGATCGAAGCCATGCTCCGGCAATGCGAGGGGGTTCGCGACGCGGCCGTGGAAGCGCGTGCGAAGGACGGACGCGTGACGCTGGCCGGATACGTGACGGGCGCGGCGTCGCTCGATCTGCAGGCCGTGCGCGACCGGCTGGCGACGCGCCTGCCGTCGCATATGGTGCCGTCGACGTTGATGCGCCTCGACGCACTGCCGCTGATGCTCAACGGCAAGATCGACCGTCATGCGCTGCCTGAGCCGCCCGAACCCAACGACGTCGGCGGTCGCGCCGGCCGTGCGCCGCACACCGCGCGGGAAGCCGAGTTGCTGGACATCTGGCGCACCGTGCTCGGCGCCGACGCGATCGGAGTCGACGACGACTTCTTCGCAATCGGCGGCGATTCGATCCTGAGCCTGCAGGTGGTCGCGCGCGCCGCGCAACGCGGCATTCATTTCAGCCTGCAGCAGTTCTACGCGCAGCCGGTGATCGCCCGGCTGGCCGCCCTCGCGTCCGACGTCGCACGAGACGGATCGCCCTGTTCCGCGCCCGTCGCGGAACGGCACGATCCGTTGCCGCTCGCGCCGATGCAGGCGTGGTTCTTCGAGCGCTTTCCCGACGGCGAATCGCACTGGAACCAGACGATCGCGCTTCGCGTGCGGGGCGAGCTCGATCCGGCGGCACTGGAACGGGCGCTGCACGCCGTCGTCCGAGCACACGACGCGCTGCGCCTGAGCTTCCTGCGCGACGCGCACGACTGGCGGCAACAGGTGAGGCCGCCCGAGCACGTGCCGGGCACGGCGGCGCTGCTCGACGTCGTCGATTTCGACGACGCGAGCGACTCGCCGCAATGGCCCGCGCGTCTGCTCGACATCGGCACGGCGCTGCAACGCGGCCTCGACATCCGGGCCGGCCGCCTGTTCAAGGCGGCGTATGTCCGCCTGCGGGGCGACGAGGGCCGCCTGCTGTTCACGATCCACCATCTGGCCGTGGACGGCGTATCGTGGCGCGTGCTGCTCGACACGTTCCGGCAGGCCTACGACCCGCTCGCGCAGCATGCGCCGGTCATCCCGCCGTCGAGCCTGCCGTGGAGCCGATGGGTCGGGCATCAGCAGATTTCGCCGGATGCGGCTGCGCTCGACCAGGAGTTCGCCGCGTGGCAGCGCATGCTGCGCGATGCCGACGTGCGCGGCGCGCTGCCCGGCAACGACGCTGCGGCGATCGTCACCGGCGCGCCCATGGCGGGCCCGCATGCGCGGCCGCTGCTGCGCGACAGCGCGACGCACACGCTGCATCTGCCCGAGGCCCTCACGGCGACGCTGCTGCGCGACGCACCGTCCGCCGCGCGCACCAGCACCGAAGCGCTGCTGCTCGCCGCGCTGAATGCGTCGCTCGCGCGCTGGAGCGGCGCGCGCGGCGCGCTCCTCGCACTGGAAGGACACGGTCGCGAAGCGGGAGACGATCCGGCGCGCGACGTCAGTCGCACGGTGGGCTGGTTCACCACCCGCTTCCCGGTGTGGTGCGACCTGCAAGCGGATCCGCTCGCTTCCGCGGGCCGCACACTGCGTGCGATTCCGCAACGCGGCGTCCACTGGCATCGCGTGCGCGCACGCTTCGCGGATACGCTGCCGGCCCCGCAGATCGGCTTCAACTACCTGGGCCGCTTCGACGAGAGCCTGCCGAGCACCGGCGCGCTGGCGGGCCGGCTGTCGTTCGCGATGGAAGAAGCAGTCGGCGAAGCAGTCAGTGCCGCGACCCCGCTCGACCATGCGCTCGACATCAACGCCTGGGTATCGAACCAGCGTCTGACGGTCGCGCTGCGCTACGACCCGCGACGGATCGATCGCGACACCGCGCACGCGCTGGCGGCCGATTTCGAAGCGCAGCTGGCCGCGCTCGCCCGCCGCTGCATGACGGAGGCGCGCCCACTCGACGCCGAGGATTTTCCGCTCGCTCGACTCGATGCGGCCACGCTCGACGCGCTGCTGCCGGACGCCGAAAACGTGCAGGACGTCTATCCGGCGACGCCGCTGCAAAAGGGCTTGCTGTTCCATGCGCTGTCGGACGGCGAACACGGCGTGTACGTGAACCAGTTGCGGTTGACGCTCGATGGCGCGCTGCAACGCGACGCGCTGCGCGAGGCGTGGCAGGCGGCCGTCGCGCGGCACGACGTTCTGCGCACGCGGTTCGTCGTCCCCGGCGGCGCCGATCCGCTGCAGATCGTACAGCGCCGTGTCGCGCTGCCGTTCGACGCATTCGACTGGTCCGCACGCACGCCGGAAGAATACGAGCAGGCGCTGCACGCATGGTGCGAAGCCGACCGGCGGCGCGGCTTCGATCTGTCTCGCGCGCCGTTGCTGCGCATCGCGCTTTTCGCGCGGCCGGACGGACGCCACGATCTGGTTCGCACGATTCATCACGCGCTGCTCGACGGCTGGAGCAGCGCACAACTGCTCGGTGAGATCGCCGACGACTACGCCGCGCGGGCAGCCGGCCGCACGCCGCCGGACGTCGACGCAGTCCCGTATCGGCGCTATGTCGAATGGCTCGCGGCGCAAACGCCGCCGCGCGACTGGTGGCTCGCGCAGCTCGCGCGCCACCCGGAACCGGCGCCCCTGCTCCAGCATCAGTCGCTCGCCGGCACGCCTGGCCACGCGCCCCACGCGGTGCTCACCCGCGAGCAGATCCTCGGCGGCGCATTCGTCGAGCAAGTACGCGCCGCGGCGCAACGCCACCGCGTGACGGTCAACACGCTGGTGCAGGCCGCCTGGGCGCTGGTGCTCGCGCGGCGCGGCAATCGCCGCCACGTCGCGTTCGGCACGACGGTCTCGGGGCGCCCCGCCGGACTGCCGGGCGTGGAGCGCATGGTCGGGTTGCTCATCAACAGCCTGCCCGTGTGGATCGAAGTGCCGGCCGCACAGCCCGTCTCGGCGTGGCTGCGCACGCTGCACGCCGCACAGGGCGAGCGCCATGCCGCCGAACACACGCCGCTGGCCGACGTTCAGCACTGGAGCGGCAGGACCGGCGACATGCTGTTCGACAGCCTGCTGGTGTTCGAGAACTATCCCGTCGATGCCGCGTTGCGCGGCCGCTTCGGCAGCCTGACGGTCAGCGGCGTGGCGTCGGTCGAACAGACCCACTACCCGCTGACGATGCTGGTGTCGAACGACGCGCAGGGCCGCGTCGTCTGGCTGGCCGATCGCGCGCGGATCACCGAATCCCTGCTGACCCGCGTCGCGGACGGCTGGCGCGACATGCTTGCCGCACTCTGCGCGGCCGGCGACTCGGCCGTCGGGAACCTGCCAGCCGCCGTCGCCTCGCACGAAACGCCGCACCGTCTCGCCGATCACCGCTTTCAGCCGATCGGCGCGCGTCTCGCCGCGCAGGCCGCGCGACGCCCTGACGCACCGGCGGTGCGTTGCGACGGCGACGTGCTCAGCTATGCGGCGCTCGACGCGTGGTCGAACCGCATCGGCCGTCGCCTGATGACGCTCGGCGTGCAGGCGGAGCACCGTATCGGCGTATGCGTCGAGCGCTCCGGCGCGATGGTTGCGGCGCTCTACGGCATCGCGAAGACGGGCGCCGCCTATGTCCCGCTCGACCCGAGCCATCCGCCGCAGCGGCTGAGCCGCACGCTCGACGACGCCGGCGTCGATCTCGTCGTCGCCGACGCGGCCGGTGCCGCGCGCCTCGCCGGCTGCCTTGCGGGCCGCACGCTGGTGCGCACCGACGACGTGGACGACGAAGCGCCTCGCGGCTGGCCGCAACCTGTCGACCCGCGGCAAGCCGCCTACGTGATCTATACGTCCGGCTCGACGGGCGAACCGAAGGGCGTTTGCGTCACGCACGGCAGCCTCGACCGGTTGCTCGCGAGCGTCGGCGAGCGTCTGGATTTCGGCGAGCGGGACGTCTGGCTCAGCGTCACCACGCTGTCCTTCGACATCGCGGGACTGGAACTGCATCTGCCGCTCACGCGCGGCGCCTGTGTCGAACTGGCGACACGCGAAACGGTACTGGACGGCGCCCGGCTGCTGCGTCTGCTCGCGCACAGTCGCGCCACCGTCATGCAGGCGACGCCGGCCGGCTGGCGCATGCTGATCGCCAGCGAAGCCCGCGCCGGCCTCGCGCTGCGCGGCCCGCTTCAGGCGCTGTGCGGCGGCGAGGCGCTGCCGACCGATCTCGCCGCGGCGCTGCTGGCGCGCGGCCTGACGCTCTCGAACCTGTACGGCCCGACCGAAACGACGATCTGGTCGAGCATGGCGCCCCTCGCCCCCGGCGAGCCCATCACGCTCGGCCGGCCGCTGCATGACACGGTGCTGCGCGTGCTCGACGCGGACGCGCTGCCAACGCCCGCCGGCGCGGTGGGCGAGCTGTGCATCGGCGGCGACAATCTCGCCCGCGGCTATCTCGGCCGAGCGGCCGCCACCGCCGCGACCTTCGTACCAGATCCGTTCGGGCCGCCGGGCGCGCGGCTCTATCGAACCGGCGACCTGTGCCGGCGGCGTGATGACGGCGGGCTCGACTATCTCGGTCGACTCGATCAACAAATCAAGCTGCGCGGACACCGGATCGAACCGGCGGAAATCGAGGCCGCGCTGCGCACGCTGGACGGCATCCAGGATGCCGCCGTCACGCTGCGCAGCGACGGCGGCGCGCCGAGGCTCGTCGCATACGTGGTGTGCGCGGACCAACCCGCGGCCGATCCCGCGCGCTGGCGCGACGCGCTTGCCGAGCGCCTGCCGGCCCCGTCGATTCCCGCCGCGTGGGTCAAGCTCGACGCGCTGCCGCTGACGTCGAGCGGCAAGCTCGACCGGCGCGCGCTGCCGGCGCCCGACAACGACGCGGAAAGCCCCGTCGCACCGCGCAACGCACCGGAGGCGCGTCTCCTCGAAATATGGCGCGCGTTGCTGCCGACTGGCCCGCTCGGCGTCACGACCGACTTCTTCGCGGCCGGCGGCGATTCGATCGTCAGCCTGCGCGTGGCCGGCGCCGCGCTCGACGCCGGCCTCGTCGTCACGCCGAAGCAGGTATTCGAACATCCGACCGTCGAACGGCTGGCCCGCGTCGCGACACCCGCCGCGAGCGCCGTGCAGAGCGACGACCGGCCGGCGCCCGCGATGCCTGATCGCGCCCTCGCCGACGCGCTGCGTCTGACGGCCGCACAACGCGCCGCGCTTCAGGATCTCTGCGTCGCCACGCCGTTGCAGCAAGGGCTGCTGTCGCTTGCGCAGCGCGCGACGCGCGACCCGTACTATCTGCAGCGCGTGTTCGAGCTGAACGGACCGCTCGACACCGATGCGTTCGCCGCCGCGTGGCAAGCCGCCGTCGACCGGCATGCCGCGCTGCGCACCGATTTCCGATGGGAGGGACTCGATGCGCCGGTGCAGCTGGTTCATGCGCGGGCGGACGTGAAGGTGCAGAAGCTCGACTGGCGCCATCTGGACGAATGCACGGCACGCGATGCACTTGCGTCGCACTGGCGCGACGCACAATCCCGCAGCTTCGATTTCGAGCATGCGTCGCAGGCGCAACTGTGGTTGATCGAGCGCGGCGCGCATTGCCGCTGGTTCGTCTGGCGCTTCCATCACGCGCAGCTCGACGGCTGGAGCATCGGGCTCGTGCTGCGCGACGTGCTGCGCGCGTACGACGCCGCGCGCCACGCGCCCCCCTCGACGCAACGGCTACGCGCGCTGCCCGCAGCGCCGGCGTTCAGCGACTACGTGCGCTGGCTCGACCGGCAACGCGGCGACGGCTCGGCGGCGCTCGCGACCTGGCGCGAGCGGCTCGCCGGCTGGTCGCGCACGCCGCTGCCGCTTACCGGCGCAACCGCCGCCGCACCGCTGCGTACCGCGCCCGGCCCCAGTCGCGAACCGCCTCCGCTCGAACACACGATCCGGCTTCCCGCCGCACTGAACGCACACGCCGAGCGTTTCGCGCGCGATTGCGGCGTGACGCTGAACACGCTCGTGCAAGGCGCATGGGCCTGGCTGCTGGCGCGCCACGCGAACCGCCGCGAGGTGTCGTTCGGCGTCACGGTATCCGGGCGCAGCGATGGCTGGCCGGGTGCCGGCGACACCGCCGGACTCTTCATCAACACACTGCCGCTATCGGTGTCGCTGCCCCCCGCACAAACCGTGCACGCCTGGTTGAACGGCCTGCAGGCAAGCAATCTGGCGCTGCAGGCGCTCGCGCAAACACCGCTCGCGACCCTGCAGCACGAGATCGCGGGGGCGGCGAGCGAGCCGCTGTTCGACAGCATCTTCGTATTCGAAAACTATCCGCTCGATGCGTCGTTGCGCGCGCCGCTCGCCGGCGGTCTGGCGATCGAACGCCTCGCCGCGGGCGCCGACGGCCACGCGCACGATGGGCGCAATCACTTTGCGCTGAGTCTGATCGCCGTACCGGGCGACGAACTGACCCTGACGCTCGCCGCGCAGCCGCGGCACTTCGACGACGCGACCTTGCGGCGCCTGCTCGCGCAGCTTCAGCTCGCTCTGACCGCGCTGACTGCCGATGCGGCGCGCCCGCTCGGCGCGGTGCACGTGCCCGCCGACGGCGGCGCCGCGCCGTCGGCCCCCGCATGGCACGGCGGCCTGCTGGCGCGCGTTGCGCGGCATGCCGCGCACCAGCCCGGCGCAATGGCGCTGCGCGACCCAACGCAGGCGCTCGATTGGGCGACGCTCTGGCGCCGCTCCGCCGAGCTCGCGGCTCGCCTCGTGGCGGGCGGCGTGTGCACGGAGACGGTCGTGGCGGTCGTACTGCCGCGCGGCGCGGAGCTGGTCGTCGCGATGCTCGCGGTCTGGCGCGCGGGCGGCGTGTATGCGCCGCTGGATCCGTCCGCGCCGGCCGGCCGTCTCGGCTGGCAGATTCGCGATGCCGGCGCGCACTGCGTGATCGCGGAAGCGGACGCCGGCTGGCGCCCCGCCGACGTCGCGTTCGTCGCCGCCGCCGCAACCGGCTCCGATGCACCGGCCGCCGATGCCGCCTTGCCCTCGCCCGCCGCGCTGCCTGCCGATCTCGGCGCCTACCTGATCTATACGTCGGGCTCCACCGGCACACCGAAGGGCGTGCTGGTGTCGCACCGGGCGCTCGCCGCGTACGTCGACGCGCTGCTCTCGCGGCTGCCCGACGGCATAAGCAGCGCCGCCTACCTGTCGACGCCCGCCGCCGACCTCGGCCATTCGACGCTGATGACCGCGCTCTGGTCGGGTTGGACGCTGCACCTGATCGACGACGCGCGTGCGTTCGACGCCGACCGGTATGCCGACTGGTGCCGCGCCCATCCGGCGGACCTGCTGAAGATCGCGCCCAGTCATCTCGAAGGCCTGCTGCAAGCCGCCGACGCCGCCTCGGTCCTGCCGCGCCGCGCGCTGCTGCTGGGCGGCGAAGCAGCCGGCGGCACGCTGCTCGAACGCGTCGCGCAGTTGCGGCCCGATTGCGCGATCCTCGGCCACTACGGCCCCACGGAGACGACGATCGGCGTCACGACGTCGCAACGCGGCGCCGACGGCGCGCTGCCGCTCGGCGAGCCGCTCGGCCATGCGCGCGTCTGCCTGCTCGATCTCGACGGCCATCCCGCGCTGCCGGGCGCGCGCGGCGAAATCCACGCGGGCGGACACGCCGCCGCGCGCGGCTATCGCGGGCGGGCCGCGCTCACCGCGGAGCGGTTCATCCCCGACCCGTTCGTCGCAGGCGCACGCCTCTATCGCACCGGCGACGAAGCGCACATGCGCGACGACGGCCAGCTCGAATTCCTCGGCCGCACCGACGACCAGTTGAAGATCCGCGGCTATCGCGTCGAACCGGCCGAAGTGGCCGCGCATCTGCGCGCGCTGCCGGGCGTGCGCGACGCGGTGGCGATCGGCCGGCCCGATGCGTCGCAACGGACACGGCTGATCGCGTACGCGGTCGGCGCGGCCCTCGACGCGGCAACCCTGCGCGATGCGCTCGCCGCCCGTCTGCCCGCGGCGCTCGTGCCCGCGTCGATCGTGGTGCTCGACGCGCTGCCGTTGACCCGCAACGGCAAGATCGACCGCCGTGCGCTGCCCGAGCCGCGCGAGCATGGCGCGGCCGGCGCCGCCGCCGAGCCCGACACGCCGCTGCAACGCACGCTGCTGGATGTGTGGCGGCAGGTTCTGCACCAGCCCGCGCTGGGTATCGACGATGATTTCTTCTCGGCGGGCGGCGATTCGATCAACGCGTTCCGGATCATCGCCCAAGCGCGCCGTGCCGGCCTCGTCATCACGTCGCGCCACCTGTTCGCGCAGCCTACCGTGCGCGCGCTCGCCGTGCTCGCCCAGCCGCTTCGTCCGGATGCAGCCGGCGCGCTGCCCCCGCCGGCCACGACGCCGCTCGACGCGGATGCGCTCGCGGCGCTCGGCTTCGACCCGCGGCAGGTGCAGGACGCGTATCCGGCAACAGCGATGCAGCAGGGCCTGCTGTTCCATAGCCTCGCCCAACGCGAGAACCACGACGACAATGGCGGCATGTACGTAACGCAGCGTCGCCTGACGCTCGCCGGCTCGCTCGATGTCGCGCGCCTGCGCGCCGCGTGGCAGCGCGCGGCGACCCGCCACGACATCCTGCGGACCCGCTTCGAATGGCGCGACGATACCGTGTGGCAGGTCGTCGAACGAACCGTCGAGCTGCCCTTCGGCATGCACGATGCGCGCGACGACACCATCGATGCGTACGAAGCGCGCATCGCGGCATGGATGCGCGACGATCTCGCGCGCGGTTTCGACACGACGCACGCGCCGCTGATGCGCATCGACCTGTTCGCGCGCCCCGACGGCCGGCACGATCTCGTGTGGACCACGCACCATGCGCTGCTCGACGGTTGGAGCGCGGCACGGCTGCTGGCGGAAATCGGCGAAGCCTATCGCGCATCGAGCGCCGCACTCGACGACGCGATAGGCCTGGACGCAGTCCGCACGACACCCTATCGCGCGTACGTCGACTGGCTCGCGGCTCAGCCCGACGGGCGTGACTGGTGGCGCGCGGCAGCCGCGGCCTGCGACGATCCCGCGACACTGACCGCATCGCTCGCGCCGCCGCCCGTGCCGCGGCCCGGCGCGTTTCGCGCGGAACGCGAACTCGGCGCGACGCTCGACGCGCGGTTGCGCGCCGCTGCCAGCACGTTCGGCGTGACGCTCAACACGGTGATGCAAGGCGCGTGGGCACTGCTGCTCGCCCGCTTCGGGAACCGCGAGCAGGTCGCGTTCGGCGTCACCGTGTCGGGCCGCCCGGAAGCGCTCGACGATGCGGAGCGGATGCTGGGGCTGTTCATCAACAGCCTGCCCGTCTGGGCCGACCTGCCCGGCGACGCGGAGGTCGGTGCGTGGCTGCGCCGGCTGCAGCAACAGGCCGCGGACCTGCGGCGCTACGAACACACGCCGCTCGTGCAGTTGCAACGCTGGGTGGGACGCAGCGGCGACGCGCTGTTCGACAGTCTGTTCGTGTTCGAAAACTACCCGCTCGACGCAGCGCTCGATGCGCTGGGCGCCGATGAGGAAGGCGCGCTGAACGTGAGCGCCGTGCAGTCGACCGGTCGAACCCACTATCCGCTGACGCTGATGGTGGTTCCGAAGCCGACGCTGCGACTCGAATGGGAATGGAACGGACTGCGGCTCGACGCATCCGCCGTGGACCGGCTGGCCCGCGCTTACGTCGAACTGCTGACGCAACTCGCACAATGCGGTACGCCGGAAGTCGCAGCTGCGCAGCGGAAGTTGCGAACGTTTGTTCCGAGCGCGCCGTTACGGATGGCGCTGCCGCTCGACGGCCATGCGTTCATGCCCATCGCGCAACGCATCGCCGACATGGCCGCGTCGCACCCCGGCCGGATCGCACTCGTCGGCGAAGCCGACTCCCTGACCGGTCCCGAACTGCTCAACTGGGCTTCCGCCATCGCCGAGCGCCTGCGCGCCTATCGCGTGCAGCCCGATGCCTGCGTCGCCGTCTGCCTCGAGCGCACCCCCGCTCTCATCGCCGCCATGCTCGGCGTCTGGATGGCCGGCGCAGCCTATCTCCCAATCGATCCGGCCTATCCTCAAACCCGCATCGCCGCCATGCTCGCCGATGCCCGGGTCGCTCACGCCGTCATCGATCAGCATCCCGCCGCTTTCGACAAGCTCGCCGTCATCCATCCGTCCGCACTGCGCGGCGCAGCGGCCCATTCGCGTTTTACGCCTGCTCCGGTCCACCCCGACCAGCTCGCCTACGTCATCTACACCTCCGGCTCCACCGGACAACCCAAGGGCGTCGGCGTCACCCACGGCGCGCTCGATCGCCTCGTCGCCAGCATCGCCCGTCGGCCCGGCCTGCGCGACGGCGATCTCTGGCTCAGCGAGTCCGCCCCCGTGTTCGACATCTCCGTGCTCGAGTTCTGTCTCCCCCTCGTGCGCGGCATTCCCGTCGAACTCGTCTCCGCCCACACCGCGCGCGACGGCATCGCGCTCGCCCAGCGCCTCGACGCGTCCCGCGCCACCGTCTTCCAGGCCACCCCCTCCGGATGGCGCATGCTCGTCGAAGCCGGCTGGCGAAACGATCTCAACGTCGCTCATCCGCCGCTACTCGGCCTCAGCGGCGGCGAAGCCCTCCCCGACGATCTCGCCTCCGATCTCATCGCGCGCGGCGTGACCCTCTGGAACCTCTACGGGCCCACCGAAACCACCATCTATTCGGCCGGCGCACCCGTCCTCGACGGCCAGCCCATCACTCACGGCGATCCGCTGCCCCACACCGTGCTGCGCGTCTTCGACCAACACGGCCTCCCCGTCCCCGACGGCGGCCTCGGCGAACTCTGCATCGGCGGCGCCAACCTCGCCCGCGGCTATCTCGGCCGACCCGGCCTGACCGCCGAGCGCTTCGTCCCCGATCCCGACGGCCCCCCGGGCGCACGCCTGTACCGCACCGGCGACCTCTGCCGCCTGCGCGAAGACGGCCGCCCCGAGCCGCTCGGCCGCCTCGACCAGCAGATCAAGCTGCGCGGCTTCCGCATCGAGCCCGGCGAGATCGAAACCGCGCTGCGCGCCTGCGACGGCGTGAAGAACGCCGCCGTCGCCCTGCACGGCGAAGCGCCGCGGCAGCAACTCGTCGGCTACGTGACCGGCAATGCCGATAGCGCCGCGCTTCGCGCACAACTGGCCGACACGCTGCCCGCCCACATGCTGCCGTCGGCCATCGTCACGCTCGACGCTTTCCCGCTCACGCCCAGCGGCAAACTCGACCGCCGCGCGCTGCCCCACCCCGCCTGGCAGGACGACGACACTCCCGCCGTCGCCCCGCGCTCGCCGCGCGAAGCCGCCCTGCTCGACATCTGGCAGTCCGTCCTCGGCCACCCCGTCGCCAGCGTCCACATCAACTTCTTCCAGGCCGGCGGCGACTCGATCCTCGGCGTGCGGGTCGCAGCCCGCATCAACCAGATGGTCGCGCGCACCGTGCCGCTCGCGGTGCTGTTCCGCCATCCGACGATCCGCGCGCTCGCCGACTACCTCGACGCCGAGGACGCGCATGCCGGCGCCGCCGATGCCGACGCCGTCGTGCTTGGCCGACTGCTTGCGGACCTCGAGTAACGCCATGGCTCCATCTCCCACCCTGGATTCGACTTCATGACTCAAGCCACGCCGCACATGCGGACCATCTCGCTCCGATACGCCGCGCTGCCGCCCGAACGGCGCGCCGCCTTCCGGCAACGGGTCGTCGCTCAGCAAATCGATCCCGCCACGCTGCCGATCGTGCCGATCGCGACCGCCGGCGACGACGCGCCGCTGTCGTTCGAACAGGAGCACCTGTGGTTCCTGTGGAAGCTACAGCCGGACAATCCCGCCTACCACATGCCGGGCGCCATCGATCTCGACGGCGACCTCGATGTCGCCGCGCTCGCGGCTGCATTGCGCATCGTCTCGCAGCAGCACCAGAGCCTGCGCACCCGGTTCGTCCGGCAACCGGACGGCACGTTGCGCCAGACCGTCCGCGACGCGCCGCTGCCGGCACTCCGGCTGCACGACCTGCGCGGCGCTCCGCAGACGCTCGACGAAGCGCTACGGCACGCGGCCGTCGAGTCGTTCGATCTCGAATCCGGCCCCCCGCTGCGAGCCGACCTGTTCCAGATCGGCGACGCGCGGCACGTGCTGTTGCTGACGCTGCACCATGTCGTCACCGACGGGCATTCGATGACCGTGCTGATCGGGGCGCTCGTGCACGCGTATCGCGTCGCGACGAGCGGCGAGCCGGCGCAACCCGAGCCACCCGCGCTGCAGTTTCGCGACTGTGCGGCCTGGCAACGCGAATGGCTCGACGACGACGCGCTGCAGGTGCATCTCGACTACTGGCGCGCGCAACTGGGCACGAACACGCCGCCGTCGCCGCTGCCATTCGATCGGCCGCGACCGTCTCACGCCACCGGCGCCGGCGCACGCGTACAGCGCGACATCGATGCCGCGCGGCTTGCTCGCCTGCAAAGCCGGGCCGCCGCGCACGACGCGACGCTCTTCATGGCGCTGCTCGCTGCGTTCGGCGTGCTGCTGTACCGCTACAGCAGCGCGACCGACCTGCGCATCGGCGTGCCTTCGAGCGGGCGCGACGATGTCGGCACGGAAAACCTGATCGGATTTTTCGTCAACACGCTCGTCGTGCGTCAGCACGTGACCGGCACGCAGACATTCGACTCGCTGCTCGTGCACACGCGCCAGACGCTGCTCGACGCGCAAGCGCACCGCGCACTGCCGTTCGCGCGTCTCGTACAGGCGCTGCGCGCGTCGCGCACCGACGACGCGCCGCTCTTTCACGCGATGTTCAGCATGCAGCACAGCGACCGCGCGGCGCTCGCGCGGCTGCCCGGGCTGACGGTCGCTGCGCGGCCGGTCGAAACCGGCAGCGCGCAGTTCGACCTGTCGTTCAATCTCGTCGAGCACGCGCACGGCGCGCGACTGAACGTCATCTATGCCACCGAGCGCTTCGACGCGTCCACAATCGAACGGCTCGCCGATCACTACCTCGCGCTGCTCGCCCAACTGGCAAACGACATGACGCACCGCATCGCCGACCTGCAGGTCGGCGATGCGGTGCGAGCGCGGCCGGCCGCCGGGCTCGCGGACGGCGCGCCTCCGCCGCGCGACGTGCTGCAGCGGATTGCCGACCACGTGCGGCTGCGTCCCGACGCGCCCGCGGTCACCACCGACGCCGGCACGCTGACTTACCGCGAACTCGACAGCTGGTCGAACCGGATCGGCTCGCGAATCGTCGCGCAGCTTCCCGCGAACCGGAAGGCCGACGCGCACATCGGCCTGTGCACCGGCCGCTCCTCCGCCCTCGTCGCCGGGACGCTCGGCATCCTGAAGGCGGGCGCGGCCTACGTGCCGCTCGATCCGCGCTATCCCGCCGAGCGCCTGCACGATACGCTGCTCGACGCCGGCGTGCGCAGCATCGTCGCCGACGCCGAAGGCCTCGCCGCGCTGGGGGACTGGGCCGCCGCGCGCGGGATGACGATGATCGACGCCACCGCGCTGCAAGACGCGTGCGGCGCCGACGCCGCACCGCCGATGCCGCACGCCGCGCCGCATCCGGAGCAGCTCGCCTACATAATCTATACGTCCGGCTCGACCGGGCGCCCCAAGGGCGTGGGCATCACCCATGCCAATCTCGCGCGCCTGTTCGACAGCACGGCCGCGCACTTCCGCTTCGATGCGCAGGACGTGTGGACGCTGTTCCATTCGCACGCGTTCGATTTTTCCGTGTGGGAACTCTTCGGCGCGCTGGTCCACGGCGGGCGGCTGGTGGTCGTCCCGTACTGGACGACCCGCGATCCCGCCGCGATGCAGCGCCTGCTGCGCGAGCAGCGCGTGACGGTGCTGAACCAGACGCCGTCCGCGTTCGATGCGTTGATGAAGGCAGACCTCGATGCTCCCGAAACATTCGGCGACGTGCGCGTCGTCGTGTTCGGCGGCGAGCGGCTGGAGCCGGCCGCGCTCGCCGCGTGGCAGCACGCCCGCGGCGCCGGTGCGCCGGCACTCGTCAACATGTACGGCATCACCGAAACGACCGTACACGTCACGCATCGCGCGCTGCACAGCGACGATATTCACGGCGCGTCGAGTGCGGCGGCAAGCCCGATCGGCGACGCGCTCGGCGATCTTCAACTCCATCTGCTCGACGCGGATCTGAACCCGGTTCCGCCGGGCGCGACGGGAGAACTGTATGTCGGCGGCGCAGGGCTTGCACGCGGCTATCTGAATCGCGCGGCGCTCACCGCCGAGCGCTTCGTGCCCGATCCTTACGGCCGGTCCGGCGCGCGCCTCTATCGTTCCGGCGATCTCGCGCGACGGCTTGCGAACGGCGAGCTCCGTTATCTCGGACGTAACGATGCGCAAGCGAAGCTGCGCGGCTTCCGGATCGAACCCGGCGAGACGCGCGCGGCGCTGCTGAATCATCCGAACATCGCCGCGGCCGAAGTCGTGGTGCACGACCATCCGCGGCGCGGCGCGCAACTGGTCGCCTACCTGGTGGCGCGCCGCGCCATCGCAACGTTGCGGCGGGATGTGCGCGAGCACGCGGCCGCTCGCCTGCCCGCACATATGGTGCCGTCGGCCTATGTCGTGCTCGACGCGATGCCGCTGACGATCAACGGCAAGCTCGATCGCCGCGCGCTGCCCGTGCCGGACGACGCTGCTTTCGATGCGCCTGCCGGCGACGCCGCCACGCCGCTGACGGCGACCGGTCTCCGCCTCGCGGCCCTCTGGCGTGACGTACTGGGCGTCGATCGCGTCGAGGCCTGCGACGACTTCTTCGCACGCGGCGGCCATTCGCTGCTGGCCATTGCGCTCGGAGCACGCATCGAGCAGACGTTCGGCGTACGCCTGCCGCTGCGCGCGTTCTTCGATCATCCACGGCTCGATGCGCTGGCGGAGCGGATCGACGCGGCTGGCACGGTCACGCCGGCATCGCGGCAGCCGATCGCACGACGCGACGCATCGGAGACGCGCGTGCCGCTGTCGCATGCGCAGGAGCGTCTGTGGTTCCTCTGGCAGTATGACCCGCGCGATACCGCGTACACCATCACCTGCGCGGTCAATCTGCATGGCGCGCTCGATGCCGCGGCGCTGCGCCGGGCCTTCGACGCGCTGTCGATCCGGCACGAAGCGTTGCGCACGTCGTTCGGCGAGGAGAACGGTGTCGGTTACCAGCAGATTCACGCGCTGCCGCGTTTTGCATGGACCGAGCACGATCTGCGCGCGAATCCGGCGGACATGCGCGACGCCGCTGTCGCGACGCTGTGGCAGCAGGCCGCGCGCGCGCCGTTCGACCTGACGGACGGCCCGCTGCTGCGCGTCACGCTGACCCGCGCCGGCGACGCTCGTCACGTGCTGCACCTCGCGCTGCATCACATCATCGGCGACGGCGAATCGCTCGATCTGATGATCGACGAACTGGCCGTGCTGTATCGCACGGCGTGCACCGGCGGCGACCTGGCCGCCGCGCTGCCGGCGCCCGATGCGCAATACGGCGACTACGCATGCTGGCAGCGCCGCCATGCCGACAGCGCCGAACTCGCGAACCAGCTCGACTACTGGCGCGGGATGCTCGGGAACGACGACGCCGTGCTTGAACTGCCGCTCAGCCGGACCCGCGCCGCGCAGCGGCAACGCAGGCTCGGCCGCATCGTGCGCACGATCGACGCCGCGCGCCTACGGGCGCTGCGCGATCTCGCGGCGTCGCATCAGGCCAGTCTTTTCATCGTGATGCTGGCCGCTTTCGACGTGCTGCTGCAACGCTATGCCGGCCAGGACGGGATTCGCGTCGGCGTGCCGGTCACGGGCCGCACGCACGCCGACACCGGACGCACGGTCGGCTGCTTCGTGAACACGCTCGTCATGACGGCGAACGTCGGCGCCGCGGATACATTCGCTGCGCTGATCGCCCAGGTGCGGCAACGCGCGCTCGATGCGCAGGCGCATGCCGACCTGCCGTTCGCACGGCTCGTCGAGGCGCTGCAGCCGAATCGCGCGCTGAACACCTCCCCGCTGTTTCAGGTGATGTTCAATTACCAGCAGGCGGCGGATGTCGCTCAGCCGATTCCCGGATTGCGCATCGAGCCGATGGCCGCGCAGGCGGATGCGGTGCAGTTCGACCTCAAGCTCGACGTGACAGGCGCGGCGGACCATGTCCGGCTGCATTTCGATTTCGCGGACGATCTTTTCGCGACGCGCATGATCGAGCAGATCGCTGACCATTTCGTCGAAACGCTGGATCGGGTGATCGCGACGCCGGGTATCGAGCTGCGTTCGCTAGCGCTGGGTGCGCCGGCGCGTACCGCCGTGCCGCTCGACGGCCATGCGTTCGTGCCCGTCGCGCAACGCATCGCCGACATGGCCGCGTCGCACCCCGGCCGGATCGCACTCGTCGGCGAAGCCGACTCCCTGACCGGTCCCGAACTGCTCAACTGGGCTTCCGCCATCGCCGAGCGCCTGCGCGCCTATCGCGTGCAGCCCGATGCCTGCGTCGCCGTCTGCCTCGAGCGCACCCCCGCTCTCATCGCCGCCATGCTCGGCGTCTGGATGGCCGGCGCAGCCTATCTCCCAATCGATCCGGCCTATCCTCAAACCCGCATCGCCGCCATGCTCGCCGATGCCCGGGTCGCTCACGCCGTCATCGATCAGCATCCCGCCGCTTTCGACAAGCTCGCCGTCATCCATCCGTCCGCACTGCGCGGCGCAGCGGCCCATTCGCGTTTTACGCCTGCTCCGGTCCACCCCGACCAGCTCGCCTACGTCATCTACACCTCCGGCTCCACCGGACAACCCAAGGGCGTCGGCGTCACCCACGGCGCGCTCGATCGCCTCGTCGCCAGCATCGCCCGTCGGCCCGGCCTGCGCGACGGCGATCTCTGGCTCAGCGAGTCCGCCCCCGTGTTCGACATCTCCGTGCTCGAGTTCTGTCTCCCCCTCGTGCGCGGCATTCCCGTCGAACTCGTCTCCGCCCACACCGCACGCGACGGCATCGCGCTCGCCCAGCGCCTCGACGCGTCCCGCGCCACCGTCTTCCAGGCCACCCCCTCCGGATGGCGCATGCTCGTCGAAGCCGGCTGGCGAAACGATCTCAACGTCGCTCATCCGCCGCTACTCGGCCTCAGCGGCGGCGAAGCCCTCCCCGACGATCTCGCCTCCGATCTCATCGCGCGCGGCGTGACCCTCTGGAACCTCTACGGGCCCACCGAAACCACCATCTATTCGGCCGGCGCACCCGTCCTCGACGGCCAGCCCATCACCCACGGCGATCCGCTGCCCCACACCGTGCTGCGCGTCTTCGACCAACACGGCCTCCCCGTCCCCGACGGCGGCCTCGGCGAACTCTGCATCGGCGGCGCCAACCTCGCCCGCGGCTATCTCGGCCGACCCGGCCTGACCGCCGAGCGCTTCGTCCCCGATCCCGACGGCCCCCCGGGCGCACGCCTGTACCGCACCGGCGACCTCTGCCGCCTGCGCGAAGACGGCCGCCCCGAGCCGCTCGGCCGCCTCGACCAGCAGATCAAGCTGCGCGGCTTCCGCATCGAGCCCGGCGAGATCGAAACCGCGCTGCGCGCCTGCGACGGCGTGAAGAACGCCGCCGTCGCCCTGCACGGCGAAGCGCCGCGGCAGCAACTCGTCGGCTACGTGACCGGCAATGCCGATAGCGCCGCGCTTCGCGCACAACTGGCCGACACGCTGCCCGCCCACATGCTGCCGTCGGCCATCGTCACGCTCGACGCTTTCCCGCTCACGCCCAGCGGCAAGCTCGACCGCCGCGCGCTGCCCCACCCCGCCTGGCAGGACGACGACACTCCCGCCGTCGCCCCGCGCTCGCCGCGCGAAGCCGCCCTGCTCGACATCTGGCAGTCCGTCCTCGGCCACCCCGTCGCCAGCGTCCACATCAACTTCTTCCAGGCCGGCGGCGACTCGATCCTGAGCCTGCAGCTGATCTCGCGGCTGCGCAGCGCGGGCTGGCATCTGACGCCCAGGCAGATCTTCGAGCACCCGACGATCGCGCAGCAAGCACAATTGATGACGGCGCGTCGCAGCGGCACGCCCGATGCGATCGAGCGGCACGACCTGCTGCCGCTGACGCCGATCCAGGCGGCTTTCTTCGCGAAACATCCCGACGGTGAATCGCACTGGAACCAGTCGGTCCTGCTCGATGCGGCCGGCCCGCTCGACGTTGCGCGCCTGGATGCCGCGCTGGCCGCGCTGGTCCGGCGCCACGACGCGTTGCGGCTGCGTTTCGTGCGCGACGACACCGGCTGGCGCCAGCGCGTGATCGAGCACGAAGATGCGCCGCTGCTGCAGTCCGTCTCCATCAGCCCGGCCGACTGGGAGCACGCGCTGGCAAGCGGCGGCGCGGCAATCCAGCAAAGTCTCGACATCGAGCACGGCCCGTTGCTGCGCGCCGCCTGGTTCGAAGCGGGCCCGCGTCGCCGCCTGCTGATCGCGATCCACCATCTCGCGGTCGACGGCGTGTCATGGCGCGTGCTGCTCGACGACCTGCGCGCGCTGTACGCCGGCGCGCCGCTCCCCGCGATCACGATGCCGTGGAGCGCATGGGTGGCCGCACAGGATGGTGGCGCGAACCACGAACAGGCCGAAACGGACTACTGGACCCGGACACTGCGCGACGCGCGGCACGCCTGGCGCGACACCGTCGCCCCCGCGGCCGACCGCCGCCTCTCGGCCAGCCGCACGATCACCACGGCACTCGACGCCGATACGACGCGACGCCTGCTGCAGCATACGTCGCACGCGTATCGAACCCGTCCGGACGACCTGTTGCTGGCCGCGCTCGCGCACACGCTGCGCGAGTCGTCCGACATCGGCGCCGACGACGCGCCGATCCTGATCGAGCTCGAGGCGCACGGCCGCAGCGCGCCGCTCGACGACTGCGATCTCGACCGCACGGTAGGCTGGTTCACGGTGCAGCATCCGTTTGCGCTGCCGCACGCGACGACGCAGACCGCCACGCTGATCGCCGTCAAGGAGTCGCTTCGCGCCGTGCCGGCGCACGGTTTCAATTTCGGCCGCCTCCGCTCGGCCGGCCGCCTGCCGGCAAGCGCCGATGCATGGCGCCACGCGCAGGTGCGCTTCAACTATCTCGGGCAGTTCGACCAGGCGCTTGCCGCAGCCGCGAACGGCGCGCCGGACGAACCGCGCCTGCGCTTTTCCGCAGACTTCGCCGGTGCGCCGATCGCCGGTCACGACACGATGGATCATCGGCTCGACCTCACCGCCGTCGTGGTGGACGGCGCGCTCGACCTGCACTGGCGCTTCAGTCCCGGCCTGCTGGCGCCGGCGTATGTCGAGCGGATCGCGTCGCAGGCCGCGCAGACGCTGCGCGCACTGATCGACCATTGCGCCGCGGCGCCTGCCGGCGCCACCGCCGCCGATTTCCCGCTCGCGCGCTTGCGTCAGGACACGCTCGACGCGATGCGGCTGCCGCTCGGCGACATCGAGGACATCTATCCCGCCACGCCGCTGCAGCAAGGGTTGCTGTTTCACAGCCTGCTGAACAAGGGCGCCGGGATGTACGTCAACCAGTTGCGCCTGACGATCGACGGCGCGCTCGACTCGCAGGCATTGCGCCTCGCATGGCAAGACATGCTCGACCGCCACCCGGTCCTGCGCACGCACTTCGAACTCGGCCAGGAAAGCGGGCCGCTGCAGGTCGTGCATCGCCATGTCGAGCTTCCTTTCGCGGCGCACGATTTCAGCGAGGCCGGCGCCGATTACGATGCCCGGCTCGCCGCGTGGCTCGCATCGGACGTGCGCGCCGACTTCGAGCCGGGCGCGGCGCCACTGATGCGCGTCACCCTGTTCGCGCGGCCCGACGGCGCGCACGATCTCGTGTGGACGAGCCATCACGCACTGCTCGACGGCTGGAGCAGCGCGCAATTGCTGGCCGCGCTCTGCGCCGCCTATCGCGTCCGCGCGGGCGGCGCAGAGCCGCCTGCGGACACGGCCGCCGCCACGCCGTACCGCGATTACGTCCGGTGGCTGATGCACGACGCGGCCGCGCGCGACCATGCCGGCTGGTGGCGATCGCTCGCGGCCGACGCCGACGAAGCGGCGCTGCTCGCGCCGGCGCTCGCGCGCCCGCGTTCGCCGCGGCCCGGCTCGCACGATACGTCGACCCGGCTCGACGACACGCTGCACGCGCGCTTACTGCAGGCGGCGCAACGCGCGCAGGTCACGCTGAATACGCTGATGCAGGGCGCGTGGGCGATTCTCGTCGCACGATACGGCGGGCGGCGCCGGGCGGCGATCGGCGTGACCGTGTCCGGGCGCCCGGCGGACCTGCCCGGCGTCGAGCGCATGACCGGCCTCTTCATCAACAGCGTGCCGCTGTGGGTCGATGTTCCCGCCGGCACGCCGGCGACGGACTGGCTGCGCGGCCTGCAGGCGCTCAACCATGCGCTGCGCGAGCACGAGCACACGCCGATCACGCGCATCCAGCAATGGACCGGCCGCAGCGGCGACAACCTGTTCGACACGCTGTTCGTGTTCGAGAACTATCCGCTCGACCAGATCGCCGGCGCGGACGACGACGGCCTGTCCATTCGCAGCGTGCTGAGCGCGGACCGCACCCATTACCCGCTGACGCTCGCGGTGCTGCCCCGCACCCGGCTCGACCTGCAATGGTCGTGGGACGGCGAATGCTTCGAGCGCGCAACGGTCGACGCGCTCGCGGCGGATTACGCGCGGATCCTCACGCAACTGGCGGACGCCGTGACGGAACGCGCAACCGCATCCGACGGCCGCGCCGCCGTGCTCGGCGACATTGCGCTATCGGGCGGCGCGCTCGATTCGCAGCCGCAGCGCGTCTACGACTTCTCGCCGGTGATGCCGCGCTTCGCCGCTTGCGCGGCACGGCAGCCCGATGCCGTCGCGATCGCCTGCCGCGGCGAAACACTCGGCTACGGCGAGCTCGATGCATGGAGCGACCAGCTCGGCTGGCAACTGCATTGCGCCGGCGTGCGCGCCGACGAGCGCGTCGGCGTATGCGTGACGCGCGGCGTCGGCCTGCCCGCCGCGCTGTTCGGCATCTGGAAAGCGGGCGGCGCGTACGTGCCGCTCGATCCCGTGTATCCGCCCGAACGCCTGCGCGACATGCTCGACGACGCCGGCGTGCACCACGTCGTCGCCGACGATGCGTGCATCCGCCAGTTGGGCGGATGGTTCGCCGGGCGCCGCGTGATCCGGGTCGAACGCGACGCGAGAGTCGCGCCGGCGCCCGCCGGCTGGCAGCCGCGGATCGAACCCGGTCAGCTCGCGTACGTGATCTACACGTCCGGATCGACCGGCAAGCCGAAGGGTGTCGCGCTCAGCCATCGCGCGCTGAGCCTGCACCTCGCGGATTTCCAGTCGGTCTATGCGATCGGCGCACAGGATGTCGTGCTGCAATCGTCGACGATCAATTTCGACGTCGCACTGCACGAATTGCTGCCCGCCCTGCTGCAGGGCGGACGAGTCGAGATGCGCGGCCCCGACGCATGGGACATCGACTCGCTCAATGCGACGCTCGTCGGCGCCGGCATCACGTTCGCCCGCATCCCCACATCGCTGTGGCGTCAATGGCAACTCGCCGCGCCGCCCGCCGATGCACTCGCGGCGTTGCGGCAGATCACCGTCGGCGGCGAAGCGCTCGCCGGGGACGCACTCGCGCGCTGGCAAGCGGGGCCGCTCGCCGGCATCCGTCTCGACAACCTGTACGGCCCCACCGAGACCGCCGTCGCCGCTCTGCATCACCGCACCGGCCCGGCCGACGCGACGCACGTGATCGTGCCGATCGGGCGCCCCTACCCGGGGCGCGGCGTCGCGCTGCTCGACGAAGCCGGCCTGCGCGTACCGCATGGAGGAATCGGCGAGCTGTGCATCAGCGGCGACTGTCTCGCGCGCGGCTACCTCGGCCGCGCGGCGCTGACGGCAGCGCAGTTCGTGCCGGACCCGGACGGCCCGCCCGGTTCGCGCCTCTATCGAACCGGCGATCTTTGCCGCCTGGACGCGGACGGCACAGCGCAGTTCCTCGGCCGGATCGACCAGCAGATCAAGCTGCGCGGCCAGCGCATCGAGCCCGGCGAAATCGAGGCGACGCTGCGGCAGTGCACAGGCGTGACGGACGCGCTCGTCGCGCTCGATGGCGAACGCGAGCGCGAGCGCCTGGTCGCGTACGTCGTGGGCGACGCCGCCCCCGCGTCGCTGGCGCACGCGCTGCGCGCCCGGCTGCCGGAAGCCTGGGTGCCGACTGCCTTCGTCACGCTCGACCGGCTGCCGCTGCTGCCGAACGGCAAGCTCGACCGCCGCGCGCTGCCCGCGCCCGAATCCGCTGCGGACGCGCAGCCGGTGGCGCCCCGCGATCCGGTCGAGCAGGCCATCGCCGACGTCTGGCAGGACGTGCTGGGCGTGTCGACGGTATCCGTGCACCACAACTTCTACGAACTCGGCGGGCATTCGCTGCTCGCAGTGCAGATCGCCGCGCGACTCACGCGCACGCTGCAGCGGCCGGTCGCGCTGGCGGCCGTGCTCGCGCAGCCCACGGTCGCGCGGCTGGCCGCGCACCTGGCCGACGCCGCCGATGCCGACGCGCATGCGCGGCAGGCACACGCCGCGCAGCGCGACACGATGAAACAGCTGCTGGCCGAACTGGATTGAGACCCCCATGCTCGCCGACGCAAGACAAGACAATCTCGACATCGCGCAACGCTATGCCGCGCTGCCCGCCGACAAGCGCGCACGCTTCAAGGCGCGACTGCGCGAGCATGGCATCGACGGCTCGGTTCTGCCGATCGTGCCGCTCGCCGAACGCCCCGCCCACGCGCCGCTGTCGCACGCGCAGGAGCGCCTGTGGTTCATGTGGCGGCTCGATCCCGCCAGCAGCGCGTACAACATCGTCCGCGCGCTGCGAATCGACGGGCCACTCGACGTCACAGCGCTCGACGCGGCGCTCGCCGCGCTCGTCGAGCGCCACGAAGCGCTGCGCACTGCGTTCGGCGAAGCGGGCGGCGTGCCGTTTCAGCACGTACGCACGGTCGACGGTGGGCCGCGCGCGGTCTATCGGGACCTGCGCGCGGCAGCCTCGCCTGAAGAGCACGACGCCTGCAGCGAAGCGCTCCGCGCGAACCTGCGGCTGACCGCGTCGGCCCCGTTCGATCTCGAACACGATCCGCTGATGCGTTTCGAGGTGCTGCGCATCGGCGCGCAATCGCACGTCGTGCAGATCGTGATTCACCACATCGTGTCCGATGCGTGGTCGATGGGGCTGCTGATCCGCGAGTTCGTGTCGCTGTACGGTGCAGCGCAGCGGCAGGACGCGCCGCCGCCGGCCCCGGCTGCGCTGCAGTACCGCGACGTCGCATCGTGGGAACGCGAGTGGGTCGACCGCAACGCGCTGGCCCGGCATCTGTCGTACTGGTCCGCGCAACTGGCCGGGCCGGCGCCGGTGCTGTCGCTGCCGGCGGACCGGCCCCGGCCTGCGGCACGCGACGGCCGCGGCGCTCGCGTGGCGGTCGATCTCGATCCGGCGCTCGCCGCCGGACTGCGGCGCCTCGCGAGCCGCAACGACGCTACGCTCTTCATGACGCTGCTGCATGCGTTCAACCTGCTGCTGCACCGCTACAGCGGCGAAACCGACATCTGGGTCGGCGTGCCGGTGGCCGGACGCGAGCGCGCCGAGACGCATGCGGTGATGGGCTTCTTCGTCAACACGCTGGTGATCCGCAGCCGCCTCGCGCCGGCACGGTCCCTGCAGCAGCAGTTGCGGACACTGCGCGACACCGTGCTCGACGCACAGGCTCACTCCGACCTGCCGTTCGCGCAACTGCTGGACGCGCTGCAAACCGATCGCGATCTGTCGCAAGCGCCGCTGTTCCAAGTGATGTTCAATTTCGACTACGCCGATCCGGCCGCCCGCGTCGAGCTGCCGGGCCTCCGCGCGACGCCGGTGGACAGCGACGCCGGCACCGTGCGCTTCGATCTCACGCTCAACATCGTCGAGGCGGCGGATAGCCTGCGGGCCGTATTCAGCTACGCGTGCGACATGTTCGACGTAGCCACCGTCGAGCGGCTGGCCCGCGACTATCGCGCCGTGCTCGCACAGCTCGCCGGGCATCCGGAGCAATTGCCGGGCGACATCGCGCTATCCGGCGCGGCCCTGTCGTCGCAGCCCCTGCGCCGCGAACCGTTCGAGCCCGTCGTGCCGCGCATCCTCGCGCGCGCCGCGTCGCGCCCCGATGCGATCGCGGTGTATTGCGGCGAAACGCGGTTGACTTATCGCGAGCTCGACGCCTGGAGCAACCGGATCGCGCGCAGGCTCAAGCGCGCGGGCATCGGCCCGGACGCCCGGGTCGGCGTCTGCATGACGCGCTCCGCCGCGCTGCCAGCGGCCCTGCTGGCGGTCTGGAAGGCCGGCGGCGCATACGTGCCGCTCGATCCGGATTATCCGCGCGAGCGGCTGCGGGACATGCTCGACGATGCAGACATCCGCGCGGTCGTCGTCGATCGCGAATGCGGCGCGCAGCTCGGGGAATTGCTGGCCGGCCGCACGCAGGTCGACGTCGGCGACGTCGCTCACGAAGACGCGACGGGATGGGACGAATCCGTGCATCCGCGCCAGCTCGCATACGTGCTGTACACGTCCGGGTCGACCGGCCGCCCCAAGGGCGTCGCGCTCGATCACGAGGCGCTCAGCCTGCATCTGCGCGACTTCTGCGGCACCTACCGCATCGGCGCGGACGACATCATGCTGCAATCGTCGACGATCAATTTCGACGTCGCGCTGCACGAACTGCTGCCGGCGCTGCTCGCCGGCGGCGCAGTCCGCATGCGCGGGCCGCAGGCCTGGACGCTCGATACGCTGAACGCGACGCTCGTCGACGGCGGCGTCACCTTCGCGCGAATTCCGACCGCGCTCTGGCAACAGTGGCAGCGCCATGCGCCGCCGCCCGCGGCGCTGCATGCGCTGCGCCAGATCACGGTGGGCGGCGAAGCGCTGCCCCGCGACGAACTCGGGCGCTGGCACCATGGGCCGCTGCGGCATATCGCACTCGACAATCTGTACGGTCCCACCGAAACGGCCATCGCCGCGTTACGGCATGCGACTGCCGCCTTCGACGCGGACCGAGCGGTCGTGCCGATCGGGCGCCCCTTCCCCGAGCGCGGCGCCGTCGTGCTCGATCCCGACGGCAACCGGATGCCCCACGGCGGCGCGGGCGAGCTGTGCATCACGGGCGCATGCGTCGCACGCGGCTACCTCGGCCGCGCGTCGCCGACGGCCGAGCGGTTCGTGCCGGATCCGGAAGGGCCGCCCGGCGCGCGGCTCTACCGCAGCGGCGACCTGTGCCGGGTGGGCAACGACGGCGCCATCCTGTTTCTCGGGCGCCTCGATCAGCAGGTCAAGCTGCGCGGCCAGCGCATCGAGCTCGGCGAAATCGAGTCGGCGCTGCGCGCTGACGCGAACGTCGCGGAAGCCGCCGTCGCACTGCATACGGACGGCTCGCAGCAACGGCTGGTCGCCTACGTCGTCGCCGCCACGGGCACCGGCGCCGATACGTTGCGCGCGGCGCTGGCCGGGCGCCTTCCTGCGTTCATGGTGCCGGCCGCCTTCGTCCTGCTCGATCGACTGCCGGTCATGGCGAACGGCAAGCTCGACCGGCGCGCGCTGCCGGCGCCCAAGCCCGCGTCCGCCGCCGGCGCCGGTGCCGCGTGCGTCGCGCCGCGCAACCGGCGCGAGCAAACGTTGCTGGCAATCTGGGAACAGGTGCTCGGTTGCGAGATCGGCGACGTTCACGCCAATTTCTTTGCGGCGGGCGGCGATTCGATCCTGAGCCTGCAGTTGCTGTCGCGCGCCCGGGATGCCGGCCTGTTGCTCACGCCCAAGCAGGTATTCGAGCATCCGAGCGTCGCGCAGATGGCGCAGGTCGCCCGCGATATCGACGACGACGCCGTGCCCGCGGCCGCCGAGCGGCACGACGCGCAGCCGCTCGCGCCGATCCAGGCAACCTTCTTCGACAAGCACCCCGACGGTCTCGCACACTGGAACCAGGCCGTGCTGCTGGAAGTGCGCGACGAACTGGATCCTGCGGCGCTCGAGACCACGCTGCGCCGGCTGGTCACGCGCCACGACGCGCTCCGATTGCGCTTCGAACGCACAGACGCCGCATCGCTCTCGTCGCCGGCCGCGCAGCACTGGAGACAACGCGTCGCACCGGAAGAACCGGCCACGCTGCTGCGGCATGTCCGGCTCGAACCGGACACATGGGAAACCGGGCTGGCGGCCGCAGGCGCCGTGCTGCACCGCAGCCTCGACCTCCGGCACGGACCGCTGCTGCGCGCGGCGTACGTCGATGCCGGCGTCGTCCGGCGGCTGCTGATCGTCGTCCATCACCTTGTTGTCGACGGCGTCTCGTGGCGCATTCTGCTCGAAGAATTGCAGGCGCTCCATGCACGCCCGGACGATGCGCTGCCGCCCGTCACGACGCCCTGGAGCGAATGGGTGTCCCGCCAGCCGCACCATGCGCAGCAGGCCGAGCGCCTGTGGGAACTCGCGTGGTGGCAGCGCATGCTGCACGGCGCGAGCGCCGCGCTTCCGCTCGAAGGCGACGGTGACCGGCGCCTGTCGAAAAGCCGGGTCGTGACCGTCGCGTTGCCGAAGCAAGCCACACGCGCGCTTCTGCGACGCGGCGCGCGCCCGGACGACGCACGCACCGAGGAATTGCTGCTGGCCGCGCTGGCCGAGACGCTGGGACCGTGGGCCGGCGCATCGCGCCTGCTGATCGACCTCGAGGGCCACGGTCGCGAAGACCTGATCGACGGCATCGACCTAAGCCGCACGATCGGCTGGTTCACGACCCAGTATCCGCTTGCGCTGCCGCATCACGGCGACGCCGCGCGCACGCTGTCGTCCGTGCGCGACCTGTTGCGCGCGGTGCCGGACAAGGGGTTTTCGTGGGGATCGCTGCTGCGCTTCGGCGACGACGCGAGCCGCGCGACGCTGGCCGCGCTGCCGGCGCCGTCGCTGCGCTTCAACTATCTCGGCCGATTCGACCAGACACTGCCGGCGAACGGGCGTTTCCGCTTCTCCGGCGAGCATGCCGGCCCGCAAACCGACGATCGCGACACAATGGACCATGCGCTCGATATCGGCGCGCTCGTGTCGTCGGATCGGCTGAACGTACATTGGCGATACAGCCCGGGGGTGTTGAGCGAGGCAACCGTTGCGCGGCTGGCGAACCGGTTCGAAGCGGTACTCCTCGATCTGATCGGCCGTGACGCGACGCAACCGGCGGAGAGCGGCCGCCGCGATGCGCCGACTCCGGCGCCGGCTGACGTATCGCCCGTCACGCTGCCAGACAGCCAGGGAGACGCCGAATCTGCCGACGATGCGGACCGCGCAGTCTTCGCTCTGTGGCGACAGCGCGTACGGCTCGAAATCGCGCTCGGCGCGCTCGCCCGCAGCCGGTTCGCGCCGCCGCGAAAGATCGCGTCGGGGCCGGAGCGCCGCTTCGGCCCGCTGCCGGCAGGCATTGTTCCGCTGAACGACCTGGGCGCGCCGCACGCGGTGTTCTGCATTCACGCTGGACACGGCCTCGTGGCCGAATACCGTTCGCTTGCCCGGGCGCTGAACGGGCGGGCGACGTTTTTCGGCCTGCAGGCCCCCGGGCTCGGCGACCCGCGCTGGCGCGCGGCGGACTTCGACGACTTGGCGGCCGACTATGTCGCCCGCATCCGCGACGTGCAGCCAGACGGCCCGTATCGCTTGCTCGGCTGGTCGTTCGGCGCCCGGGTGCTGGTGTCGATGGTCGAGCGCCTGGAGCGCGACGCACAGCAGGTCGCACTGGCCGGCCTGATCGACGCACTGCCCGATCGCGACGCGGACGACAACGTACAGGACGAAGTCCGCGCTCTGCGCACGTGGATCGCACGACACGCCGCGCTCGGCCTCCATGCCGCCGAGCGCGCGCTATTCGAAGCGGCATGCGACGTGATTCTCGAGCACGGCCGCCTCGCCGATACGTTCCGGATGCCGGCGCTGCGCACGCCGCTCGCGCTGTGGTGGTCGACCGAATCGGTGGAAAGCGGCAAGCCGCGCGACTGGGCGGCGCGCATCGGCACGACCGAAACCGTGCTGGCCGAAGTGCCGGCGGGACACACGAGCATCATGCATCACCCGATGCTGCTCGACAGCGTGCGCGGACTGTTCGAATGAGCGGCACCGCATCGCCGCCGCTGCGCGCGCCCGGTGCCCGGCGCGCGTCACACCGCCGCCGGTTCGCGGAACTGCTGCCGGAACTGCTGCGGCGTACTGCCGAACGCGCGCTTGAACATCACGGTGAAGGTGCGCACGTCCGCATAGCCCAGTTCCTCCGCGACCTGCGCCGCGGAATGACCGATCGCGAGCCGCGACATCGCTTCCGCGAGCCGCAGTTGCTCGCGCCACTTCCCGAAGCTCATCGCGGTTTCCTGCCGAAACAGCCGCGCGACCGTGCGCGAACTGGCGCCGACCCGCTCGGCCCAGCGCTCCAGCGTATCGGCGCTGGCGGGCTGCGCGATCAGGTTTTCGCAGATCTGCCGCAGTCGCGCGTGGGCCGGCAACGGCAGGCGCACGGTCGACGGCTCGTCCTTCGCATCCTGCAGCAGCCGCAGGATCAGCGGCACGATGAGCGCGGTGCGGCTTTCCTCCACGTCGTCGGAATCGGTGTCAAACAGGCCGAGGATCGACGCGCGCAGCAGATCCCCGACGGGGATCACCCGGCACGCCTGCTTTTGCAGCGCCAGCACGTCCGGATCGATGTACAGCGTGCGCATCGCGACTTGTCCGACCATATGCAATTCGTGCTCGACTTGCGAACCGATCAGCAACGCATTGCCGGGCGTCAGCATCCAGAGGCCGAACGGCGTGACGACGCGCACGATGCCGCTCGTCGCGTAGACGAGCTGCGCACGATAGTGCACGTGCGCGATTTCATGGGTGCCGTCGGCGTAGTCGATCGCCTGCGCGATCACCTTCCTCGCAGCGAATCCGTCGCCGAAGGTCTGCAACATGGGTTTGGCCATGACCTGATCAGTTACAAATTTCGAAACAATGCATTGAATCAGACAAAAATGTCCATCTTTATGCCAATGTTGTCCTGACTGACAACAAGAGCCCGGATTATAGTGGCAATTGGTCTGATTCAGGACCACGCGCTTCGCGTTCCGTTGTCCCCCCCACTCGTTTTGAATTCCTGCCGACGGCCGATCAGAGCCCGGGCAGTGCAGCACCCGAGAAGTTATTACGAATCATTCGCACCATTATTCACTAACGACTGAAGGAAGCTACATGACGACCGGGGTGTACAGAGCCGTTGCGCTGAACAACGCGTTATTGATCTGCTTGCTGGGCGGCATCTCCGCCGCGCACGCGCAGACGCCGTCGAACGATGCGTCGTCGAACGGCGGGCAATTGCCGACCATTTCCGTGACGGGTCAGCGCCCCGCATCGCGCACCGGCGACGCCGGCGGCTACGTGCCGATCACCGCCGTGACCGCGACCAAGACGGACACGCCGCTCATCGAGACGCCGCAGTCCGTGTCGGTCGTCACGAACGACCAGATGACCGCCCAGGGCGCGCGCAGCGTCGCCGAAGCCTTGCGCTACACCGCGAGCGTGCTGCCGGAAATCCGCGGCGACTCCACGGCCGGCGCGCCGTACCTGTACAGCCGCGGTTTCGTGCTCGAACAGTTCCTCGACGGCACGCGCCTGCCGAGCGACACCGGGTTCGGCTACGCGATCCCGAACTTCGATCCGTACGGGCTCGAGCGCATCGACGTGCTGCACGGCCCGTCGTCGGTGCTCTACGGGCAGGCCAACCCCGGCGGCATCGCGAACCTGGTCAGCAAGCGACCGACAACGACGCCGATCCACGAAGTGTTCTTCACGACCGGCAGCCATAATCGCGCCGAGCTCGGCTTCGACCTCGGCGGCGCGCTGACGCCGGACGGCAAGCTGTCGTACCGCCTGACCGGCGTCGGGCTCGACGCGGATACGCAGGTCAACGGCGTTAAGCAGCAGCGCATCTACATCGCCCCCGCCGTGACGTGGAAACCGGACGAAAACACCACGCTCACCGTGCTCGCGAAGTATCAGCGCGATCCGAGCGTCGGCTACTACAACTACGTGCCGGCGGTCGGCAGCGTGCTGTTCAACCCGAACGGCAGGATTTCGAGCCACACGAACGTCGGCGACCCCGATTTCGACCACCACACGCGCACCCAGTATTCGGTCGGCTACGAGTTCGAGCATCGCTTCGATCCCACCTGGACGTTCCGCCAGAACTTGCGCTACACGGTCGTGAGCGACGATTTCGCGAACGTCTTCCCATTCTCGAACGGCTATGTCGCCGGGTCGAACACCACCGTCAACCGGTATGCGTTCAGAAACGAGGAAACCGGCAAGTTCTTCAACATCGACAACCAGGTCCAGGCCAAATTCGCGACCGGGCCGCTGTCGCACACCGTCCTGTTCGGCTTCGACTTCCAGCGCGTGCTGTACAACGAGACCGTCGGATCGAATTTCGCCGAGCCGTCGCTGAACCTGTTCAACCCGGTGTATCTGCCGATCGCTGCCCCCAACACCACGTCCGACGACATGGAGCGCATGAAACAGTTCGGCGTCTATGCGCAGGACCAGATCGCGTACGGAAAGTGGCGCGTCCTGCTGGGTGTGCGCGAGGACTGGGCATCGTCCGAAGACAACAATCCGCTGCAGGGCTACGACGTCACGCAATCGTCGCGTGCATTCACCTGGCGGACCGGTGTCGTCTATCTGTTCGACAACGGCATCGCTCCGTATGCGAGCTATGCGAAATCGTTCGACCCGCAGATCGGCCTGACCTATGCGGGCGGGCCGCTGCGCCCGCGTACCGCGGAGCAGTATGAAATCGGCGTCAAGTACCAGCCGCCTGGCTACAACAGCTTCGTGACCGCAGCGCTGTTCGATCTGCGCGAACGCAACGTCGCCAGCAGCGATCCGGACCACTTCGGCTACAGCGTCCAGATCGGCCAGGTGCGTGCGCGCGGGCTCGAGCTCGAAGGCCATGCGAGCCTGACCGACAACCTCGACGTTGCCGCGTCGTACACGTACCTGAACGACGTCAGCACCGACACCAACCTGACCGGCACGACGCTCGCCGGCGCGACGGTTTCGCTGCAGGGGCTGCAAACGTGGGGCATTCCGCGTCACGTGGCATCCGCATGGCTCGACTACACGCTGCACGGCGGCGCGTTCCGCGGCCTCGGCTTCGGCGGCGGGCTGCGCTACATCGGCGGGAGCTACGACGAGACGAACACGATCCATGTAGGCTCGCGCACGCTGGTCGACGCGACCGTCCACTACGACACAGGCAAGCACTGGCTGTTCTCGCTGAACGGCAAGAACCTGTTCAACCGCACCTACGTGGCATCGTGCCAGACCGGCGGCATCTGTAACTACGGCGATGGCGTGGAAGTCCTCGCCACGGCCCGCTATCGCTGGTAACCGCGGAGGGATGAACGTGCTGACCGACATGATCCGGCAGTCATGCGAACGACAACCGGCCGAGCATGCGACGCCGGCCGGTTGCGCGGCCGCGCCTGCGCTGTATCGGCTCGACGGCGTATCGTTCAGAGCCGACGGCCGGGTCCTGTTGCAGCCGCTCGACCTGTCGCTGCCCACTGGGCGGATGATCGCGCTGATCGGTCACAACGGCTCGGGCAAGAGCACGCTGCTCAAGCTGCTCGCCCGCCAGCAACGGCCGTCGGGCGGCTCGCTGCAATTGCACGGCGCCGACCTCGCCACGTGGGCAGCGCGCGACTTCGCGCGGCAGGTCGCCTACCTGCCGCAGAATCCGCCGCTCGACACCGGCATGACGGCGCGTGAGCTGGTGGCGCTCGGCCGCTATCCGTGGCGCGGTCCGCTCGGCCGCCTGCGCGCAGACGATCATGCGAGGATCGACGAAGCAATGCGCGTCACCGACACGCTGCGTTTCACCGACACGCTCGCCGATCACCTGTCGGGCGGCGAGCGCCAGCGCGTCTGGCTCGCGATGCTGGTCGCGCAATGCGCGTCGTGCCTGCTGCTCGACGAACCGACGTCGGCACTCGACATCGCACATCAGATCGAGGTGCTGCGGCTGCTGCGCGAGCTGACCGACCGCCAACGCCTGACCGTCGTCATCGTGCTGCACGACATCAATCTGGCCGCCCGCTTCTGCGACGAACTCGTCGCGCTGCACAGCGGCCGGCTGCTCACGAGCGGCACGCCCGCCGAGCTGATGCGGGGCGACGTGCTCGAATCGATCTACGGTCTTCCGATGGACATCGTCGTGCACCCGCATAGCGGCAGCCGGCTCGGCGTGGCGCGCTGACATGCGGCGTCGCCCCTTCCTGCAATCCGCGATGCTCGCGTCGCTGTTCGCCACCGGACTGCCGGCGACGCGAGCCGCGGCGCCGGCCCGCGCGCCCCGGCTCGTCGTGCTCGACTGGGGGCTCGTGGAGACGCTGCTTGCACTGGGCGTCATACCCGCCGGCGTCGCCGAGATCGGCGCGTACAACGACAGTGTGGTCACGCCGCGCGTGCCCGCCCATGTACCCGACGTCGGACTGCGCCTCGCGCCGAGCCTCGAACTGCTCCAGCAGCTCGCGCCCGACCTGATCCTGATCAATTCGAGCCAGGAATCGCAGCGCGCGATGCTCGAACGCATCGCGCCGGTGCGCGCTTTCGCGGTGTATACGGATGCCGGCGCGCCGTACCGCCATTCGGAAAACGTCACGCTGCAACTGGCCGCACTGTGCGACCGCGCGAGCGCCGGACAGGCGCTGGTCGACGCGACCGCGCGCACGATCGCACAGGACAGCGCGCGCATCGCCGCGTACCGGCGCGCGATGCGGCCGCGCGATGCGTCGCGGCCGCTCTACCTGATACGTTTCTTCGACGGTCGTCATATCGGCATCTACGGCGCGCGCAGCCTGTTCCAAGACGTGATGGACGCACTCGGCGTCGCCAACGCGTGGCGCGGCCCGACCGACTACTGGGGCATCGGCGTGGCCGGCATCGAGCAGCTCGCCGCCACGCCCGACGCGAACGTGCTGTTCTTCGATCCGCTGCCCGCCGGCGTCGCGCGCACGCTCGCGGCGAATCGGCTGTGGCGCGCGCTGCCCGCGGTCCGCGCCGGACGCGTCGCGCCGCTGCCGCCGTTCTGGGGCTTCGGCATGCTGCCGTCGGCCGCCCGCTTCTCCCGCCTGCTGACTGCGTCGTTCAAGCAGGCAGGCACGCCGGACGCGCGGAGCAGGACATGAACATCGCCAGCCTGCGCGCCTCGCGCATTCCATCGGGTTCGTGGCTGCCGCCGCTGTGCACGGCGATCGCACTGACGATCGCCGTCGCGCTCAGCATCGTCAGCCTGTCGGCCCTGCTGCCGCCCGCGCTCTGGTGGCGCGCGCTGTGGTCGCCGGATGCGCGCGACCTTCACCAGATCGTCGTTCACGACAGCTGGTTGCCGCGCCTGCTCGTGAGCTGGCTGTGCGGCGCCGTGCTGGGGCTCGCCGGCACGGTCTTCCAGCAGGTCCTGCGCAATCCGCTCGCCGAGCCGATGACCCTCGGCGTGTCCGCCGGCGCGCAGCTCGCGCTGACCGTGGCGACGCTGTGGGCGCCCGTTCTGCTCGATGCATCGCAATGGATCGCCTTCGGCGGCGCGCTGCTCGCCGCGCTGATCGTGTTCGGCCTGTCCTGGCGCAGCGGCCTCGCACCAGCCGGCGTCGCGGTCGCGGGGCTCGTGGTCACGCTGTATTGCGGTTCGATCGGCGTCGCGTTGCAACTGTTCTACGCGCCCTACCTGCGCGGCTTGTTCATCTGGGGCGGCGGTTCGCTCGTCCAGCAGGACTGGAGCAACGTGGCACTGCTCGCGTCGCGTCTCGCGATCGGCGGCCTGTTCGCGTTCCTGCTGCTGAAGCCCATGACGCTGTTCGGGCTCGACGACGCCAACGCGCGCGGCCTCGGCCTGCCGCTGCAGCGCATGCGGCTGGCGGCGCTCGCGCTGGCGGTGGCGCTGAGCGCGGCGGTCGTGGGCGCTGTCGGCGTGATCGGCTTCGTCGGCCTCGCGGCGCCCGCGCTCGCGCAGATGTCCGGGGCACGGCGCCTGCCGAAGCGCCTGGTGATCGCGCCGCTTTATGGCGCGCTGCTGCTCTGGCTCGCGGATCAGGCCGTGCAGCAGCTTTCCGGCGTCATGGGCGACCTGATTCCGACCGGCGCGGCGACGGCGCTGTTCGGCGCACCACTGATGCTGCTGCTTCTCGCCCGCCTTCATCGCGCCACACGGCTACCCGCTCGCAACACGGATGCGAGCCGCGCTCGCATCGTCGACGCCTCGACGCTGCGCCGACGCGCGCTCGGGCTCGTGCTGCTGACGATCGCGGCAGGCGTGCTGGCGCTGGACTTCGGTCGCGACGCGTACGGCTGGCATTTCAGTGCGCTTGCCGAACTGTCCCGCGTCGCCGTCTGGCGCGTGCCGCGCGCCGTCGCCGCGGCGGCGGCCGGTGCGATGCTCGCGGTCGCCGGCACGCTGATGCAGCGCCTGACCGGCAACCCGCTCGCGAGCCCCGACGTGCTCGGCGTGAGCGGCGGCGCGGCGCTCGGCCTGATCGTGCTCGTGGTCGGCGGCTACGACACCGGGCACGCCGCGCGCATCGCCGCGACGGCAGCCGGCGCGTTGACCGCCCTGCTCTCGATCCTGTGGTTTTCGCAGCGCTCGCGGTTTGCGCCCGACCGCGTGCTGCTCGCCGGCATCGCCATCGGCGCACTGTTCCAGGCAGTCGTCGCCGTCGCGATCGCGAGCGGCGGCGAGCGCGCGACCGCGCTGCTGCAATGGCTGGCCGGCTCGACCTATACGATCACGCCCGGCGACGCGATGCACGCCGCCGCACTGACCATCGCGTTGTGCGCGCTGGCGCCGCTGTGCGATCGCTGGCTGCAGATCCTGCCGCTCGGCGACGCGTCGGCGCGCGCGCTTGGCGTCGCCACGCGCGGCGCCCGCTTCGTGCTGCTGATGCTCGTCGCCCTGCTGACCGCCGCCGCCACGCTGGTCGTCGGGCCGCTGTCGTTCGTCGGCCTGACTGCGCCTCACTTCGCGCGCCTGCTGGGTGCGCGCCGGCCGGGCCAGCAGGCGCTGCTGGCCGCGCTGATCGGCATGTTGATCGTCGTCGTTTCCGACTGGCTGGGCCGCGCGCTGCTGATGCCGCGCGAGTTGCCCGCCGGCCTCGTCGCGACGCTGATCGGCGCCCCTTATCTGATGTGGCTGCTCAGCCGGCGCCGCTAAATCCGGAACCCGAGAGAAACGAGGAACATTCGATGCTTGCAGAACTTTTCGGACTGCTCAAACGACTCTGGCCAATCAGCGCGCTCGCCACCACCATGGGCACGGCGAGCGGCATCGCGACCGCAGCGCTGCTTGCCGTCACCAACCGTTCGCTGCACGACGACACCGCCTCCCTGCCCGCGCTGCTGTGGGGCTTCACCGGTCTGTGCGCGCTCGCGCTCGTCGGCGAGATCGTCTCGGACATCGGCAACAACCTCGTCGGCCAGCGCGTGATTGCGGCACTACGCCGGGATCTGTGCGAGAAGATCATCGCCGCGCCGGTCAGCCAGATCGAACAGTTCCGCACGCATCGGCTCGTCACCGCGTTGAACCAGGACATCGACACGATCAGTGCTTTCGCCTTCCTGTTCTCCAGCCTGGCGATCGCGACCGCGACGATTATCGGATGCCTCGGCTACCTGTTCTTCCTGTCGCCCACGATGCTGCTCGTCGCGCTGGTCGCGATCGCGTTCGGCTCGATCGTGCAGGCACTGGCCCGACGCGTCGGCATCCGCCGCTTCGGCGCGGCGCGCGATGCGGAAGACCGCTTGCAGAAGCACTATCGCTCGATCACGGACGGCGCGAAGGAGTTGCGCCTGAACAGCCCGCGCCGCCGCTTCGTGTACGGACACGAACTGTCGGGCACGATCGACGCGATCAGCCGTCTGCGGGTTCGCGCCGCCAACGTATTCGTCAGTGCGAACGCGTTCGGCTCGCTGCTGTTCTTCTTCGTCGTCGGCCTGATGCTCGCCCTGCAGCGCTGGTCGCCCGACGCCGACCGGGCGGTCGTGACCGGCTTCGTGCTGGTACTGCTGTACATGAAAGGGCCAATCCAGGAGATCGTCGCGGCCCTGCCGTCGATCGGACGCGCGCAGGTCGCGTTCCAGCGCATCACGGACTTGTCTGCCCGCTTCTCGACCCGCGAACCGTCGCTCGTCGATGGCAACCCGGCGGCCGATACCGCGCTGCGCAACGGTGCATTCGGCACCCTCTCGCTCACCGATGCCCATTACCGCTTCGCACAGCCGCAAGACGAGCGCGACACACCGGTTCATGGCGGCGGCGGATTCGAGCTCGGGCCGCTCAGCCTGACGATCGAGCGCGGCGAAACGCTCTTCATCGTCGGCGAGAACGGCTGCGGCAAGACAACGCTGATCAAGCTGCTGCTCGGTCTTTACCGGCCCGACGCCGGGCAATTGCGGCTCGACGGAAAACCCGTGGGCGACGAGCAACTTGACGCGTATCGCCAGCTGTTCTCGGCTGTGTTCTCGGACTACTATCTGTTCGACACGCTGCTGCCCGGCGAAGCCGACATCACCGCCGAGGCGCAACGCTATCTGGAGCGCCTCGGAATCGCTCACAAAGTCGCCATCCGCGACGGCGCATTCTCCACCACGGATCTGTCGACGGGCCAGCGTAAACGGCTCGCGCTGGTGCACGCCTATCTCGAACGCCGCCCCGTGATGGTGCTCGACGAATGGGCGGCCGACCAGGACCCGACGTTCCGGCGCATTTTCTACACAGAGATCCTGCCGGACCTGAAACGCCAGGGCAAAACGCTGATCGTGATCTCCCACGACGACCGCTATTTCGGCGCCGCCGATCGCTACATCCGTCTCGACGAAGGTCGCATCGTCGAGGAAGTCCGGCTGCAGCGCGTCGAACCTGCCGCGCCTGCGGCCGCACGCGTGTCCTGACGATCTTCCGCCTCATCGGCACGTTACCCCGACCGTAAAGAATCTCATGCCGTCGAAACTACCGTCACGCCGCAATCATTTTCTTCGCTGGTTCGCATGTGTGCCCCTCGCGCTCGGATTGCAAAGCTGCGTCCATCCGGGCGGCGAGCACCCTGTCTCCGACACCCGTTATCAGGTGCAGATTCGCCGTACCGCCCTCGGCATTCCGCACCTGAAGGCCGACGATTGGGGCAGCCTCGGCTACGGCTACGGCTACGTGCAGGCACAGGACAATCTGTGCACGATGGCCGAGAGCTTCGTCACGTATCGCGGCGAACGCTCGCGCTATTTTGGCGCCAATGCCCGTCCCAGCGACCAGGCAACCTTCGGGCAACCGGACAATCTCGATGCGGATTTCTTCTTCCGTTTCGTCGACGACGATGCGGCCGTCGCGCGCTACCGGCGCGCGCAGACCCGCGACATGCGCGCGCTGATCGACGGATTTGCCGAAGGCTACAACCGCTATCTCGACGATCTTGCCCACGCCGCCGTGCCTGCGGCGCATGGCGCATGCCGCTCAGCGCCCTGGGTGGGCAGAATCACCAGCGCAGATGTGTATCGGCGCCTGTATGCGGCGAATCTGGCGGGTGGAGAAGCCCGCTTTGCCAGCGCGATCGCGACGGCAGTAGCGCCAACGGCCCCGGCAGCCGCTACGCTGGGCGCCCGCCCCCTGCGCGGCAACCGGCCGGCCGGCGCCCTCGCCAGCGATGCACCACTGCCCTACGTCGGCGGACACGCCGGAATCGGCAGCAACGCCCTCGCATTCGGCGCCGATGCCACCCGGAACAGCAGTGCACTGCTGCTCGGCAATCCGCACTGGTTCTGGACCGGACCCGACCGCTTCTACCAGGCGCAGTTGACGATTCCCGGCAAACTTGACGTGAGCGGCGTGTCCTTTCTCGGCGTCCCTCTGATCGTCATCGGCTTCAACCGAAACGTTGCGTGGACGCATACGGTGTCGACCGCAAAGCGTTTCGGCCTGTTCAGACTGAAGCTCGCGCCGGGCTCGCCGACCACGTATGTCTACGACGGCCGCGTCGAGGCGATGACGGCGACCCGCATCCAGGTCGCCGTGCGTGCCGCAGACGGCTCGCTTCAGACGGTCTCGCGCACGCTGTACCGTTCGAGATTCGGTCCGCTCGTCAATCTCGGTTCAATGTCGCCCGCGCTCGCCTGGAACACGCAGCAGGCCTTCGCGATACGCGACGTCAACGCCGACAATTTCCGCGTGTTCGAAAACTTCCTCGAATGGGACCAGGCAAGCTCGCTTGACGATTTCATTCGCATCCAGCGGAAGAACGCGGCTGTACCTTGGGTGAATACGCTCGCGATCGGACGTGGCGATCCGCGCGCGTGGTATGCGGACATCGGCGCGGTTCCCGATGCGCCGGACGCGCTCATCCAACGTTGCACGCCGTCGACCGGCGTGGCGATCGCGCATGTGATGCCGGGCGTGCCGGTGCTTGACGGCTCGAACACCGCGTGCAATTGGCAAGTCGACACGCGTTCAGTTCAAGCCGGGGCGCTCCCGGCCGAACAGATGCCGAGCCTGCTACGGCGCGATTATGTCGGCAACTTCAACGGCAGTTACTGGCTCGCCAACCCAGCGACGCCCCTGACGGGCTATGCCCGGATCGTCGGCCAGACGGATGTGCCGCAATCATTGCGCACACGCCTCGGCCACGCGATCGCCATGCGCCTTCAGGCCGACCCGGAGGGCGTGTCGGCCAACGCGCTGGGCAGTGCCGCGCTCGACAGCACGTCAATGTCGGCTCGACTCTACAAGAAGCCTGTCCTCGATCGCCTGTGCGGTAACACGCGACCGGCCGAAGCATCGCCCGACGAGCTTCGCGAAGCATGCGCCGTGCTCGCCGCATGGAACGACACCGGCGCCAGCGATGCAGCCGGTGCCGCTCTGTGGGACGCGCTGTGGCGGCGCCTGCTGCTGATCCCGCCCGAACAGCTTTATGCCGTACCGTTCGATCCAAGCCGGCCGCTGGCGACGCCTGCCGGCATCGCCGCCGCCCCTGCCCAGCTCGCCGCCGCGCTGCACGAAGCCATCGCGGTGCTGCGCAATGCGGGTATCGCGCTTGACGCGCCGCGCGACGCAACGCTGTACGTGCAGCGCAAGAACGAGCGCATCGCACTGTTCGGCGGGTGCGATGCAGCCGGCTATTTCACGGCGGCCTGCGTGTCCGGTCAGCCGAATCCGCACGCGTCACCCGCCAGCGGGACATTGCTCGGCAACACCTATCTGCAGATCGTATCGTTCGCAGACGATGGCGTCTCCGCGCGGACGCTGCTCGCCTCTTCCGAGTCCGACGACTCCGATTCGCCGCACTACGCTGACGGCACGCGCGCGTATGCCGCGAAGCGCTGGCTGCAGGTGCCATTTTCCGACGCGGCAATCGAACGCGATCCGATGCTGATCACGCACCGATTGACTTCGCGCGACATACCGTCTCGCTAGGCATCATCGTGCATGAAGGAGGAAATCGCATGCTCCCGCGAGTCTCTTCGTCGGCGCCCTCGCCGATGCATCAAGTGATACGCGAATGCTCACCCGACGTGATGATCGACGCCAACACATTCGCCTTTTATCCTCAGCGCCTGACTCGGCAATACCCGGCCGAACTTCGTCCACCTCACGCAGGCGAACTGCATCTCTGGCGATTCCGTTACGGATGGCTTCCGGTGACAGTGCAGAAAGGCGAAAGCTGGCTCTCCGAGAGCGAACGTGAACGGGCGAGACTGGGACCAAATGCTGCACTGCTCAAGCGATTCATCGCCGGACGCGTGGTGCTGCGCTGGATCGCATCGAACTTGCTGGACATGGATCCGCGAGACGTGCAACTCGTCGATGGCCAGGCAACCCATCCCGGCATCCGGTTCCTGACGGACTCGGAACCGCTATGTGCGGACATCGCATACGGCGGCATCTGGATCGTGATCGGCGTTGCATCGACCGCACTGGGGATCGGCATTACGATGCCGATACCTGGCGTTACTGCCGTGCTACCAGAGGGCGCCAGATCGAGCGTATGGACCATGACCATGCCGGATCATGTCACGGAAGCGCGTCGACATGCGGGCCATTCGCAACAGCAGGCCCGTTTGCACAGCTTGCTCGGCGCATCGAAAGATTTGCCGGCTGACGTTGCTCAATGCTCGTTAAGTAGTGTAGCGAGTGCTCGCTTCGTGACGGTCGAGGCAACTCAGCGCTGGCATGTCATCGATGTCCCCATGCCTGGAGAGATCCGAGCTGCCGTATCTGTTGCGCAATCGGTGACGGAAATACGTGCGTTCGGTTGGAAAAAGATCTGAGCGTCCGTTTACTACATCGCGCAGCGGGCCGCACTTGTTCGGCATACGCGGGACGTGGCTGCTGGCGGGGCGAAATGCATTCGTTGTTCGCCCCACGAGTGCGCCCGGAGCACGGGCAGCGAAGCGCGAATAATCTCCGCGGACGACCACACCATCTGGACGAGAGCGTCGGACGACTGACTCTACACCCTATTTTCGGCTTCCGCCGTCGTCACCGAGGTCCTTGAGGCGCTTTTTGAGCTTCTGGTTCTGGATCACGAGCAGCGTGAGAGCAGTCAGCGTCGCGACTGGAAAAAACCATTCGCCAGAGTAATGTAGCAACGCCCATACGACCGCCGTAATCACGATCGCGAAGGCGATCAGCGCCAATCTGTCGGTGAGCCGGTTCATGCTGCCACTCAATATGAACGCGTCCCGTTTGCAACGGTTTTCGTGTGGTCAGACTTGACAGGATGGGCTGCAGCTCTATACCCGGCCTTGTTGCAGCCGATACTGCCCGCTGCGGGCCCCTATGAAATACGCTGACTCGCACCTCATTCTCCTGGCGAGCTCGAAGCTCTACACGGCATGCAGGTTTAGCGAGTCCCGGTCCTACCTGGCTTGTCATCACACTCGATTACTGCGCAACCTTTCGACGTTCACCCTGTGTTTAGGCAAAGCTGAACAAGCGTCTGCATCCATGATGTCATCAAGAGTTCAAAGCGAATTGATCATGAACGAAGCGTTACTTGCTCGTTTTCGGGCACCCTGGGCCGAGTTCAAGGGCCTGGAGCCCGACGACACGACCTCCTCGCCGATCAACCTGTCGTAGAGCGCCGCCGTCGACATGCCGACCGCCACGTCCGGACACTGCGCTTGGCTCGGCGCAAATTCATGCTGCAACTGCTTGAGATCGGGCAACTCACCGACTGTGAGCAACGCCTCAAGCCGCTCGGCAAGAACGGCCTCGACGCCATGATTATACGTGTCAGTGAGACAACGACCGCCGCGCTCCGTCGCCGCGTCATGAAGACGTTCCAAGCCATCGGAATGGAGAAGCTCAGCAGCCAACTCGTTTTTGGCACATCGTGGACAGCCATGGCCGTCTAGAATCTTGCGCGCCTCGGTAGTCCATTCGTGTCCAGAACGACAGGTGAAATGTTGCCGCGCCGTTTGACCGAGGTAGGTTCCCTCATGACAAACAAGACCGCGTTCACTCGGTAGCTCCCGAAAGCGGTCCTGCACGCGCATTTGCTCGCACTCGAGGCAAGTTATCGTGCCTCGCATCGCGACCGTGCCTATGCGAGTGACGTCATGGCCCGACGCGCAGCGGAATTCATAGTAGGACTTCAGCCCGCGCCATTCGAGCGTCAGAAGCGTAAGCCCCCGTTCAGCGGCAACCTCGACCAGACGGGCATATGCAACATCGGGCTTGCGACGTGTACGTGTCGGAGAAGTGCCTTGGCTCATTGTCTTCAGAATTGTGCAGTCACTTGGAAACCGAGGGTCACACGCGCGGTCGGAAAACCCGAGGGCTTGTAGACAGGCGTGCCGGCAAATAGATCGTAACCATATCCGCCGAACCGCGTTGCGATACTACCCTTGACGCCAATCACTGCCCCAGCGAGCTGCGTGCCAACCAAGGCAATCGGTTCCGGCCCCCATACACGACCGTAGTCGAGACCGGCATAGGCTGACAGCCCGGTCTGCGCGACTGGAACTTGTAACTCGTTGCGCCAGTAGAACCCGCGCGATCCCGCCAGCAGCGTTTCACCGTCAAACCCTCGCACGGTATAACGGCTACCGATCGTGATGCTATCGAGGTACGAAACCGTATTGCCCGTGTATTGGCCATGAAAGGTCGTCACGTATTTGAACGGCTGCGTACCGATCACGAACGGTATCGACAGATTCGCATCGAGCACGGCCATCTTGAATCGATAAGTCGGCCCGCCGTCCACCGCGAACATGCTGTCGGTCGAGCCGAGCCAGCCGAGCCCTTGACGATAGGCAAGCGAGCCATCGAACTGCGCCGAGCCGAAATAGTGCCGGTCGTTCAGCCCGAACTCAAGGAAGGTGGCGTTCTGGTGTGACGACGGTATCGTCGTGCCTTCGATGTAGCTGTCGCCGAAGCGGCGCGTCAGGCGAACCTGAGCACCGAACACATCGTTCCGGCTGCGGGTCAGTACGCGGTTGAGCTTGAAGTCGACCGTCTTCATGTTGCCGCTGGCAACGAACGTCTGGTTCACGGCCGCGAGCGGTTGAAAGTACGTGCTGGTATAGGCCGATAGCGTACCGGTCCAGTATCCCCAAGGGATCGAGTAGAACGCGTTCCAGCCGTGCGAACCGAAACGTTTGTCTCCGAATTCCAGATCCTGGTTGAAGCCGACGTTGAAGATGTCGTTCAGGCCCAGCGGGTTGTCTATGCCGAGCGACACATTGCCTTGCAGCTTGCCGGTTGCGCGTGTGCCCGAGTTGTCGATAGATGCAACAACGGTCCATGGTTTGCCGCGCTTCACGTCGAGCACGACATCACTTTCGCCAGGCATGTCGCCCGGTGCGATCCGCATCGACACATCCTGGCTTGAGACGCGCTTCATCTGCTCAAGCCCTTGTTCGATGTCGCGCAGGTTCAACACGTCGCCGTCGCGAGTCGGGAAAGCGGTCTTCCACGTGCCGCGTAGCTTCTCATCGGCAAAACGAACATGGCGAATCACGCCCGGAATCAGGGCCAGCCTCAACGTGCCGCCAGATAGATCCTGCTCGGGCACGAGCACGCGCGTCGTGATGTAGCCGCGGGCGAGGATGGCTTGCGACAGTCCCTTGACGATGATGTCGACGCCTTGCTTGCCGACGCACTGACCAGCGTAGTGTGCGAGCCACTCGCGGGCAAAGGCGAAGCGATCCATCGGCAAGGCTGATGCGCCTTGCGCCTTTGAAGCGGCCGGTAACGAGTCGGGCACGTCGAGCGCGAAACGATCGATTCGGAAACACGGCGTCTCGGTCGGCAGGACCGGGTAGGCTTCCGGACGCGGCACGTCCGAGCGCACGCCCGACGCTTGCACCGTGGCGTCGCGCTGCTGCGCGTCGCGACGTTGCTGCACTTGCTGGTTCTGCTCTGCATTGGCGCGGGCAGCAGCGGCCTGGTCGTTCGGAGACGGAGCCTGTTGTGCTTGCGCAGCGAGAGATACCAAGGCCGTGATCGACAGCGCCACCAGCCGTTTAGTTATTCTCATTTTAATTTAATCCTGGATTCTGCCGGCGGCCTGAAAATTTCTCGCAATTTAATGAAGAAAATGAACTCTAAGATGGTGTATGCAACGTCATTTCGTAGACTACGCCCCAACCACGCTCGATTATCCCCATCAGCGCCACACCAATAACCAGCAATCTTAAAATTGGTGAAATTTAAATTCACAAATCAAATCTCACAATAACATCGCGAGCCTCTCTCTCCCTTTCAGGGAATTCATCCCCAAAGGCTAACAACGTCACCTTCAAGGCATTTCGAAACACCTCGGCGTCAAAAATTCTTTCAGGTGGCTCAATTCCACTCACATCAGGATCAGCCCACACCTTGTACCTCCCAGGGTGATCTGTGTCTGGGATATGATCGATTTCCCATCCCGGATCGCCTCCCAACCCTCCATTAGGCTGCAATATAGGAGTCAGCCAATGATCCAAGGGCACTGACTGTGCGACCACCCATGTCAGAACCCAATAAAGTAGTTGTTCGGGCCCCTCGACTTCATGCGCATGACCCCACTTCATTTCGCACCTCGTATTGGATATGCGGTAGGAACCGACGGCGGCGAACCCGGTGTCACTCTGATAGGCACCGCGAACTCAATCCCGTTCACAATCACTTTTACCAGCCCGTCATCTGGGGGGCCGTCACAACAAAGACATCGTGCTCTTGACTCTCTGAACGAACGAACTCAGCCGCGGCTAGATTGTTTTGTTCCGCAACACCAACATCAACGGGCGGATCGACTCCATCCCAAATGCAATCGAGCCTCGCTTCAAATCCAGGGAAATGCCAAATACCTCCCTCGACCCGAGCAACAACCAAACCGTGCTGACCCGCCCGTTCACAAACCGCAATTGCTGCATCGGCAGACAGCTTCATCACAACGCTTCCGCCGAGTGAGAAAAAGTCATCCGACGAATCGTAGCGTCGTTGGAGATCAATATTCATCGCGACTCACTTCCATTTAATTCGACTATCGGGAATCCAACCAGGATCGTTTTTGCCGCTCACCTGGACAACTTCGCCGGTCCGGTCGTTGACCACAACGTAACCACTCTTAGAACCGTACACGGATGCGGAATCATTTCTCGGCACCCCATCTGGGGTCTTCCCCGCGGATCGATTATCCATCGTCGTTCCGACAGGTCCCTCATTTACGACTGCTTGCACTTCTTACTGCGTCCATCCACGAGCCTCAAGTTGGCCGCCGATCTTGCCGTCGATAACAACCTTGCCCACGTTTGTGGCCGATGATGTACCGGCCGTCGCAACTCCACCATTGGCCGTTGGAAGTTGCGCATTCGCTCCCGAACTCCCCGCTGTCGCCGTACCCGGCGAGGGTGACGCGCTTGCGCCATTGCCATACGGTTGGGTTCTTGCCGCATTGCCGGCTGCGCTCAAGTCTCCACTGGCGGTTTTGAGCGCACCGTTTCCAACCGTGACCCCATCCACCGATGTTGTTGTCGCACCGGTTCCGGCTGCCGCTTTGCCACCGAGACCCAGTGTCGCCAGGACAGGTGTCCAGAACTCCGCGTCAGGACCAACCGACGTCCCCGATTTGTACGGCTTCTTCAGCCCGTCAAGCGAGACATAGCCCGGATCGCCCGGCGTGGCAAACGGCCCACCGTTCGGAAGGTTGACGATCACGCCCGCGACGTTGACCATTCCGTTCCAGACACCGGCCTTGCCATCTGCCGTCATGACGATGGCTTGAGCGACCTTCTTCGACAACGATGCAAAAATGTCGTTTGACGTTTGATTGTTCGAATCGTTACCTGCATTGTAAAGCTGCACATTCGACGCCATCGCCGCGCCCGCGCTACCGCCAACCAGTGCGCCACCGACCGTTGCCGCGACGTTCGCAGCAATATTGCCGACCAGCGACGAGCCGGTGGTATCGCCCACCGACTTGCTGATCTTCTCCGCCTGGTTCGCCAGCAGCGACGACATGCCGGCACCCGCTGCGCCACCAATCGCCGTGAGCGCGCTGCCGCCGCCGAGCCCGCCGATCAGCGCACCGCCGCCCATCTGCAATTCCGCGCGCGACGCACCACCCTCCATCCAACCCTTGGCCTCGTTCAGCGCCGCTTGCGCGCCGGCGAGGTCGCCGCTGTCATATGCCGCTTGGGCTGCTTTCAGCGCCGCATCGCGCTTGTTGTCAGCGTACAGACCAATCCCCTGCGAAATCGTCTGTCCGGCCGCCTGCGCCGCGTTCATCGTATCGGCCTGCTGCGACAACGTCTTTTGCACATCGGGCGTCTTCGAAACGGTCCCGTTCAGATTCGTCGTATCGCGGTTCAGGTTCGCGACGTCCTGCGTCTGCTCACCCGGCTTCGTGATGTTGATTGTGCCGGCGCTCACCGCGCTCTTCGTCGTCGCGCTCTGGTCGCCGCTGTCGTTCTGGAACACCATCGGCGTCACGCCGCCCGAGCCCGATACCGACGACGGGCCCACTGCCTTGTTGCTCGGCCCGACCGATGCACCCGCGCTAAAGCCCGCGCTGTTCGCGCTGTAGTGCGAGTGGTTCTCGATGTCGCTCGTCGTCAACGTGCCGGTCGTCAGACTGTTCTTCGACGGATCGGCCGTGCTGGCGATATACGCGCCCTTCAGGTCGGTGTTGCCCTTCACGGTCACGTCGAACCCGCCCGCACCGGCCTGGATGCCGGCCTGCTCGTTCACACCCGCATAGTTGCCGTCCGCGTGACCGTTCTGCGCACTGAAACTCCCGCCGACGCCGCCCGCCTGGCTGATCGTGACGCCGCCGCCCGCGCTCGACTGATGCGCGGCGCTCACGGTCGTATCCTGGACGCTCGCCACGTCCAGGTTGCCGCCCACGTCGGCCACGACCTTGTTCGCGTTCACGTTCGCGCCGATCACGTTCGTATCGCCGCCGCTCACGATGGTCGCGGTCTGGCTGGCGTTGATGTGCGTGTTGTTCTGGATCGCCGCATCCGAATTGCCGTCGCCGTGTGCGCGCTGCATCGACGCGGACACGCCGATGCCATTCGTGCCGATCGACACGCCAACGCTCGATCCCGACGACGAATTCGAGCTTTGCGTCTTGTCCGTATCGGTTGTGTTGACGAGATTGACCTGATTGTTCGCGATCAACGCCACGTTGGCCGCGTTCACGGTCGAGCCTGCGATCGTGATGTTGCCGTCCTTCGGCGTGCCGTTGCCTGTCGCGATCAGTTTCGTGGTTTCGCCTGCATTGATGCTGGAACCCCGCTGAATCGTCTGGTCTTCGGACGACTGCATCGAACTATGGCTCGAACCGACG
>NZ_LOWC01000172.1:0-25824 GCF_001522845.1 Burkholderia sp. BDU5 | reverse complement strand
GGCTGGCTTCATGCCGCACCCAAAAACCGGACAGATTACGTGCTACAGACCCGGACAATTCATTTGCTCGCGACATCAGATAGCCGAGGGGGTTGCAGAATCGAAATAGCTGCTCTACACTTCGCCTCACAATCTGATTCCGGTGAGTTTTACCGAGTGCGTGCGGCCTTTGCCGGACCGTCGCTCGCCCGGAAGAATTTCGAAGCCCTGAGTGCGAAAGCCTCAGGGCTTTTTGCATTGGAGCGTCGAATGACGAAGAAAGCCCCGACGCCTTGTCGCCACCTCGGATGCCGAGCGCTGGTCGATGTGCCGGGCTACTGCGAGCGGCACCAGTCGGAGGCGACCGGTTGGACGTCGCCTCGATGGAGCGGAAGTCGTCACGAGCGCGGCTACGGATCGCGATGGGTCAAGATTCGCGAACGCATCATGAAGCGGGACAACGGCCTCTGCCAACAGTGCCTGCGCGAACGCAAGGTGACGCGGGCCGAGCACGTCGACCACATCATCTCGAAGGCGAGCGGCGGAACCGACGCCGATTCGAACCTTGAGGCGCTCTGCGGACCCTGCCACCGAGCCAAGACGGCGAGGGAGCGGCGGCGGCCGGCGACCGCGCCGACCCCGGGGGCGGGTCGGTTTTCCGGCCGGAAGCTCGGCGGGGACTGATCGCCCAATCGTTTTTTTATGTGCGCAAGTTTTGGAGGGGGGGGGGTATCAAAGCCCCTTTGACAGAGCATGGGACAAAGAGGACCGCAAGCGCAGCCGAATGTGCTGAAGCTGATGCGCGGCAATCCGGGTAAGCGCCCGTTGAACCTCGCCGATGGCGTGCACCCCGAGGTCGCGGTGCCGGACATGCCGCCGCACCTCAATCGCGAGGCGCGCAAGGAATGGAAGCGCATCACGGTCGAGCTCGAGAAGCTCGGCCTGATTTCGAGGCTGGATCGAGCGGCACTTACGTTGTACTGCCAAGCGTGGGGCCGGCTCGTCGAGCTCGAGACCGCGTTCGAGCGTCGCAAGGAAGTGCTGGACCTGTCGGGGCTCGGCGCGACCGCTGCCTACGTTGACACGGCGCCAAGCGGCTATCGATCGAACGCCGTCGAGATCAACATGATCAACGCGCTGCAGGAGCAGGTGCACAAGTTCCTGCAGAGCTTCGGCCTCTCGCCGGCAAGCCGCTCGCGCGTCACGCCGTCGAACAATCAAATGCAGCTGCCCGGCATGGAAGAACCGGCAGGGTGGGGGAAATTCGCTAAATGACATTCGTTGATACGGCCAACCAGTACATCGACGATGTCCTGGCCGGCCGTATCGTCGCGTGCAAGTGGGTGAAGTTGGCATGCGAACGGCAGCGCCGGGATCTCGCTCGCGCCGAAATGGGCGATCCAGATTTTCCGTACCGCTTCGACAACGACGCGGCGACGCGCATCTGCGAATTCATCGAGCTCCTGCCGCACACGAAGGGGCGATGGGCGCGCACGCGCCAGAGCATCAAGCTCGAACCGTGGCAGGCGTTCATTTTGACCACGGTGTTCGGCTGGTTGCATGTCGACAGTGGCTTGCGACGGTTTCGGCGTGCGTACGAAGAGGTCGCGCGCAAGAATGCGAAGTCGACGAAGAGCTCCGGCATCGCGCTATACCTGTTCGCGGCTGACGGCGAACCTGGCGCGGAGGTCTATAGTGCTGCGACGACGCGCGATCAGGCAAAGATTGTGTTCGACGATGCGCGCGCGATGGCGCTGCGTGAACCGGACATGTGTGCGGCGCTTGGTGTCGAGATCCTTCAGCATCAGTTGCTGACGGACGACGGCAGCAAGTTCCTCCCGCTGTCTGCGGAGGGCAGCACACTCGACGGCCTCAACGTGCACGGCGGCGTGATCGACGAGTTGCATGCGCACAAGACGCGCGCGGTGTTCGACGTCATCGACTCGGGCACGGGCGCGCGTGATCAGTCGCTGTTGTGGCTGATCACGACGGCCGGCTCCGACCTGACGGGCATTTGTTACGAGCAACGCACGCACGTGACGAAGATTCTCGAAGGCGTGTTCGTCGACGAGACGTTCTTCGGGATCATCTTCACTCTCGACGACGGGGACGACTGGTCCGATCCGTCCGTGTGGATCAAGGCGAACCCGAACCTTGGCGTGTCCGTGTTCGTGGATGACATGGAGATGGCGTGCCGCAAGGCACAATCGATGCCGAGTGCGGTGAACAACTTCCTCACGAAGCGCCTGAATGTGTGGGTGAACGCGGATTCAGCCTGGATGGACATGCGTGCTTGGGAGCGCTGCGCCGATCGAGACATGCGGCTCGACGATTTTGTCGGCGAGCGTTGCTGGATCGGCATGGACCTCGCGGAAAAGACCGACTTCGCCGCGCTCGTGCTGGTGTTTGAGCGCGCCGGGACGTTTTACGTGTTTCCGCGGTTCTATCTGAACGAGTATGCGGTCGAGAACGGCTCGAACTCGCAGTACAGCGGGTGGGAGCGCGCCGGACACATCATCGTCAACGAAGGCAACGCGACCGACTTCGATCTGATTGCCGACGACATTCGCCGGTTCTGCGGCATGTTCGACGTGCAAGAGATCCCGTTCGACCCGGCCATGTCGCGATATTTCGCGACGCAGCTGGTCAAGGAAGGGCTGCCGCTCGTCGAAATTCGTCAGGCGCCGATCTTTTTTACGCAGCCGATCATCCAAACCGAGAACCTCGTGCTCGAGGGCAAGCTCAAGTTCGACGGCAACCCAGCGATGACGTGGATGGTCAGCAACGTAGTCGTGACAACGTCGCGATACAACGGGCTCAAGCATCCGACCAAGGAACGGCCGGAAAACAAGATCGACGGCCCGGTTGCGATGTTCCTGGCCCTCGGCCGGGCAATGATGGGCGATGAAAGCGACGATGGCGTCGCGGACGGACTGTAGGCGATGAGCATTCGACAACGATTTTCAGCCGCGATGCAGGCGTTCGGCCGGCCGGAGCTATCGGCGCAGGCGGTAACGAATCCGCCGAGCGGGACGGCCAGCCCGGAGGGGTGGTTTCTGCGAGCGCTCGGCGGTGGGCGAAGCGTCTCGGGACAGGTTGTGACGCCCGACAGTGCGCTGCGCGTGATGGCCGTCTACGCGGCGACGCGGATTCTGGCGGAATCGATGGCGAGCCTGCCGATTTCGGTCTATCAGGCCGATGGCACGAAGCGCCGTCGCGTGTCGCAGCATCCGTTGAGCACGTTGCTTCATGACTCGCCGAACCCGAACAATACTGCGTTCGAATTTGTCGAGATGGGGCAGGCGCATCTCGGCTTACGCGGGAATTGCTATTCGTGGATCGATTGGAGCGGCGCGGGCGAGGTGCAGGGTCTTTATCCGATGCACCCGGACAAGGTCGTGCCGCGCTACGACAAGACTGCGCGGAAATTTACGTACGACCTGGACGGCATAAACGGCGTGTCGGCGCATCATGTGTTGCACATCCGCGGCTTTTCTCTAGACGGGCTGCTTGGCCTGTCGCCGATCGGCCTCGCGCGCGAAACGCTCGGGCTGGCGATGGCCGCCGAGCAGGTCGGCAACGAAGCATTCTCGGACGGCTTTGTTCCGCCGATCGTGCTTGAGGTGTCGGAACGGGCAGACAAGGATCAGCGTGCGACGTACCGGCGTGAATGGGTCGATCTCATTCGCCAGCGCCGCAATGGTCCGCCAGTGATTTCCGGCGGCATGAAGTTGCACGCGTTGCGCTTGTCGATGGCCGATCTGCAGTTCATCGAGTCGCGGCGGTTCAGCATCGCCGAGATTGCGCGATTGTTCCGCATCCCGCTGCACATGCTGGGCGATCTCGAGCGCGCGACCAACAACAACATCGAGCAGCTATCGCTCGAGTTCGTGAAGTACACGCTCGCGCCGTGGATCAAACGATGGGAACAGCGACTGAACCTGACATTGCTCTCGCAGGATGAGCGCAAGCGCGGCCTGTACATGAAATTCAACGTGGATGCGTTGCTTCGCGGAGACATCAAGTCTCGCTACGAGGCATATCGTATCGGGTTGGAGGGGCGAATTCTCAACGCGAACGATGTTCGCGAGATGGAGGATCGTGACGCGTACGACGGTGGCGATGAATTCTGGGCGCCGCTCAACATGGCGCCGGTTTCGGTGCCGCGGGAAAAGAAGGACGGACAGCAATGAAATATCCGCTTTTGGCGTCGTTGGTATTCGGCCAGGCGCACATGATTGAACCCGGAAAGCTGGACGTGATTCTGCGCGTGCTGGCCGACCGTATGGACCTGCAACTCGATATGAGCGAGCGGGTGCCGATCGGCGCGTTCGATGATCCGAACAAATTTGCGCCGACGCAGTTGGATGCGAAGCGTGATGCGTGGGCCGATGTCGGATCCGGCGTCGCGGTGCTGTCGGTCGGCGGCACGCTCGTCCACCGAGCGTCGAGTCTCGACGCAATGTCGGGGCTGACGAGCTACGCGCAGTTGTCGTCGGCATTCAATGCGATGCTCGGCAACAGCCAGATCGCGCACATCGTGCTCGACGTGAACTCGCCGGGCGGCTCAGTGAACGGGGCATTCGATTTTGCCGACGAGATTTTCAGTGCGCGCGGCAGGAAGCCGATCACGGCAATCGTCGACGAATCCGCCTATTCGGCAGCGTACGCGATCGCGAGCGCTGCCGACGAGATCATCGTTCCGCGAACCGGCGGTGTCGGGAGCATCGGCGTGGTCGCAGCGCACCTCGACCGTAGCGAGGCAAACGAGCGGCAGGGGATCAAGGTCAATTACGTATATGCCGGTGCGCGGAAGATCGACGGCAATCCGAATGCGCCGCTCAGTGACGAAGCGCACGCCGTGCTGAAGGCGGAAGTCGATCGGATTTACGGTCTGTTCGTGGAAACGGTTGCCCGAAACCGCGGGCTGAGCGTGGACGCGGTGCGCGGCACGGAAGCCGGCGTGTACCGCGGCCCGGCCGCTATCGACCGTCGTCTCGCTGATCGTGTACAGGCACCACGCGACGCGATGCGGGCCATCGTCGAGCGGCATCAGGCGTCGACGTCGATCAGATCGGGCCGGCTGCAGCGGGCGGCCAGTGCGATGCGAATGCGGGCGATGTAACGAATCCCCGCGAGGGGTATGGAGGGTCACCAGTCGGTGGCCCTTTTTTATTTTCAGTGGCAATCAGGGAGTATCACATGGTGGATCTCACGAGTCTGTTGCAGCGCCGCGCGGGGGTGCAGGCGAGGGTGGCAGAGCTCGCGGCAATCGAAGCCGCGGGTACGGCGCTCACCGACGAGCAGGTAGCCGAATTTTCGGCGCTCGAGGCGGAATTCAATGTGCTGACGGAAAAAATCAACCGTATCGAGGCGTCGAATCGCATGTCCGCTGCGGTCGCGACGCCCGTTACCGGCGCGCTTCATGCGCAACCGCGCGGTGCGAACGAGCGTCAGCGCGGCGAGTCGCTCGGCATCATCGTCCGCTCGCTGGTTTCGAGCCGCGGCGATCTGCGCGCCGCGGCGAACTACGCGGAAACGCAGTGCCATGCGCCGGATATTGCAGCGGCGCTCAACACGGGCACGCAATCGGCCGGCGGCTTTATCGTGCCGCCGGGCTACGTACCGGAGCTGATCGAGCTGCTGCGTCCGGCCAGTGTCGTGCGTGCGCTCGGCGCGCGCACCATGCCGATGCCGGCCGGCACGCTGACGATTCCGAAGCTGGCGTCCGGTTCGACGGCTTCGTACGTGAGCGAGGGGACGGATATCCCGACGAGCGAGCCGACGTTTGGCGACCTGAATCTGTCGAAGAAGAAGCTCGTCGCGATGGTGCCGATCTCGAACGATCTCATTCGTTTCAGTTCGCCGTCGGCGAACGAGATCGTGCGCGACGACATTATCCAGGGCATCGGCACGCGTGAGGATCGCGCGTTCCTGCGCGACAACGGCTCGGACAACACGCCGAAGGGGCTGCGCTATCTCGCGATCGCGTCGAACGTGATTCCGGCGAATCCGACGATCAGCGTGCAGAACGTGAAGAACGACGCGGGCCGCCTCGAGCTCGCGCTGCTCGGCAAGAACGTGAAGATGCTCAAGCCGGGCTGGATCTTCTCGCCGCGCACGCTGGTGTTCCTGCAAAACCTCGTCGACGGCAACGGCAATCACGTTTTCCCGGAGATTGCCGCGGGCCAGTGGCGCGGCAAGCCGTTCAAGGTGACGACGAGCGTGCCGGACAACCTCGGCGCGGACGGCGACGAGTCGGAAATCTATTTGACCGACTTCAACGACGCCATCATCGGCGAAGCGACGGGCCTGATCATCGACATTTCGGGCGAAGCGTCGTACGTCGAGGGCGACAAGCTGGTGTCGGCCTTCAGCCGCGACCAGACGCTCGTGCGCGCGATCACGGAGCACGACTTCGGCCTGCGGCACGATCCGTCCGTGGCGGTACTGACTGCGGTGAAGTGGGCGCCGTAACGCGGCGCGTCGGTAGGTGATGGGCGCGAAGCGCCCATCAAATTTCGCACACAGGAGTGTCAATTCAATGAAATCGATCAAGTTTCTGCGGCGTGTTCCGCCGTACCAAGCAGGGGAAATTGCGGGGTTTCCCGATCGTGATGCCGACCGGCTGATCGAGGCGGGCGCCGCGGAAGAGTTCCGTGCCCCGCGTCGTGCGGCGACGCGGGGCGCACGCTCGGGCAACGATGCGGCGAATGCCGGCGACCAGCCGATTGCGGGTGGTGGCGGTGCCGGATCGAATGGCGACGATGCGTCGGACGACGATTCGTCGACCAAGGGCGGTGACCCGTCGTGATCGCGCGCCTGATCGAGCCTCCGAAGGAGGAGCCGGTCGGCCGCGAAGAATCCCGGGTGTGGGCGAAGATCGACGACGACATCGATGACGTGATCATCGACGTGGCGATTCAGGCCGGCCGCGAAAAGGCCGAGCACGCCACGGGCCGTCGTTTCGTCAGGCAGGTGTGGGGTATCCGCGTTCGCGCAGGCGAAACGGTCTCCCTGCACGGCCTGATGCCGGTCATTTCGGTGAAAACCGCCGATGGTGTCGACGTTCCGTGGGACGACGGCTTGCCGGCGACTCTGACGGCTGCAGCCGACGTGGACCTTCGCATCGAGTGCGGCTATCCGGATGCCAAGGCAGTGCCCGCGTCGATCAAGATGTGGATCTGGCAACGCCTCGGTTACCTGATCGAGCATCGCGACGCATTGATGTCCGGGCAGAGCGTCGAGCCTCCCCGGGATTATGTCGACGGGTTGCTCGACCCGTACCTGGTGCCGAGGTTGTGATGCGGATCCCGACGATTGGCGAGTTGAACAGGCGGGTGCAACTGCGTGAGCGCCGGGATTATCCGTATCGCGATGCCGAGCTTGAGTCCGAGTTTCCGGAGCAAAAACCGCGCTGGGCGAAGATCGAACCGGTGGGTGCGGCCGTGTATAGCGGCAGCGTGCAAATCGACGAAAAAGTCACACACCGAATCTACCTGCGATACCTCGATGGAATCACGACGGACTACGAGGTCGTGTATCGCGAGCAGGTATTTCGTGTGAAACGTGTCGGCGATCTGAACGGAGTGCGGCGCTTTACGGTTCTCGAAGTGGAGGAACTCCGACATGGCGGGTAACGCTGATATTGCGCTGCATATCGAAGGGTTCGAAGGCTTCGATCGGTCGATCGATTTTGACAAGCGCGAAGTTCGGAAAGGAATGCGCAAGGCCGGCCGCATCGTCGAGCGTCGCGCAAAAGCGCTTGTCGCTCTCGGCGGGCGGTCGGCACCGGGGCGGTATCCGGCTCGGCAAACCGGTCGGCTTCAGCGATCGATCAAGACGAAGGTCTCGCGCTCCGGGTTCATGGTCAAGGTCATGCCGCAGAAGATCGCGGGCATGCGCGATTTCTATCCGGTATTCCTGTATTACGGCGCGCGACGTAAGCGCGGTGTGCGCCGCGAGCGCGGATCGCGCGGCACGTCGAATTGGCGTATCGAGCCGCGCGGCAATTACATGGTCGATGCGAAGGACGACAGCGTGCGCGAGGTTCGTGCGCTGCTCGTCGACGTGTACCGCCGCGCTCTTACGATCCGTTGAGGTTGCCATGAAGCTATCGCCGACGATCGCCCATGTGCGCGATTTCTGTCCGTTGTTCGAGCGCCGCGTATCCGGCGGCATCGATTGGGGGGCATTGGAGGACAGCGCAAAGCTGGAAATGCCCGCTGCGTTCGTCGTGATGACCGGCGACGACCCGGAACCCAACCAGTTGCAAAACGGGACGAGGCAGGATATTGCCGACGAGTTCGACGTCATCGTCGCGCTGAAGCAGGGGAACGAGCGCGGGCAGGCGGCGGCCGACGAGCTGCATGACGTACGCGCTGCGCTACTGCGCGCGCTTGTTGGCTGGACGCCCGACAAGCGATATGAACCAATCGAATACACGGGATGTGATCTCGTATCGACCGACCGTTTTCGCGTTCTCTATCGGTTCGGTTTTTCGGCGATGTGGACGCTCGGTAGTGACGACGATCCCGAGACCTGGCACGAGGACATGCTGGATAAATTGCCTGCTTTGCACGGCATCGACATTCACGTCGACGCCATCGACCCCATGGCAGACCCGAATCTGAAAAAGCCCGGCCCGGACGGCCGGATCGAAATGGAGCTCCGTGTTGAGCTGAAGGATGAACGATGACAAAAACGATGCGCGTGAAGCCCGCGGACGGGCGAATCGTTCGCGACCCGTTGCGCGGTGACGATCTGCCGGCCGATGGCCGCGATGTGCCTCGAAATGTGTACTGGCGCCGCTGCGTGCAGTCGGGCGATGTGGTTGAAATCGCGGAGTCGGGCGATGTGGCTGCGAAGCCGGAGCCGGCCGCCGCCGAAGTTGCGGAGGTAGAGCTGGCCGGTACCGCTCAAGGCAAGGCAACCAAGGGGAGTAAGGGATGATCAGTTTCAACAACATTCCCGCGGATCTCGCGGTTCCGCTGTTCTATGCCGAAATCGACAACTCGGCGGCGGCCACGGGCGGCAATACGCTGCGACGGCTGATCATCGGGCAGGCGAACGATGATGCCGTTGTCGATGCGCCGACACTCACGTTGCTGTCGCGCACGAGCGATGCGATCGCACTGGCCGGCGAAGGCTCGATGCTCGCTGCGATGAGCGACATGTGGCGCCGCGGCGACCCGGTCGGCGAAGTGTGGGGGATCGCGGTCAAGGTCGCGGAAGGTGTGGCGGCAAAAAGCACGATCGAGCTGGTCGGTAAGGCGACCGAGACGGGGCTGCTGTCGCTTTACGTCGCGGGTCGACGCGTGCGTGTGACCGTCGTGAGCGGGGCGGTTGCGGCTGATGTCCTGCTGCAGCTCGTCGCTGCCGTGAACGGGACCGCCAACATGCCGGTGCACGCAGCCATTGCGGGCGTCAAACTGGAACTGACGTGCAAGTGGAAGGGCGACACGGGCAACGACATCGCGGTCGAGTTCAATCGCGGCGGCCTTGCTGCTAACGAGCGTTTGCCGGCGGGGCTGACTGCGACGGTGACGCCGATGACCGGCGGTGCGGGTTCGCCCGAACTGGCTGACGTCTTGGCGGCCGTGGGCGACGAGGAATTCGAATTCGTCTGCCAGCCTTGGACGGATCCGACGTCGCTGGATACATTCGCCGAATGGATGAACGACGTATCGGGGCGCTGGGCGTGGTCGTCGATGTTGTACGGGCATGTCTACTCGGCGCGCCGCGGCACGCCGGGCCAGCTGGTCGCTGCGGGCCGCGTGCGCAACGATCAGCACATGACGATCAATGGTTTCGAACCCGATTCGCCGCGCCCGTCGTGGGAGCAGGCCGCGGCGTTCGGTGCGCGGCAAGCTGTCTTCATTTCGGCGGATCCGGCGCGGCCGACGCAAACCGGGCTGCTTGTCGGGATCAGCGCGGCTCGCCCGGGGAAGCGGTTCATCCTGAACGAGCGCCAGTCGTTGCTGACGAGCGGTATCGCGACAACGAACTCCGCTGACGGATCGGTGCGAATCGAGCGTGCTGTGACGACGTACCAGCGCAACGCGTACGGGCAGTCTGACAACAGCTATCTCGACTCGGAGACGCTGCACACGACGGGGTATGTGATGCGGTTCCTGCGCCAGCGGATTACGAGCAAGTACGGTCGGCACAAGCTGGCCGTCGACGGGACCAAATTCGGGCCGGGCGCCGCGATCGTGACGCCGAAGATCATCCGCGCGGAGCTGATCGCCGCATACGACGAACTGGAGCTGGCCGGCATCGTTGAAAACGCCGACCTGTTCGCGCAATACCTGATCGTCGAGATCAACAAGACGAACCCGAATCGGGTCGATGTGCTGTTCCCGCCGGACTACATCAACCAGCTGCGCATCTTCGGGCTGTTGAATCAGTTCCGGTTGCAGTACCCGGAAGCGGCGGCGGCCTGACGGCGTCGACGATAGTGCAAACCGAGCGGCCCGCCATCGTGCGGGCCGCTGTCATTTCAGGAGACCGATATGGGTCAGAAGGTCGCCGGGACCGCCTACGTGAAGGCGGATGGCGAGCAGTTTTCGGTAACGGGCGGTGTCGAGTGCCCCCTGTCGGACGTCAAGCGCGAGAGCATTTTGCCGGGCCTCTATAAAGAAGAGGATCGCGTGCCGTACGTGAAGGTCGACGCGGTGTTCGAAAAGAGCTTTCCGATCGCGAAGATCCAATCCGCGGACGACATGGTCGTGACCGTGGAATTCAAGAACGGTCGCGTGTACGTGCTAAGTGGCGCGTATGTCGTGGGCGAACCCGCGGCGACGGGCGATGACGGGAAGGCATCGCTGGAATTCAACGGTGTGAAGGGACGGTGGCAATGAAAATTCGACTCAGCAAGCCGATCGACGCGCACGACGAGTCGTTGACTGAACTCGATCTGCGCGAACCGACGCCGGCCGATGTGCGGGCGATCAAGGCGCTGCCGTATGCGCTCGATCGCGAGGAAAACGTGCACGTGCGCCCGGACATTGTCGCGCAGTACATCGCGCGCCTCGCGAGTATTCCGCCGTCGTCGGTCGACCAGATCGACCTGGTCGATTTCAACTCGATCTGCTGGACGGTCGCGGGTTTTTTCTTGACTCGGGCGTCTCAGACGCCGACGACCTGATCGGCAGCGTCTACGAGCTTGCCCATTTCTGGCGCGTCGATCCGGAGCTGGAAATGACGCGCCCGATCTCGATCATTCTCGAGCATTTCGAACAGGCGAACCGCATTAGTCGTGCGGTTCCGGAGACGTAAGCGTGGCCGATCAATTTCAACTCAAAGCGCTGATTACGGGCGTCGACAAGCTCTCACCAGCGCTCCAGGGTATTCGGAAGAATATCGCGGGCTTTCGTAAGGGGCTGAAGGCGGACGGCTTGGGCGAGATCGGTTTTCGTGACGTGGTGGCGGGCCTCGCGGTTGCCGCGCCCATCATCGCGGCGACGAAGGCGGCGATCGACTTCGAGTCGGCGATGGCGGACGTGAAGAAGGTCGTCAACTTCGACACACCGGAGCAGTTCAAGAAGATGACCGACGACGTGCTCGGGCTCTCGAAGCGGCTGCCGATGGCGGCACGCGACATCGCGAAGATCACCGCGGCCGGCGGCCAAGCAGGCATCGACAAGAGCGAGCTCGGGCAATTTGCCGAGGACGCGGTGAAGATGGGCGTCGCCTTCGACCAGACGGCCGAGCAGGCCGGCGACATGATGGCGAAGTGGCGCACGGCGTTCAAGATGGGTCAGGGCGAGGTCGTGTCGCTTGCGGACAAGATCAACTATCTCGGTAATACGGGGCCGGCCAACGCCCGCCAGATTTCCGAGATCGTTACGCGAATCGGGCCGCTCGGCGCCGTAGCCGGCATGACAAGCGGTCAGATCGCAGCGATGGGTGCGACGCTCGCCGGCGTGGGTGTGCAGGAAGAGGTCGCGGCAACGGGCATGCAGAACTTCATGCTCGCGCTGACGGCCGGCGCGAGCGCATCGAAGAAGCAGCAGGGCATTTTCAAGGCGTTGCGGATGGACGCCAAGGCGGTCGCGGCTGGCATGCAGAAGGATGCTCAGGGAACGATCGTGCGCGTTCTGTCTGCGGTGAGCAAGGTCGACAAGGTCAAGCAAACCGCAGTGCTCGAGGGGTTGTTCGGTCGCGAGTCGATCAAGGCGATTGCGCCGATGTTGACGAACCTCGATTTGCTGAAAGGCAATTTCAAGAAAGTCGGCGATTCGGCGCTCTACGCCGGCTCGATGCAGCAGGAATACGACGCACGGGCGGCGACGACGGCGAACAACCTGCAGCTGATGTCGAACCGATTCACGGCGATCGGCATCGCGGTCGGCAACGTGGTACTGCCGCCGTTGAACGACTTCCTCGCTTTCATCGGTCCCATCGCCGACGGTGTCGCCGCATTCGCAACGGCCAATCCGGAACTCGTGAAGGGGCTGCTTGGAGCTGCCGCCGGCCTGATTGCGCTGCGCGGTGCGGCCGCGGTCGCTACGGTGGCAATGAAGATTTTTACGACAGTGTCGAGCCTCACGCCGCTCGGGCTGGCGGTGCGTGTGCTTGCGTTGGCGGCCGGGTTCCTGATCGCGAATTGGTCGAAGGTCAAACCGTTCTTCGAAAAGGTTTGGGCGGGAATCAAGGATGTGTTTTTCAGTTTCCCGCTCGTGCAGGTTATCGCGCAGAACTGGGGGCCGATTACCGAGTTCATGTCGGCGCTATGGGGCGCAACGAAAATCGTGATCGAGGCCGCGTGGGAGGGCATCAAGGCGATGTTCTTCAACTTCACCCCGCTTGGCATCGTCATCAAAAACTGGGAGCCGATCGTCACGTGGTTTTCGCAGCTGTGGGACCGGGTGAAGCCCTATATCGAGCCGCTGATGAGCGGCGCGAAGTGGCTCGGCGGAAAGCTTGGTCTCGACGGCGGCAGTGCTTCAACGGGCGACGTGTTGCGCTCCGGCGCGGCGAGCTTGCGAAACTGGACGTTGGCGCAACAAACCGGAGTGTCGACGGGCACTGCGCGTCTAGCGAGCGGTGTGCTGGCGCAGCAGGGTGCGGCGAATGCGCGGCTTCAGGGCGACCTGAAAATCCGGTTCGATGGCGCGCCTCCGGGGATGCGCGTCGAGCAGGCCCAGACGAATCAACCAGGCCTGTCCGTGACGCCGAGCGTTGGCTATCGGTCGCTCTCCGGCGTGCCGCAATGAGGTCATCATGAGTTGGCGAGAAAAGTTGCGGCCGGCGTCGTTCCGTGGCGTGCCGTTCAAGGTTTTCGACGACAAGACGCCTGTCGGGCGCCGCGTCGTTGTGCACGAATATCCGCGGCGGGGCAGCAGTTATCCGGAGGACAACGGCAAGAAAACCCGGGAATACACGATGACGGTCTTCGTCATCGGTTCCGATTGCCTCGATCAGCGCGACAAGTTGCTCGATGCGATCGAGCAAGAGGGGCCGGGCGAGTTGGTTCATCCGTGGCTCGGTACGCTGCGCGTGCAGCCCGGCGAATGCGACATGACGCACGTGAAGGCAGACGGCGGAATGGTCCGCTTCACGCTAGTGTTTCACGACGCGCCGGAGCTGAAGTATCCGAGCGGATCGGCGAATACCGGTAAGCAGGCGCTCGACAGCGCGGACGGGCTGCTCGATACCGCACTGAGCCGCTATCGCGATGCAGTTGCGTTGGTCGATCTGGCGCAGGTGACTGTCGATAGTCTGATGCAGCAGGGCGGATCGATTTTCGATGTGCTCTATCGATATGCGTCGCCGTTCACGGTGTTGTTCGGCAGCGTGCGGAGTTTCGTCGAAACGCTCGTCGAGATGCCGGGCTCGATCGCGGATCGATTCCGTTCCGCATCGGATCAGGCATTTGTCGCCCGCGTGGCCCCTGCGGGCTATGCGGATGCGATTTCAGGCGCGCTCGGGAAGGTCGGGGCGATCTCGACGCTCGACGAGATTGCACCGCCGCGAGGCCGCGAGGCGAGCAAGTTGTTCGCTGCAACGGTCGACCTCGTGCAGGACGTGTTGCTGGTTGACGTCGTGCGCGACGCCGGCGCATTACCGACATACTCGCCGGCCACGTTGCCGACCGGCGCGTCGGCGTTGGATGTGCAGATTGCAAATCCAGCGCCGGCTGTCGATGTGCCCGTCGCGGATGATCTGCGCGACCTTGCCGAGGTTGTTTCCGAATCCATGTGGCAGCAGGGAATGGCCGCCCCCCGCGAACATTTCCAGGCGCTAACAACCAGTCGCGTGAAGGTCGCGCAGCATTTGACGAAGGTTGCACGCGAAGGCGTCGGTCTGGTGACGCTAACGCCACCGGAGGCGGTGCCGGCGCTCGTGCTCGCGTATCGCAGATATGGCGACGCTGCGCGCGGCGACGAGATTGTGATGCGCAACCGGGTTGCGCACCCCGGCTTCCTGCCGACCGTGCCGCTGAAGATTCTTTCTCGATAGATGGCTGACAACTCCAATACCGTCACGTTGACCGTCAACGGTCTTGATTTCGCCGGATGGACCGACGTGCGGATCTCGGCGGGCATCGAACGGCAAGCGCGTGATTTCGAGCTCGCGATCACATGGAAGTGGCCTGGCAGCGGGGATGTACCGCGGCAGGTCAAGCAGGGCGACCGATGCGAGGTGCGGATCGGGTCCGATCTGGTGCTGACCGGATACGTGTTCTCTACGCCGATCCGGTATGACGCCGCATCGCTCACGTGCGGCATCGCGGGGCGGTCGCTCACGGCTGATCTGGTCGACTGCGGTGCGGACAACAAGCCGTCGCAGTGGCGCGGTCAGCGCGTTGGCCGGATCGTCGAGGCACTGGCGGCGCCGTACGGTGTGAAGGTCGTCGACGAATCAGGGGACGCAGGGACGCTGACCGATCACACGATCGAGCCCGGCGAAACTGTCTTCGATTCGATCGACCGGCTGTTGCGGTTGTCGCGGTTGCTGTCGACCGACGACGAGCACGGGCGCCTGGTCATTGCCGAGCCGGGGAGCGCTGGCAAAACATCCGACAAGCTCGAGCTCGGCATCAACATCAAGGGCGGTGATGCGCCGCTCGATTTTTCGCAGGTGTTCTCCGAGTACGTGTGCAAGGGGCAGCGCAGCGGGACCGATGAGGCGTTCGGCGTCGCGGTCAGCGAGATCGAGGCGCGTGTGGCGGACCCCCGTATAGCGCGGCATCGGACGATGGTGATGCGTGAGGCAGGGCAGATGACGGCCGATCTCGCGCGGCAACGCGTCGAGTGGGAGAGCGAGAACCGGATCAGCAAGGCGCTGACGACGACTTACAGGGTGCAGGGTTGGCGGCAGTCGAACGGCCAAATTTGGCGGCACAACCAGATCGTCCGTGTCGTTGACTCGATCGTCGGGTTTGATCGCGACATGTTGATCGTGGAAATTGAATATTCGCAAAGCAATGCTGAAGGGATGCTCACGAAGCTGACGGTCGCTCCGCCGGACGGCTTTGCGGCCGAACCGTTGACGAAGAGAAAGAAGGTCAAGGGCAAGAAGAAAGGCAAGGACAACTTTGAATTTCTGTTGCCGGCCGATTGGGAGAAGCAATGAACAAACTGGGTACGTGGCTAGTTCGCGGGGTCGTGTCGCTCGTGAATTCGGCCTCGAAGATGCAGACGTTGCAGACGCGATTGATGGCGGGCGGGGTCAAGGATGGGGTCGAGCATTTCGAGCCGTACGGGTTCACATCGCATCCGATGGACGGCGCCGAGGCGATTGTTGGTTTTCTCGGCGGTGACTCGTCGCACGGCGTTGCATTGGTCGTGGCCGATCGCCGATTTCGTCCGCTGAACCTGAAGCCTGGGGAGGTCGCGATTTTCACGAGCGAAGGTGACAGCCTGATTCTGCGTAACGGCCGCATCGCCGAACTGACAACGGGCACGTTCCGGGTCAATGCCTCCGAAAAAATCGAATTCAATTCGCCGATCGTGGAGGCGTCAAAACAGGTTGTCGCAAAGGGACGTCTGACCGCGCAATCTGGCATGGCCGTGCGCGCGGGCGAGGGCGGTGGCGAGGCGGCGACGTTCGATGCGCCCATTCGCACGCCGGATGTCATCGTCGACGGCAAGAGCACGGCGCGGCACCGTCACGCGGAGACCGGTGGCATTACGGAAGAAATGCAATGAGCGACGCACGAGAAGCGATGTTGCGGCGCGCGGTCGAGATCAGCCTGTTTACGTGGCGACGTGCGGAGCCCGGCGATCCGCTCGACGACGACGAGCGAATGGGATGGTGGGGCGATAGCTTCCCGGATATTGCCGGCGACCGAATTGGCTCGCGCTTATGGCTGTTGCGCCGACAGGTGTTGACGCCGGAAGTGCTGCGCCGTGCCGAGGAATACTGCCGCGAAGCGCTGCAATGGATGGTCGACGACGAAATCGTGACAGCAATCAGCGTCAGTGTGAAACGAGCGGTTGGTGTGGGGCGTGCTGCAACAGAGCGCGCTATCGGGGAAATTGTCCTGTCCGACGACCGCGACGGGCCGCTCACCATCAACTACGACGACATGTGGAGAATTTTCGATGACTTTTCCGTTGCCGACGCTGCCTGAGCTGATTGAGCGGGTAGGCGGCGATCTAACATCCGCCGCGGACGGAGCACTGCGGCGTTCGGATCAGCGCGCTCTCGTGCGGGTCCATTCGGGCGCCAGCCACGAAATGCACGGGTTTCTCGGATGGACGGCACGGCAGATTCTGCCGGACGACTGCGACGAGGAAATGCTGTTGCGCCACGCGCGGCTGCGGCTCGCGGTGCCGCGCAAAGAAGCCGCGGCCGCGTCCGGCTTCGTATCCGCCAGCGGGGCCGAGGCGAAAACCATCGACGCGGGCGCCCTGCTGCAGGCTGACGACCAGCGACGCTACGTGGTTGTCGAGACCGCGACGATTCGAGCCGGAGTCGCGAAGGTTCAGGTGCGAGCCGTCGATGCGGGGATTGCGGGCAACATTGGCGCCGGCGTGCGGTTGCGATTTATTTCGCCAGTCGTTGGCGTATCGGACACGGTCGTGGTGCTGGATCCTGGGATTTCCGGCGGTACGGATCAGGAGTCGGTGGAGCGATTGCGCCAACGGGTCATTCGATCCTATCGCCTCGTGCCGGATGGTGGAAACACGGACGATTACGAGACGTGGGCGATCGAGGTGCCCGGCGTCACGCGGGCTTGGTGTCGGCCGCACTATATGGGGCTTGGCACTGTCGCGGTGTTTTTCATGCGTGACGACGATCTAAACCCTGTTCCGGACGAGCCGGCGTGTGCTGCGGTGAAGGCGTATATCGAAAAACAGCGACCGGTGACGGCGGAGCTGTATGTGCTCGCGCCGAAGCCACGAGCGATCGATTTCGATATTCGGCTCACGCCGGATGACGACGCGACGCGAGTCGCCGTCGCGGAAAGTCTGTCTGATCTGTTGGAGCGTGAAGGGGCATTGGGCGTCACGGTTTTCGAATCGCATCTCAGATATGCGATCAGCGGGGCTCCCGGCGAGCGTGATCACAAGCTATTGCGGCCGGTTGATGACGTTGTTCTGCAGCCCAATGAGATTCCGGTGATGGGGGCAGTGACATGGCGGTGAGGAGCGAGTCCGACTACGTTGAAATGCTGCGCGCGCTGCTTCCGCCGGGCCCTGCATGGAGCCGCGAGCAAGCGCCGCAGGTACATCGTGTACTCGCCGCGCTGGCGCCGGAGTTTTCGCGCATCGATGCGCGCGCGCGGGATTTGCTCGACGAGATGGATGCCGCGACGGTGCGCGAGCTCGTTCCGGATTGGGAGCGGGTGTGTGCGTTACCGGACGAGTGTCTGGGGCCGGCGCAGTCGTTTGAAGAGCGGCAACGGGAAGTGCGCAAGCGCTTGCTTGGTGTCGGCGGTCAGCGTGTTGCGTACTTTGAGGACCTTGCGCGCGAGAACGGCTATCCCGACGTGTGGATCGAGGAACATCGCGCGCCGCGGTTTGGGCGAGCGCGCTTCGGTGTCTCGCGGTTTGGCACGTGGCAGCAACAGTACATCTGGACGGTGCATCTCGGTCGTCGACTGGCGGCGGGTCGGCGCTGGGGTGTGACGGTTTGGGGGGAACGCTTCGGCCGAAATCCGGCCGAGGGGATTGAATGTCTGATCAGGAAACACGCGCCGGCACAAACGCTGGTGCTTTTTGATTACGAGGTTTGAGCGATGGATTATCCGAAGAGCGTGCCGGGTGTCGGTCTCGTCGACGGCAAGTTCGCCGATGAAGATCCGAATGCGGGGCGGCCCGGCTCGCTAATTCCGGCAGCGTGGGGCAATGCGGTCACCGACGAGGTGGTCAACGCGCTGAAGGCGGCGAATATCGAGCCGGACGAAACGAAACACGACCAGCTGGTGGCGGCGATCCGCGCACTGGCAAAGGCGGTCGGTCTAGAGACGTATGTCGCGAGGACCGGTGACGAGATGTCTGGTGGTCTGGGATTCAGGATCAATGCCGCGGGCAGCGCGATAGGGGTTTCGTATCTGCGCTACGACCGAACGACCGCTTTCTGGGCGCACGCAACGCCGGCGTATTACGCCGTCGCACGTCACGATGCCGCTGGCAAATGGGTTGCGAACACGCTGTCGATCGACAAAGACGGGATCGTGACGTTGGAGAAGCGGCCGACGTGGGGGGGGCAGACGCCGTGGGACACGGCGAACTTTAATCCAGCGACTAAGCTCGATGCGGGAGCTCGCGCCGCTTCGTCCGCGAAGCTGCTCGTGGGCGGCACGGATACCACATTCAATTGGTCTGGCCAGGGTGGACAGCCGAATTGGCTTTGGGGCGGTAATGAGCCGGGCAACATGTACGTGTACAACCCCGCGAACTTCAATGTCAGTTACGCAAATTCTGCCGGGTATGCGAACTCTGCCGGCAACGTAAACGGCGTCACCAATCCGGCATGGGGCGGTGCTACATGCCAACCTATTGAATTTGCGGAGTTCGGACCGATTACGGCGAGTGGGGCGCACGCCATCGATGCACCGGACACGTGGATGATGAAGGGCGTCCGGTGTGACGGTTGGGTTGGCCCATCGGGCGACGCGATGGGCCGGCTTTTTATTCGCTGCTGTCGACTGCGGAATCAATGACATGGTGCAACACGAACTTCTGATTATGGCGATCGGCGAGCGTTTTCCGGCGCTCATGCATGGGCGTGACTTCTGGGTCGGGCATCCGCTCGACGTGGACACGGGCGAGCAGTGCGGTGATGCGTTTATTGCGCAATGGAAAGACGGTGAGCCGCCCGACGTCGCCGAATTGCTCAAGCGCGCTGAAGAACTGCGTCCGGTGTATGACGAACGGCAGGCGCGTCAGCGTCGTAATGCGCTGCTGATGTCGACGGACTGGACGCAGGCGCTCGATCTGCCCGCGGACATTCGGGAACGCTGGGCCGCGTACCGACAGGTATTACGCGACCTGCCGGAGCAGCCGGGTTGGCCAAGCGACGTGCAATGGCCCGCCGAGCCGATCGACGATTCGACCGCATAGTCGTCGACGATCATAAGAATCTGGATGCTGCCTTCGGGCAGCTTTTTTGTTTATGGGGATTCGATGCAAGACCACGAAAAGACGATTCTGGAGCTGATCATCATGGGTGGACTAATTGGTATCGCGAAGGTGCTGGTCGGCAGCGAACAGCTGACGTTCCGGCTGGTCGCCGGCAGAGCGGTATTGGGCTCGGCGACTTCGATGGTCGCCGGTTTGGCGCTGTTGCAGATCCCGGATCTGCCGCCGATTGCGCTGCTCGGTCTGGGCAGTGCGCTCGGCATCGTCGGGTCGCAGTACCTGGAGGTGCTGCTGCGCCGGAACGCGAAACGTGTCTTTGGGGAAAAGTGAAATGGGAAATCTCACAATGCATTTCACGCTCGAGGAAATGATCGCGAGCGACACGGCACGCCGGCGCGGCATCGATAACACGCCGTCGGCTACAGTCGCGGCGAACTTGCGCAGGACAGCGGAAACGCTCGAGCGCGTGCGCGATTTGCTCGGCGGGCGACCTGTGAACGTCACGTCCGGATATCGCGCGGCGGCACTCAATCGCGCGGTCGGTGGTGTTCCGAACAGCGCGCATTTGACGGGCTTGGCTGCGGATTTCACTTGTCCGAAATTCGGATCGCCGCTCGACATTTGCAGAGCGATCAGTGCGTCCGTGATCGAGTTCGATCAGCTGATTCAGGAGGGGACGTGGGTGCACATCGGGCTCGCGCCCGCCGGTGCGAAACCGCGACGCCAGGTGCTGACCGCGTCATTTGGACTGGCGCGCACGAGCTATTCGGAGGGGCTATGACGTGGATCGATCCGCGCATCTGGCTGCTCCTCGTTGCCAGCGTCGTCGCCGGTGCGGCGTGCGGATACTTCAAAGGATATCGTGATGCCGACCAGACCGCGAAGATCGCGGATCAGGTGCAGCAGATCGACGACCTGACGAACGAACGTAACGAGTTTCGCCGCCGGCTGGCGGCTCAACAGGAGATTGCAACCGATGCTGCGAAAGAACGTGATCAGGCACGCCGCGATGCTGCTGCTGCCGATGGCGCTGCTGACGGGCTGCGCAAGCAAATCGCCGCGCTTGTCGCGGACTACCGGAGTGCCAGCGCTTCGGCCGGAATCCCGGCAACCGGCGACGCCCTCGATCTGCTTGCCGACTTGTTCGGCCGGGCTGACGAAGCGGCGGGAGAGCTGGCGAAGATCGCTGACGAACGCGGGATTGCCGGCCAGCAGTGCCAGCGCAGTTACGACGCGTTGATAGGGAATACGGACATGGCCCGGTTCCGATAGCAGGCCATTGAGAGAAACAGGGCGACCGGGGGAATGTTCGCGCATTGTCCCCGGTCGCCTTTCCACTGATCGCGCCAGTGAATCGGCCAAGGCCCTGCTTACCTACGTAGGCGGGCCGGATTTTACACCAAGTTCAAAAACGGCTTTCACAATGGCAAATCCGATTATTCCGTGGATCGGCGGCAAGCGCCGCCTTGCAGATCACCTCATTTCGCGCTTCCCCAGGCACGACTGTTACGTCGAGGTATTCGCGGGCGGGGCGGCGCTGTACTTCATGCGTCCGCCGGCAAAGGTCGAGGTGATCAACGACGTTAACGGCGAACTCGTCAATCTGTATCGCGTCGTGCAGCACCATCTGGAGGAGTTCGTGCGGCAGTTCAAGTGGGCGCTGACGAGCCGGCAGGTATTCGAGTGGTTGAAGCTGACGATCCCGGAAACCCTCACCGATATCCAGCGAGCGGCCCGGTTCTACTATCTGCAGAAAAGCTGCTTTGGGGCAAAGCTCGAGGGGCAGACCTTCGGGACGGCGACGACAACGCCGCCGGGCCTGAACCTGCTGCGCATCGAAGAGGAGCTGTCAGCGGCGCATCTGCGGCTTGCGAACACGTTCGTCGAGCGTCTGGATTGGGCCGCATGCATCGATCGATACGATCGACCGCATACGCTGTTCTATCTCGACCCACCGTATTACGAGACTGAAGGGTATGGCGTGGCGTTTCCGTTCGCCGAATACGAGAAGATGGCTCAGCGGCTCCGGTCGCTGAAGGGCCGTGCAATCGTGAGCCTGAACGACCATCCTGAAATTCGTCGCGTGTTCGACGGGTTCCACGTCGAGACCGTGCCTATTCAGTACACGGTCGGCGGAGGTGGAAGGGCGGTCGACCGAACCGAGCTGATCATCTTCAGTTGGGATGACGCGGCGCGACCTGTCGGCCTGTTCTAATCACATCGGCGCTGCTGACAGTCACCCACATCGGCGGTCAGCAGTATCAATGCCCTTATGACGCTGTGAAGGAGCGACTTTCGATTGCTGGTATTCTCTGCGTCCAGACCAAACTAACGAACTTTAGATGCTGCAGGATACAAGAACACGGGGGCTGGCGCACGTCCACCAGCAATACAGGCCGGATATTGACGGGCTTCGGGCGGTAGCAGTATTGGCCGTCGTATTAAGTCACGCGGGCTTCACCCGATTCTCTGGCGGGTTCATTGGCGTTGACATTTTCTTCCTGATTTCTGGGTTTGTGGTGACAAACTCGATTCTCGGGGATTTGGAACGAGGCGAATTTTCGCTCAGGGCGTTTTATGGCAGACGCGCGTTGCGGCTGGCACCGGCGCTTTGCATCGTCCTCGTCTCGACATTCGCCTTCGGTCTCCTGTTTCTGTTCCCCGAGGATGTTTTCAAGCTCGCAAAAAACATCTTCGCGGTCGCGACAATGACGTCGAACATCTACCTGTCGAAACAGACGGGCTACTTCGACCCGGGCGCCGCGGAGCAGCCGTTACTTCACACGTGGTCCTTATCGGTTGAGGAGCAGTTTTACCTCGTCCTCCCGGTGATCCTCTACATGTTGCGTGGCAAGGCGGCAGTAGTCCGAGGCGCCGTGCTGGCGGCATGTGGGCTCTTATCCTTTAGTCTCGCAATTCTGGCCCATTGGAAAGGACAACCGGGCGCGTACTACTTTGCCCACTTTCGCGCATTCGAATTCATCGGCGGCGTATTACTGGCCGTCGCGGAATGGAAGCGTGTAGCCGTGAGGTCGGCAATTTTCGACACGGTGTTCGTTGCTGGTGCCGCTACGATTGTGGTTGGGGTGATGGGTGCAAGTCGCGAGGATCAGTTTCCCGGGTTCGGCGCACTGTTGCCGTGTGCGGCCGCCGCCGCGATCATTTTCGCCGGCCGGCGGGCATGTCTCGTACACCATACGCTTGGAAATTCTTTTTGCAGCTATCTGGGCCGCATTTCGTATCCCCTTTATTTGTGGCACTGGCCGATTCTGTTCGCGATGCGCCGGCTCGATTTCATGGGGCCGATTGCCGATGGCGCAGGTCTCGTGCTGCTGGTTGTGATTTCAAGCGCGACGCATCGCGTTGAGCTTGCCGTCAAGCGGCGGAGGTGGGGTACGGCGAGTGCGCTGCGCCGCTTTGCGCTACTGCCATTACTCGGTGCAGCGACGGTCGCGGGTGTTGGTAAGCTGACGGACGGTTTCCTGTTTGCATATCCGCGGACGATTCAAGACAACGTGAAGTGGTCCGGCACGGCGCTGTTTGACATGCCGCGCGCAAAACAGTGTTGGTCGCAAGTCGGAATCTCGAGCGCCCGCGCGTGCACGGTTGGTGATGCCCTCGCGTCGCGTCGAGCGATCCTGTGGGGCGATTCGCATGCATACCATCTTGTCCACTTCTTCGATGAACTCGGAAAGGATCGAGGAATTGCCGTGCACGATGTCGCATTTACGCTGTGCCCGCCGATCGAAACGATGTCGGAACGTGCAACCGATCCTGCATTCGATGAGCAGCATCGGCAGTGCGCCGAGCACAACCGGAACGTGATGAACTACGCGGTTTCCCGCCCGGACATCCAGATCGTTTTCATGTCAGCCGCATGGCAAAACTATCAGAATCTCGCACGCGGCGCGGACGTGAAGCCGAACCTGCACGGGTTCATGCCAATGCAGTTAGAGAGCGAGCTTGCAGCTACGGTTGCGAAGCTGGAAGCGGCCGGCAAGCGGGTGGTGCTACTCGATGACGTTCCGATGGTTCCGAATAGCCTTATCAATTGCGGGTTCTACAACGGGCTTTTGATTCCCTATCCCAAGCGCGAATGCCGATTCGATCGCTCGATTGCTGTCGAACAGCACGCACCGATCGCCGCCATGCAGTCGCGGTTGCAGGCCCGGTTCCCTGACATTCAAATCATGCACACGTACGACGTGCCGTGTGACCGCGCATCATGCCGGCTCGACTTTGACGGCCTGCCGATATACCGGTATAGCGACTATCACCATCTTGGTTTGGCCGGGAGCATGAAGTACTACGGAGAGTATCGACGAAAGCATCCGGGCGAACTGGAAGCGATGGGATTGTAGAGCGTCAGTCACTAAGCGCTCGTGCCAGTCTAGTAGAAGAAGAGCTGCCGCTGGCCGATGTGAGGGGCCGCGGCTCGATACGCGTCGCTATTGCCGAATTCGTAGTGTGACCAGACGATACCCGCCATCACGTCGACGAACTGCAGCGCAAGAGAGTCTTTGCTTTCCCACGGCGTCGTGTGCAGTACCGTGTCACTTGTCGACGCGAGCTCGGTGGCGAGGTAGTCGTGCAGGGCGTACTTGGACTCGACTTTGATCGATCGGGCATCAGGGATAAAGCAAACCGAGTCGTATTGGATCATCAGGTCGAGGAGCAGGCACTTCGCCATATAGTTGTAGAGGCGGTTGGGGTGGTCCCGAAACGCCTTATTGGCCCGCTCCTTCCGAACAGTGATCGATGTGAATACAATGTCGGGATTCTTCGTCTTGATGTTCGCGAGAGAGTTTGAAAAATGAACTCGCTCGCCACTCTTCATGGCGACGGACTTCAGTTCATTGTCTGTTCCTCGGCCGCGCTTTTTGTAGAACCCGCGTACTACACGTTCGAGGCACGCTTCGCGTCCATCGGGAATGACGGTGGCTGCGAGCGTGAAATATCGGCTCGAGCCCCCGCGCCCGTATGGCTGGTCGAATTTCCAGCCCAGGCAGCCACTTTCGTCTAGGTATATTGTTGCGCCCATAATGAAATAGCCTCCCCGAAGGGAGGCTATGAGAATCTTGCAGTACCCGGACCTGACGTACTCAAAGTACGCTTACGATTGCCGACGCGGATTTGTCGCAGGCTACCCGGGCGTATTTAAACTGCTGCGCCGCTACAGCCCCATTGTATGGGCGTTCCGATATCTAAACAAGCCCTGCTTCTATTTGGGGTCGCACCATCTCCGCGTGCCATGAAGAATCGAGTTCCGAGGCGTTACGCCAAATTTACGCCAAATTCTCCGGATAGGCTTGCTGGATAAGGCGTTGATGGGGTGTTCTTGGTCCCCCCGACAGGAATCGAACCTGTATCTAGCGCTTAGGAGGCGCTTGTTCTATCCATTGAACTACGGGGAGCGGATAGTTTGAGCGGGATGGACTGAACCCTTGTGAATCAGGCTCTTTGCCTTGTCCCGTGTGCCTTTCCGGGATTTTCGTCTTTCCGCGCATGACGCGAAATGATGGGTTGTGAAGCATAGTTTAACGCCCCGCCTGCTACAAATCGACCCTGTAGCAGCGTATGTGGATGACGCATTGCTACAGTCCACAAACGGGGTGTTTCATGGCTTCGATCCTCAAGATCGGCGACCGCTGGCGTGCTCAAATCCGCCGGCGGGGACAGAGTATAGCAAAGACGTTTCGAACCAAGGGCGCGGCTGAAGCGTAGGCGCGCGAGATCGAGGGTGGTATCGACAAGGGGCAAGGCGCCGTTGACGAGCAGACGATCACGGTCGGCGAGTTGGTGCGCTTGTATCGAAACGCTCGTAATGATTCAGGTCGGCCGGTCGCGGAGAAGTCGAACGAAGATTACATGCTCAAGCGGCTGGAAAGTCACTTTGATGATGAGGTGGCGGCGAAGCTATCAACCAAGCGGCTGGTCAAGTTCGCCCAGGAGCGCAAGAAGGACGGGGCGGGGCAGTACACGATCGACATGGACATATCCAAGCTCGGGACGGTGTACAAACACATGGCGTCGCTACTCGATCTGCGGTTGCCGCACGCTCCAAGCATTGCGCGGCCGACTCTCGATCACCTGCAGCTCATCGGGCCGGGGAAGCTCCGCGACCGGCGGCCGACACGTGAAGAGATCGTCAAGATCTTCGAATGGTTCGCTGAACATCCGGAGCGCGAACAGGCGGTGCCAGATGTCATCCGCATCGCGATGAAAAGTGCTGTTAGCGCCGGTGTAAAAGCGCCGTTAAACGACGGCACAAGGTTGAGCGAAACAGTCAACGACAAAGGGGCCACGC
>NZ_LOWC01000171.1:0-164622 GCF_001522845.1 Burkholderia sp. BDU5 | reverse complement strand
GCGAACCCGAGCGACCGATACCCAATCATGCCTCACGTGCGCTTCGCATTGCGAACGGCCTTCGCGAGGTGCTTACCCGTAAATGTATCCTCCCGGTCGTTGCTGATCGATCCAGTCACCGATCTGAGTAATCATCTCGTGCATCGGCGGTGTATAGACCGCGTATTGCCGAGTGACAACGCAGTGCCGCGGATCGATATGCTCGGGCAGGAGCAAAGTCATAGGCTACTTTGACCGAGCCATTCGTCGGGGAGGAAGTTCGATACCGGCATCGCTGCGTGGTATGCCTCGTCCGATAGATGCGGGTTCTGACGTAGACTTCATCTGGGATTGTACGGCTCGAGTCATATCCACCTTGCTCCTGGCGATGGCCATATCCAGCATTCGTTCACCGATCGATTGCGTAGTCGCCTCCGCTAGAATTCGTCTTGCTTCGAGGTACGCCGGATGTACGGGCAGTTTGTGATGCGCATGGCGCTCCACATAGTTCATGAAGGTTTCGATCGCATCGGCGCCGGCCGGAATCGAAAACTGTCCGTGTAAACACGCTTGGCTGATTGCCTTGCGCACTGAGAGGCTGTGCGGAGCCAAATTCCATGGCGGAGCAGCGCGCAGTATGCCAAGCGACATCCCGTTCAGCGTGGACGCCATGGCAACCCGACAGTCGTTTTCCTTGTGGCAGACCACCCAGATTTCCGAGCCGACGAGGTCATGCCGACTTTGCAGCACCTCATTGGTATATCTAGCGTAAAAGAACTCCACGAACGGCGCTCTTCCCGCCGCAGCCCCGCCCCGAACGACACACCGTTTCCGCACGCTGAACAGCGATTCGACGAGCGCAGGGTCGGCTCGCCGAAACGGCGACGGAGAATTGCGGTAAAGGAATTCTGCGTAGGCAAGTGGAGCTCGGTTGCCGATTCCACGATGCGGTGAGGCGTTGTAATTGGCGATTAGTACATCCAGCAGTTCTTCCGCATATTCATACTGGAAACGGCTGGCCAACGCCACCGCCTCAGGCATTTTTCCCTTGCGGTCTTGAGGTTTGGCTCCGGTCGTATTGGAGAGGCGCTGAAAGCCTCTACCGGCAAGGTTACGAAAGAAGGATTCAATGAATGGGCGGTCGTCCTTGCTACGCCTCTTGGAGAACGCATTGCTCGGCTCCAGTAGGATCGATCCAACCGCGTCGCGCAGTGAGTTTCGAATGTGCTGACTCGTTTCAGCGAGGGCTCCATCCACGCTGGTTTCGTCCCAGCAAAGGCCAACGAAATGTTCGCCTCGTGAGGAAAGAAGCCCAGCTTCCGGCAAGTACGGCATATCACAGAAGCTGACCGGCCGCACACTCCATCGGCACAATGCCCGTTTCACGGCACTCATCACATCATCGCTCGACACTTCCCGGCGCATGCTAAAGAAATATCCGAGTACGGCGCGAGAAACGACTTCCAGAATGACGATAACCCAAAGCCGATGGACAATTTTTTCCTGGGAATCCCCATCCGCGAGCGGAATCGAAACGCAGAATCGGCCATCGAGTTTGTGCGCATCCATTTCGACCCGCTGCATAAATTTCAGCACAGGACGATTGCTACCATCGCCGGTCTTCAGTTTTGCTACCATGTCCGGGCCACCTGTCTTGGCGGCCAGCGCGCGTGGATCGGCCGCGAGTACTCTCTCGATATGGCGTCGGATAGAGTAATAGCCCCGGCTCGACGTATTGAAAGGCCACTCCCCTCTGGCTTCATAGCCAAGGTCCCGCAACTGGTTGATCAGCCAGTCCCAATGTCGCTTGTGGGAATGATTGGTTTCAACCAGCCGTTTGCTGGCATAGCTGGTTCGGATGCGGGATTCGAAGGCCTGTTGCAGATCTGGATGGCAATCGAGCAGTGTCTGCAGTGCACCTGCGCCGCCAGAACCGAACCGGTCGATTTGAACTTTGGTGCGCCGACGATACGGCTTAAGCCTGAGCCACGGCACGATTCCTCGCCAACCATATGGACGGCCGTCCGGATGCGTTTCCAGACACCGCTCCCGAATCAGGCGATAGGCCTGCTTTGCTCCGAGAGACGTAGCCTGTTTGATCGTGTTTTCGGAAGCGCCAGACAGATATAGAGAAATGGCCCGCTTGCGAGCGAAGTAAAGTTCACGCTGCGCGCTGTCCATTGCCCCTTCATCGGGTGTAGCCCACTGCGAGACATCGATACTTCGCCCACCAATGATCCGTCGCGAATAGTCAGGTCCGCCGTCACGATCACCGTCTGCTGCCATGCGCACTCCCGGTGAGTTGAGTCCCTATATCCCAGATAGCACTAACGATAGTGGGTGTTTACGGGAATGCAAGCTGATATGGGACGCGGTCAAGCAAATCGGCACATGAATATCCACTGGCGTGTGGCAGGTGCATGCCTCAGTCGGAACATCCAAAGCTTCGCCTCATTCGTCCGATGCAAGAACAATTTCACGCAAACCGTCTTGCGGAAAGATTGTTCCTTGGCATCCGCACAGGGCGTCAGGCCAGCCTGTAGTCAGGAACAAAATTATGCAAACCGACGCGGGCGATCAAAGCAGCCTCCAGCAACGCTTCTCATTAAGCGCGTGCTCGGCGAAATGCCAGCCCGCGCGGCCCACATTTCTGGCACCAACATCTCTTGGCGCGTTGAATCTACCGCGATTCTCTTGCGCATGCTCACCCCGAATCGTCGCTCACGTCGTCGACCTTCTCGAACGCCGGATGTGTCATGGGTTTGCGCCTACAGCAGTGCTCGGCTGCGCGATCGTCGGTCTATCGGGACGATAGCGAAAACGAACGGACTGACCAGCACGTGACCGAGTGCGTCCCTGGCAGACGCGCCGGCAGCTGTTCCAAAACCAAAATTGATTCGAGAAGCGAGAAAGATGCCAGGCAAGGCACCATCGCACGGCAGCCCTGCCTCTCAAATTTCGAACACCGGCTCGCGAGCCGATTGTTTCAATCGAAAATCACGCCTTCTCGTGACCGTTTCCATCCGATGCCCTTATCCGAGGAAAACGCATAGACGAACTTCATGTCTCAGCAATTATGAAATTATAAACTGATCGCATGTTTCAAAATCCGTCACCCCAGAATATCTCGCAAAATGCTATGGAGGCGATGTCCCTTCCTCGACAAGACGCATTTTTCACTTCCAAATCACTAAGACAGGGACGATTATTTCGCACCAGATCAACAATCCTTAGTAAGTTATGATGTACCCGATCGCCTCATGTATCAAAATTGAGACGACATGCAAACAAGGAAGCTCGATACGCAAGAAGCGGCGTCATGTCTGGCGTTGTTCGTTGGTCGCCATATCAACTGATGGTAGTTCGCTCACTTCAGCCTAGTCGCCAGGTTTCATTTTTGAGACTGGACACCAAGGAAGTCGCGCCATCCCTGTCCAGCATAGCCCTTATCCCACTGGAACTCTTCAGAATTTAATATTTGGCACGCACCTTGCTCGTCACCCACTGAGTCGCAATTCCGGCTTGAGACAATGGACGACTCGATTAATACAAGCAATCTGGGGAGATTGTTATGGATAACGCGATAAAATGCGTTGGAAATATTTCCTATTTTCATCCAGTTGGCATCGCATCAATATATAAAAAAATCCCCAAATTTGATTTTTTCATGACGAAATCAGCAATGGTTCACGGCGCTGCCCAATCGAACCGCCTAGAATTTTCAGTTATTCATAACTGTACTTGTCCTGATCGAGGATATCGGCCGCCATACAAGCTTGCTCAAATGTATATGATCGGACAGCCGCTCAGCGGAATCTTAGGCAAGATACTGACCGATACGAGCGAGGTGGCGGCTAAGCAAGCTATCCTCGTGCCCGGCCCCCTCTCTCCCCCAATACTCGAAAGCACGGCTCCTAATTGCTCCATGCTGGCGATATGTGCCTTGCATCATCGTGCGCATTAAAAAATCCAATGTTTAAAGGCGATTCGCCACCCCATATTAAATTGGGTAATTTATAAACCAAACAACACCATGGAATTTGCGACATAAATTTTAATATTAGATATCCTAATTAAATGAGGAAGGCCGATGGCGTGCAGCCTTCCCTTTTTCTCCACGTTCACGCCATAGGAGTTATGCCATGAAGAAGCTTCTGATCGCAGCAGCAGTACTCGCGGTGTCGGGTGCGGCATTCGCGAGTGGTACCGGCACGTCCTCGTCGAGCGACGCCACCAGCGGTGGCGTAACGTCGGCGGCGGTGTATGGCAAAGGATCCTTCACCGCGACCGATAAAGGCGCAGCTCTCGGCGCGGCCGGCGCCATCGCAGGCTCGAGCAAGGACGTGACCGGCAGCGGCACGATCTCCTTCGCCGGCCATACGAACACCTCCTCGGTAAGCGGTAAGGGCGACGGCAACGCGCAAGCGCAGGGCATGAGCGGCGCCGATGCAAGCGCGCAGGCATGGTCGACCCTCGGCATGCGCCACCACTACTAAGGCGCGTTTCGGGAACTCGACATCAGGTAGCGAAGTGGAGGCTGAATCCTAACGAAGCCATCAGGGAGGACGGATTCAGTCTCCTTTCTTGCCAATCGTCCTTCAAGAAAGGGATCGTCATGAAAGCGAATTTCATTTTGGCGGCGGCTCTCGCAGTGCTTTCGACCGCTGCGGCGGCGGGGCCGACTACGTCGAGCCAAACGCAATCCGTCACGGGCGGCGTGTCCGGATCAGTACTCATCGGCTCGGGAAGCTATACCAGTAACTCGACGTCCGTTGCAGGATCGGCGGCAAACAGCACGGCCACGCCTGCAGGCTCGACCGCAACGGCTTCCGCGATGCACAACTCGACTTCGACCGCCAGTGGTTCTGGAAAAGACGGAGGCGCGTTCGCAGCCGGCGGTGGGATCGGTGTCGCCGGCGCCAGCGGAACAACCCAGGACACGAATGCAAACGCCGATGCGTTATCCGGCGGCGTCACTGCAACGATCGTTCTGGGCGCGAGGAAATACACGACCACTACTGCGAACGACAAGGGCAATGCGAATGCGGGTGCAATCGCGCTGACCGGGAAGAACGGCTCCGCCACGATCGCCGGCGCAGGTCACATCAATACCTCCAGCGCCAACAGCACGGGTTACGCCGGCTTGCCGTCTGCATCTGGCGGAAGCCAAGGTGACGCCAGCGCCTTCTCGAGCAGCAAGTGACGCGTCCGTTGGGGACCAGCTTCTCGCGAACGCTGGTCTTTAGATTGGTTCTGTTGTCATCGTAAGGAGTTGGCATGAAGCAGACATTGATTGCCGTCGCGCTAGCGCTTGCCGCGACATCGGCTTATTGCGTCGACCGCAATATGGTTGGCGATGCGCAATCGTCTTTGCAAACGCCAAACGACCAAACTCAAGCGACCATCTCGCGGGAACAGGCGACGCCATCGAAAAGCAACCCTGCCGAGGAAGCAGGTGCTCAACAGGATCGAGGTTATTGGGTCGATTCGTGGAGCGAATTGGGCAACGGCTGGAAACAGCTCGGGGAAGCAAAAAAGTAGGTAGAGCAGGAACCGGGAAGTGATTCGGTTGTTAGGGTCGGGAGGTTAACCTAATCCGGAGTATCGTATGAACAGCGAAAAGATCAAGGTGGCGTGCGCGACAGTATTTGCATTGGCCACGATCAGCGGGCACGCACAGACGACGTCAAACTCGAATTCGAGTGCGCAGTCCGCGTCCAATTCCGTGTCGATTGGGCAAGGAGGAGGCTCAAGCCTCAACACCATCAACACGACGACGACGTCGCGCGGCGGGAATGCGCGGGGAGGAGACGCCACGAGCAACAGTTCGTCGCAGGTGCGCGGCAGCGGGAATTCAAATGTTCAAGTCAATGTGTCGTTGCCGTCAAGTGGCACCAGTTCATCGCCAGCGGCAACCCTCGCGGCCCAGGATGTGGGAACCCCAGGCTCGAGCCCGTACAACACGCAGACCACCGACAACGTGAACTACTCCGGCACGCAGACTATCAAGACGAACCCAACCATCCAGGCGCCGGGTTTGACCACGACGCTGTCGGACACCTGCATGGGGTCCCTCAGCATCGGATTGTCGCTCCCCGGGTTCGGCGCAACAGGTGGGACAACACTGGTCGATCAGGCTTGCGTTCGTCGCCTCGACGCCCGCGAGTTTCGGGCCATGGGGTTGACGGATGTCGCGCTCGCCCTGCTATGCCAGAGCGATGCCAATCGGCGCGCTGTCGAGGCGACCGGTCATCTTTGCCCGGGCACCACGGCACCGCTCGCGCGCTCCAACAGTGCGGCCAACGTCGAAGCCGTCGTAGCGGACGACGAAAAATATCGCGATCCGTTGGTGCGCCAGCGTCTAGGCTTACCACCGCTCGATGTCGCGGGAAACAACGCAACACCCGTCCGTACGGCCGCGCGCGTCAGCACATCGCGCGAAGCCACCAGTGCCTCTGCGCACGTTGCGGCACCAGTTGGTTCAGCCGCGCAGGCAGTCCCCGCTCCCGAGCCATCCGCGGCGCCGGTCGTTTCCGCCGCGCCAGCGATGGTACCCGTGCCCGCGGTGCTTCCTGCACCGTTGCCGACGATCGCAACTGCGCCTGTCGATCCGCACGCCGCCCCAGCCGAGACGACGCAAGCGCCGGATCCCCATCACACTGCTGCCATCGAAACAGACGCGCCTGCGGCACAGACCGTCTCGAGCACATCGGCGGCAAACACAGGGGATCTCATGAAACCGCAAGCAATGAGCACCCCAGTGCCGAATAGCCCGTCGTTGCTGTCGGTCGAGCCAGCCGCGGCTCAGACCCCGGTCCCTGCCCCGCTCGCCGTACCGGTGACGACCGCCGTCCAGGAAAACGATGCATCCGATGCATCGAAACCCGACCTTGTCGCGAAGCCCATCCCCGCAACCGGCTTTTCGTCGAACGGAGCCACGGCGGCCGATAGCGACACGAAAGTGGCGCCGCTGTCATCCGAGCCTCAGACAGCGCCCGTCGCCATTCCCGCGCCGGAAAGCGTGAACGAACCGGTAACGGAACAAAACACCGCACCAGCCACTGACGCATCCCCGAAAACCGCGTCGACAAGCTCCACATCCTAAAATGTGGAATAGCCCCGAGCCATATTCCGCGTATTTAGCGGAAGGGGGTAGCCGGGTGCGCACGAAGGGGAATAGTACTTCCCATATTCCCCTTACTTTAAGGGTGCCGGCTCCCCCGGGCCTGCACCCCTTTTTGCCGAGTAAGTCGTATGGAGGCGATCATGAGGAACGCATTACTTATATTGGCATTCTGTAGCGGGCAGGCGCTCGCTCAGGTCAACTCATCAAGCCAGGCCTTACTCGTCGAGCAAAGTGCTGCCAATGCTCTCAGCATTCCGCAGACGTTCGCTATGCCGCCGCGTGCTGAAAATGCGGGATGTGTTCCGATGGTCATGATGGACGATCCGCAGGTCACCTACATCGATCCGCAGGAAGGTCACGCACCCGCGTGGCAGTCTGAGCACTTCGATTACACGCCAGCCTTCGAAGCCCGTTCATGGAGCGCGCCCGATGCCTTGCGATCGGCCCAGCATCGCACCGCCAATATGCAGGCCAAACCCTGGCCCGACGCCGACATGACGACAAAGCGCATTGCGGAATCTTCACACGTAACCGCGTCCGGAACTGTCCGCCAATGGAATGCAAGCGAACCGGCAACGATCGAACGCTCGACACGCCGCGAGGTAACTGTGAACGGCAAGACGTATCGTGAATTCAGTACGGATGCCTACATGAAAAACGGGCAGCCTTCAGAGCCATTGACGTTTGGTGTGCGAATCATATTTTGCCGGTAACAGCTAATCGAATATTCAATATTCGACAGATACCAAAGATACAAGTCACGAAGCATCAGCACCGATATAACATCGCTCGAAGTCTACGGTCGAAATTCCGTAAGTCCGTTGCGGTTCCCGTATCGACGCCGAACGTCTTGGCTGGCTGCGATACAAGAAAAGGAACGCACGGCCAACCCATCGAATCGCACAGGCGCCCTTTCATTCACATCTGGCCTACTTCTGGTTCTCGGCATGGTCGGCGCCCAGCCTCTCGAGCAACGGCCGGAGGGCCTCGAGTTCCGAGCCGAAGCCGGCCCAGTCCCCCGCCTTCAGTCGCTCGATCGCGCGGTCATAATGGGCAAGGGCTTCGCGGGCGCGCGCATCCGTCGCGCCACGGGCCGGCGCTGCCATCGGAGCCGTCTCCTTGAAGAGCGCCCCGAGAGCATCGCTCAGGGTTTCCTCCATCACGACACGGTCGCCGTACGCGGCGATCACGCGCTTCAACTCGGGGAGTTGACCGGACGCCGCGCGCAGATAAAGCGGAGAGACGTAGAGGATCGAGTTCTCGATCGGCACAACCACGAGATGGCCGCGGATGACGCGTGAGCCCATCTGATTCCACAGCGAGATCTGTTGCGAGATTTCGGTATTCTGCTGAATGCGGGCCTCGATTTGAAATGGCCCATAGACCAGCTTGTCCTTGGGGAAGGTGTACACGATCAGCTTGCCGTACCCGGGCGGATCGCACCGCGCCGCCAGCCAGGCGATCATGTTCTCGCGCTGGCTCGGGACCATCGGCAGCATCAGGACGAACTCGGCGCGCGCGTCTCCAGGCAATCGCATGATCATGTAGTACGGCGCCATCCGCGTGCTGGCGGCGTCTCCACCGTCGATGTCGCCCAGTTCTCGAGGAAACTGCCAGAGATCCTCGCGGTTGTAGAAGACTTCCGGTGCGTCCATGTGGTAGGCACGGTAGAGGTTCGCCTGGATCAGAAACAGGTCTTCCGGGTAGCGAATATGCTGCCGAAGGTTCTCCGGCATCGCATCGAGCGGCTTGAACATGCCAGGGAAGATACGCTGGTAAGTCCGCACGAGCGGATCGGCAGGATCGCTGACATAAAAATCGACCGTTCCGTTGTACGCATCGACCACCACCTTGACCGCGTTGCGAATGTAATTGTCGCCGTCGCCGGTACCCGGCGGGGCATACGGAAACCATCGGCTGGTGGTATAGGCGTCCTGCATCCAGAAAAGGCGTCCGTTGCTCGCAACGAGATACGGGTCATGGTCGAGGATGAGAAACGGCGCGATCGTGCGTATCCGGTCCCGAATGTCCCGATGAAGCAGGATCCGGCTCTCGCCCGTGACGTAGCGGGTCAGCAGGATATTGGGATCGTCGAGCTGCCACGCAAAGAGGCTGCGTCGCGCCATGCTGCCGATGGCGACGCCGTCGCGCCCGCTGTAAGCGGTGTAGACGTTGCTGTCGCCTTTGGGGTAGTCGAATTCGGGCACACTGCCCTTCACGATGACATAGCCCTGCTCGCCCTCTCCGAAGTAGAGGCGCGGTTCGTGAATCGCCGGCCCGCCTTGGGCGACGGGCGGAATGTCCCGCAGATAGAGCGAAGGCAGACCTTCCGCGGATTTCTCGGTGACGGGCGACATCACGACGCCGTTGCCGTGGGTGAACAGGAGATGCAGGTTCACCCAGGTCTGGGCGTTCTCCGGAAGCATCGCCGGCTCCAGTTCGCGTGCCGACAGCATGACCTGCCGGTAACCGGAGTCGAGCGAGTAGCGGTCGATGTCCACGGAGAAGAACTTGTAGTAAGTCCTGATCTCCTGCAACTGTGCGTAGGTATCCATCAGCGGTCGCACATCCCACAGGCGGATGTTGTCGATGGTCGCGCGATTGGCTTGCAGCGACGCGAAATTCAAGCCCTGCTCGGCCGCAAACGGCTTGACGGCGATCTGCGCGAGACCGTACGCGCGCCGCGTCAGCGCGATGTTGCGTTCGATATAGGGGGTTTCCAGCTGCAATTCGCTCGGTTTGACGTAGAAGCGCTGGAACAGCGCGGGGTAGACGAGGCCGAGCGCAAACGAACTGCCGAACACCAACAGCATCGAGGCGGCAGGCAGCCGATAGCCGGGCCGGCGCACGTTGACCGACAACGCAATGGCTGAAACCGCGGCAAGGCCGATGAGCAGCCACAGCACGGGCAGCACGACGTGGACATCGGTATAACCGGCGCCAACCACGACGCCGTTGTTGTCGTAGAGCAGCAAAAAGCGGTCGAGCCACCAGGACCAGGCTTTCAGCAGGAAGAACAGTGCAAGCAGTACCGAACCGTGAGCGGCAGCGGCCGACGAAAGCCCCTTCGGCGGCCGGAGCATGATGTCGCCGCGCAGCCAGTAGACTCCGCCTGCGACGACCGCGCAGCAGAAGACCAGTTGCAGCAGCCAATTCTTGAGCGCGATCCAGACGGGCAGCGAGAACAGATAGAAGCCGATGTCCCTGCCGAAGATCGGATCGCGTTCGCCGAACGGCACCTGATGAAGAAAGCGAAGCGCGATGTCCCAGCTCGACATTGCGTTGCCAGCGATGGCAAGCCCAAGGAGCACAGCGCTGCCGGCGATGACGGCGCGCCAAGGAATGCGCGACGCGACCTGCCCGGCCAGCGCCCGGACGACCTCCTCCGCACGCGTCGGCGATCTGGCTTCCACTTGCCAGATGTCGACGCGTGTTGCGTAACGATGCGCCAGGAACCCCGACGCGCTGATCACGGCCGCCGACGCGGCAAGCACGACGATAAACAGCAGCACCCTGGCGGACAGGATCGTCCAGAAAACGGCAACGTAGCCGATCGAGGAAAACCATAGCCAGTCGACCAGGACGCCGGTGATGCGCCCGATGACGATCAGGCTGGCGACGACGATCGCAGCCGTGATTGCATAGCGTTTCAGACGCGAAACGGACGTCGCTTGCGAGCGCATCGACACTCCTTTGCCGGCCCACTTGCGCATGGCCGGCCGCGACGGGACCATGGCGCACCGCTGATCCGCCAGGATCGCGGCTGGCCAGAGTCTCAATGCTACGCCCGTAGCCGGCGCGCGGCCATACGGCGGCGTGCGCGCGTGAACGCGCGACGCGCGATCGCAGCGCGGCGCATTCGATCGCTCGTGCTCCCGCAGGCGCCATGCGAAGTCGAGTGCGCTCGCGGCCTTGGCGCGCGTTCGCTCGCGTTTGCGCGCCATCGAGGCAACGCCCACAATGATCGTTCGCGCGGCTCGCCGCGCCGGAAAGGACGGAGGGCAACATGGACGATCCCTATGACCTTCAGCGCTTTGTCGACGCACAGGATCCCGTGTATGCGCAGGTACGCGATGAGCTAAGAAACGGGCGCAAGCGAAGCCACTGGATGTGGTTCGTGTTTCCGCAGATCGCGGGGCTCGGTGACAGCGCGATCGCACAACGGTACGCGATCTCGACGCTGGGCGAAGCCGACGCGTATCTACGGCATCCCCTGCTCGGCGCGCGGCTGCGCGAGTGCACACGGCTCGTCAACGATGTCGAAGGCCATTCGATCCAGACGATTTTCGGATATCCGGATTACCTGAAGTTCAGGTCGTCGGTCACATTGTTCTCGCATGCAACACCGGACAACGCGGTATTCGTGGACGCGCTCGAAAAGTACTTCGGCGGAGAAGCGGATCACAACACGCTCGCGCGACTCTAGGCGGTGTTTGCAGCGGGGCGTTCGAGTGCGTGGGGACTTTCCCGCCTGGACGGCTTCCGTCGCTCGCCGAACAGTCGCGGCGAGCGGCCGCTCCGCGTGAAGCGAATCATATGTTGGGCGTCGCGCTGCTTTCGTCGTCCGGCACGATGTCGCGCGGATGGCGGCCTCCAAAGTTCAACCGGCGTACGTTCCATGCTCGCGGCTGGCGGAAGATCGGTTAATGCGGTCATCGGATAGACATCGACCGCGTCGCTCGCGATGAAGGCGTGTCGGCGGCCACGTTGCTTCATGACAAACGTAGGAGGCACGCTCGATTACCGCGGAAAACGGGTCAACGCACCGCTTGGCTTGCTTTGCCCTTTGTCCGACGAGAAACCTGTGTTTCCCATTGCTGCGGCACAGCGCGCCAGTTGAATTGGGCCCCAACCTGCACTAGCTTTTTAGATGCCCGAATGATGCTGCGGCGTCCAGACAAACGCGGATGGGAATAGCTTTGGCGCGAAATAACCGGCCGCCCTCGCAATTCGCGATCGCCGCAGATGAACCCGATGGAGCACATGGGATGCGCAGCCGCACAGCATCCATTCCGATCTTGCTGATCTGCGTCGCCGGATGGGCGGCGCAGACCGACGCCGAGGAGCGCACGATGACCTTGACTCTCACCTCGCAAGCCTTCCATGAGGGAGGCGAGATTCCCGGACGCCACACCTGCAAGGGCGCGGACGTGTCGCCGCCGCTCGCGTGGTCCGGGGTGCCCGCCAATGCGAAAAGCCTTGTGCTGATCGTCGATGACCCCGACGCACCCGATCCGGCCGCGCCACGAATGACATGGGTCCACTGGGTGCTCTACAACATTCCGCCGACGGCTCCCGGTTTGCAGGAGGGCGTCGCCGCGAGCGCGCTCCCGGCGGGCACGCTTCAAGGCACCAACGACTTCCAGCGAGCCGCGTATGGCGGCCCTTGCCCGCCAGTTGGCCGTCACCGCTATTTCCACAAGCTGTATGCGCTCGATACGGTGCTGCCCGATCTTCACAAGCCCACCAAGGCAGCGCTGGAGAAGGCGATGCAAGGCCACGTGGTGGCGCACGCCGAATTGCTCGGCACATTCCAGAAGTAACGCGCGAACGGCGACACCCGACGCGAGGTGTTCGCGCCACCCCGGTCGCGATGAAAACGCATCCGCCCCGCGCGCTTCGCTCGATCGTCCATCCACCCTTTCGCAACGGTCAGGATCATCCGGATCAGCGCGTCCGGGCGCGCGGCGAAATTGCTTGTGCGCCAAGCCATGTGCTGCCCGCGTTTTTGGCGCGATATCCGGGTAGTCGCGTTGAATTCGTCACGGATTCGAGGCTCGCCGATATCGTCGCGGAGGGTTTCGATGCAGGCATTCGTGTTCTGGACGATAGCGAACGTTCGAACCGATTGTGCCGGCGCGCGACAGGTTTCGACGGCTGAGGGATGCGTCGGCGATCGACTGCCTGGAAATCTGCCTCCCTGGTCCGTTGCGCGACGCGCGCCGACGGTGATGTAGGATCGTACATCTCATGTATCGGAAAGACTGCAATGCAAGTGCTGGTTGACGCAGACGCCTGCCCGGTTGTCGTCAAGGACATGTTGTTTCGGGCCGCGCGACGTGCCGAAGTGTGCGTGACGCTGGTCGCGAACCAATATTTACGCACGCCGCCCTCGCGCTTCATCAAGGCATTGCAAGTGCCAGCGGGCTTCGATGCCGCCGATGCCCGCATCGTCGAACTGGTGACGGCTGGCGACCTCGTGATTACCGCGGACATACCCCTTGCTTCCGCCGCCCTCGACCGTGGCGCTTATGTGCTCGACCCACGCGGAAGCTGGTTTAGCCGTGAAAATATCGAGGAACGTCTGACACTGCGTGCGATGATGGAGCAATTGCGCAGTACGGGCGTCGATACGGGCGGTCCGGCGCCATACAGCCCACGCGACAGCAAGGCGTTCGCGGGACAACTGGATCGATTCCTCGCACGTCGCGGCTCACCGGGCACGGCCATTTGATTTCTGTCGTCAGATTGCAGCGGAGCAGAGCTGCGGGCCGGCAGACAGCACGGTGCCACCAGCGCCTTCGTGTTCCTTCGAACGGCGATTCACCGGCCGCTGCGTCATTCCGGCGACCGCCGCACTCCGATTCGTCTGAAATGGCCATCGCGGGCTCACGGTGTTTCGAGGCATTGGGAAATATCGCCGCCGTGCATCATCGGCGGCTGCCGGCATCTGCTACGCGAGACCGGTAGCGCAGCAGATGATCGGTGCCGGATTCGGACAACCAGACTTCCCCGTGTCGGCCCATCATCTGGCGTACGTTCGCGTGCGGGCGCGGCAGCGTCAACACGTCGAATTGCTCGGCTCGCGGGTCGAAGCGCACGAGCGCGTTGGCGCTCCATTCGCTGAGCCAGACGATGTCCCGGTCGTCGACGAATATCGCGTATGCATGCGGATCCTGGCCAGGCAGTCGCCATTCGCGCCATCGATGCGCCGCCGGATCGAACACGCCCACTTTCCCCGCGTTCCACTCGCTGACCCACACACGCCCTTTCGAATCGGACCATACGCGGCGCGCGCCCTGATTCGGTGTCGGCGGATCGATGACCTGCACCGCGCCGTTCGCGGGATCGATACGGCCGAGATAGCTGCCGGCCAGCGACGCGAAGTACACGCTGCCGTCAGGGGTCACGCAGATGCCGTAGGGCCCGCGCCCGCGCGGCGCATCGAAGACGCGCATTTTGGCGCTCGCTGGGTCGAGTTCGCCGTAGATGCCGCTTTGTCCGGTAAACCACAGATGCCCGCGCTTGTCGAAGACCGCCGTGTTCAGATTGGCGTTCGCCCGGTCTTTCGGCAACGGGAAACGCGTGACGGCGAGTGTCTTCGGGTCGATGCGGACGATTGCGTTCTGGCCGCCGTCCGTGATCCACGCCGCCCGATCTGGACCGATAATCACGCCGTGCGGCGCGGCTCCCTCGCCGAGCTGGACCCAGTCGGTCTTGCCGCCACGCGGATCCATCCGTCCGGCCGCGCCCCGCGCCTGCGCGGTGTACCACACGGTACCGTCGGGCGCCGGCGCGACGTCGTGCGGTGCGCTGCCGGCAGGGACGGCGAACGTCTCGAACGACGGAGGCTGCGCCCGCGCCGGCCCCATGGCGAGCGCGGCGCTCACCAGGCACGCCGCAAATGATGACGCCAGCCGGGCTCCGAGAATCCTGTTCACTGCTGCCGCGACGCTTTCCCTCGTGATCTTCGGCATGTCCGCCTCCATGTTCCATGGATGAGTTTCAAAGCGCGCTGACGGTTTCGTTGCCGCACTTGCGTCGACGACGGGCGGCGAAGCGCTTCAGTCGGAAAACGTTCCGTGACGCCCTTCTCCAGCGCTAAAGCGCTCGGCGCCGGCCACGCCTTCCGCAAGGACGATCGGCGCACCCCTTGCCCCCTCCTCGCGCAGCGCTTCCGCCAGAGGCAAATCCCATTGATCGTATGCGGAGCGCCGGTCTGTCAGCATGCACTGCCGAGGAAACTGAGCAATCTGTCGGGCGATGCGAGTCGCGTACGACAGCCCCTCGCCCTTCGGCGCAATATAGTTGGCGAGCCCCATGCCCTTGGCTTCCGATGCGTCGACGGAACGTCCGGTCAGGATCATGTCCATCGCATGTCCCATGCCGACGATACGCGGCAATCTGACCGTCCCGCCGTCAATCAGCGGCACGCCCCAGCGCCGGCAGAACACGCCGAAGACGGCGTCTTCTTCTGCGACGCGAATGTCGGCAAACAGCGCGAGTTCCAGCCCGCCCGCTACCGCATAGCCGGAAACCGCCGCGATGAGCGGCTTGGACAGCGCCATGCGGCTCGGTCCCATCGGGCCCGAACCGCCTCCCGTCGCGTCGAGCGCGTTGCGCCGCGCGGGATCGCCGACCGCCTTCAGGTCGGCACCCGCGCAAAAGTTGCCTCCGGCTCCCGTCAGGATCGCGACGCCGAGCGCGGCATCGGCCTCGAACCGTTCAAACGCCTCGCTTAACCGCGAGGCGGTCGGACCATCGACGGCGTTGCGGCGCTCCGGCCGGTTGAGGGTGATCGTGCAGATCGCGCCATCCGTAGCGAACAGGACTTCGTCCATCGTCTCCTCCTGGAATGGTGAAATTCACGGCCCGCCGAACCGCCGCGCGATCGTCACCGGTCGTCGCCGAATCCCGCCGAGAATGCCTCGGGCCGACCGTCCTGCTCCGACGCGATCCGGCAGGTGGTGTTCCGCCGCTTTGCGGCCGGGCATGCCGCAGGCCACGCACGCAGCATGTAAAGTCCGTCGGCGTCGCGATAGTCGGCAGGATCGGATGCCGGCGGGGTGTCGAAGTCAGACGTGTTTTCATGCCCGCCAATACGTTTCTTCCCGTTCCATTTTCCACCGTATCTCGGTGGCCGCGAAACCGGCGGCCGCCCACAGCACGCCGTGCGCCTTGCGATCGGCCTTGGCAGTCCGCGCAGGGATGCCAAGGAAAGCGATCAATCGCCCTCCGTGTCGCGCATCCCTTCCTTGAAGGCAAGTCGCATGAAACCGGTGAGCCGGAGCGTTCCCGACGACATCCCGATCAACGGATTCGACGACATTCCGATGGCGTCGCAGGTGCATCCGTCACTGACGACGATACGACAACCTTTTCCGCAAATGGCGCGCGCCGCCGTCAATACGTTGGTGGCGCACGTTGGTGGCGCAAATCGAGAGCCCTGAATCGGTGACGCCACGCATCGTATTGCCCGCCGACGTCATGGCCGGACAGTCCGCCGCACCTGCATCCAGCCGCTTTGAATCGCCGCCGATCCGCTAGACACTCGCGTGCGAGCAGAAACACTGACGTGATCGACGAAGCAATCGACGAGCCCGCCCCCTCGCGGAAGGCGAAAATCGGCATGACCGAGGAGGTCGATGATCGAACGGCAACACGCCTATCACGCGCCTTGCCGAACGGTTCGGCGCGAGTTTGACGCATCGCGCGATGGGCGGCGCGCTCACTGGATGAACGAACGACAGCACCTGGCTCGATCGTCATGCGCACGCGAGGCGGCGACCGCTGATCCGGACAGATTGCTCCGCCGGGGCGAATACCACCCATCGCGGCGCTGCCTGCCACGGACCGATCGGCGACGCGATGCCGCGCGCATTGCTCGATGTCCCGCGCGAACCGGATGATTCGGCATGCGCAAGACGCACGAATCGCGCCGCGTTTCCCGCAGCGTTCCTCGCGCATCGGGGATGGCCGCGCTCCGACGGATTCAGCGGCACACGGCGCTCGTCAAGAAACCACCCCCTGAATCTTGTGCGAGAAGCTCGCCCGTTCTGCCTTGTCCATCAGCGAAAGAAACTCGTCGCGATCCATGTGGACCAGTTCCTCGTGATCGCCGGCCTCGAAATACACGTCCGGCTGCCGCGCAAGGCTCTCGTCGAGGAAGGTTTGCATCCCGTAGGCCATGCAGACGGGCGGCAGCGCCCCCACGTCGCAATCCTTGAACAGCTCGCGCAGTTCGACTTCCTTCGCGAGCACGAGATGGCGTCCGGTTTGAGCCCAAAGCTCGGATAGCCGCACGGCGTGCGTCGTCGGCAGCACGGCCGCGACGTAGCCCTGCGCGTCTTCGAGCAGCACCGTCTTCGCGAGACGATCGCCCGGAATATGCGCCGCCGCGGCGGCCTCCATGTTCGAGTGGCTGTACGGATGATGGATGACTTCGTATCGCGAAGCCTTCTGGCGCAGGCAGTCCTGCAAGGTGGCGGACATCGACATGGCACACCTCCGTCTAATAAGCGTTGATCTCCGCCGGTTGGCAGGATCTTTCTAGGATAGGTCGCGTTCGCTTGTCCGAACAATGCGGCATCGCCGCACCTATGACGGCTCGAGCCCCCTTTCCCGCAGCCATTCGCGGTTGAAGAGCCGCGTACGGTAGATGTCGCCGCGGTCGCAAAGCAGCGTCACGATCGTATGGCCCGGCCCCAACTGCTGCGCAAGCCGGACGGCCGCCGCGACGTTGATCCCGCTCGAGCCGCCGACGTACAGGCCCTCTTCGCGCAGCATCCGGTAGACCATCGTCACGCAGAGGCGGTCGTCGATGCGCACCGCGTCGTCGATCGACGTGCCCTCGAGATTCGCCGTCACGCGGCTCGATCCGATGCCTTCCGTGATCGAGTTGCCCTCCACCTTGATTTCGCCCGTTTTCACGAAGCTGTAGAGTCCACTGCCGTGCGGATCCGCAAGCACGATCCGGATCTCGGGATTCTGTTCCTTCAGATAACGGCTCACGCCGGCGAGCGTGCCGCCCGTTCCCGTCGAGCAGACGAACGCATCGACCGTGCCGGCGGTATCGCGCCAGATCTCCGGCCCCGTCGTCTCGTAGTGGGCCTGGCGGTTGACGAGGTTGTCGAACTGGTTGGCCCAAATTGCGTTGTCGAGCTCGGTCGCGAGCCGCCCGGCAATCTTCTGATAGTTGTTCGGATCCTTGTACGGCGCGGCCGGCACGGGACGCACGTCCGCGCCGAGCGTGCGCAGCACTTCCATTTTCTCCGGCGATTGCGTTTCCGGGATCACGATCACGCAGCGATAGCCGCGCGCTGCGCAGATGTGCGCGAGTCCGATGCCGGTGTTGCCGGCCGTGCCCTCGACGACGGTGCCGCCCGGCTTCAGCGTGCCGCGCCGTTCGGCGTCCTCGATGATGTAGCGCGCCGCGCGATCCTTGACCGATCCGCCCGGGTTCATGAACTCGGCCTTGCCAAGTATCTCGCAACCCGTCTCCGCGCTGAGCTTCGCCAGGCGGATCAGCGGCGTCCGTCCCACGCAGTCGACGAAACCCTGCCGCACGTCCATGATCTTTTCCCCTTCGGCCGGCCGCTCCGCCGGCGGCCCGACCTACCACAAGAATAGATGACGACGCCGGCCGGCACCGCGCTTTCGTCGCCGGAAGCCGCGTACTAAGCTGGAAAACGATCCGGTCCGCGCCGTTCATGCGCGTCGATGCATTCGCGTCACCACGAGACGAGGTGCGACATGCTCCAATTGCATACTGTTGTGATCGACAAGCCCGAGACGACGAATTTCATTCTCGGCCAGACGCATTTCATCAAGTCGGTCGAGGACATCCACGAAGCGCTCGTCGGCGCCGTGCCCGGCATCAAGTTCGGCATCGCGTTCTGCGAAGCGTCCGGCAAGCGCCTCGTGCGCCGCTCCGGCACCGACGCCGCGTTGACCGAGCTCGCTTGCAGGAACGCGACCGCGATTGGCGCCGGGCATTGCTTTGTCGTCTTTCTCGGCGACGGTTTCTACCCGGTGAACGTGCTGAATGCGATCAAGGCCGTGCCCGAGGTCTGCCGGATTTTCTGCGCGACCGCGAACCCGACCGAAGTCGTCGTCGCGCAGACCAATCAAGGGCGCAGCATTCTCGGCGTCGTCGACGGATTCCCGCCCGTCAGCGTCGAAAACGACGAGGACGTGCGCTGGCGGAAGGAACTGCTGCGCACTATCGGCTACAAGGCGTAGCCGGGCGCGATCGGGCGGCGATTCGGGGCGATCGCGCGCGGCGCGGGCTCGATGCGCGTTCGCCGGCGTTCCCGCGCGTCGAGGGCGTGGCCGAATCCGACGCCCGAACCGCCTGCGGCTCGATTCCCGCTCAACCGGGCGAACCGTCGAGGCGCGCCCCGAACCGATCGACTCGCGGCAGATAGAACCGCGACGGATCGAGCGAAAACGCCACGCGACGCGTCCGCCCCATGATTTCGTCGCGCGGGAAGAAGCCGTAATAGCGGGAGTCCGCGCTGTCGTCGCGGTTGTCGCCGAGCATCAGGTATGCGCCCTTCGGCACGACCGCCGGCCCAAACGAACTGCGCGGGCTCGGCGCATCGGGAGAAAGCCGGACGACATGCGCCGCCCCGGCCAGCCGTTCGGCCAGATATTCGCCGCGCGCGCTCGCGTCGCTCGACAGCAGGTTCTGGCCGAGCGGCCGGTAGCTCACCTGCGCGCCGTTGATGTAAAGCACGTTGTCTCGCATCTCGACGACGTCGCCCGGCAGGCCGATCACGCGCTTGACGAGCAATTCGCGCGCAGCCGATGAATCGACGGTCACGATATCGCCGCGCCGCGGGTCACTCAGGTGCGCGACCCTGACATGCGTGAACGGAACGCGCAGGTCATAGGCCATCTTGTCGACGAGGATGCGGTCCCCGAGCCGGATGGTCGGCAGCATCGAGCCGCTCGGCACGACGTTCCAGTCGGCCACCGCGCTGCGAAAGATCGCCATGAAGAACAGGAAGGCGATCAACTTCTTGTTCTCATTCCACAACTTCGAAATGGTATGCATGCTGGTTTGCCGGAGCGATGGGGCCGTAGCCTCGGAAGCTGGAACTATATCCTACGCGCCGGATGAACGGCCCCGCGCGAACCGGCTCGGGCGCGGGCCGTGATCGGCGCGTCGCGCGATTGGCCCGGCTCCCGCTTCGCTCGGCGCGTGGATTTCGACCAGCCCGCGTGGTCTTCGAGCGCGCTTCCGGCTCCGGCGGATCGCCTTCATTCGCCGCTCCCTTCCCACGCTCGTCGCTGCCGTCACCCTGCCGACTTCCGCTCACGGGGCTCGGCTTCGGGCGCTCGCTGGCATCGGCCGCGCGGTCGGGCGCGACGCGAGCGCGCTCGTGCGCGATCACAAGCGGGTCTACAGCCACGGCAACGCGTCGCGTGTCAGCGAAGACTCACAGATCCTGCAGGTCGTCGGCGAAATCTCGGCATGGGCGTATGCGGCCGAGGCGATCGCGCTGCGCGCCGCGCAGCCTTCGCAGCGCGCGTACGAGGCGCGTTTCGGCGAGGACGCCGCCACCGAGCACGACGCGAACGTCGCGGCCGAAATTGAATCGGCGCAGGGCCAACTGGTCGTATCGGAGCGCGTGTTGCGCGCGGCGACGCATCTGTTCGACGCGCCCGGCGCATCGGCGATCAGCACGACGAAGGCGCTCGACCGTCACTGGCGCAACGCGCGCACGGTCGCGTCGCACAATCCGCTCGTCTACAAAGCGAGGATCGTCGGAGACTGGGCCGTCAACGAAACCGAGCCGCCGTATGGATGGCAGATCGGCAGCGGGCCCGGCAAGCAGGAAGAAAAGGCGGCGTGAACCGCGCAGCCAATCGATGTGCCGCGCATCGATGTGCCGCGAATGCCCGCCTGGCGCCCGGCGGCGGCGGCAGGCGGGCGGACCGCTAGCGCGACGCCGTCACGTGTTGGAGCCGACGACGTTCAGGCCGCCCACGCCACTGAACGTCAACGTGTTATTGGTGTTCAGCAAGTTGTCCCACGTGCTGCCGCGCGTCGTCACGATCTGCGAGCCGTTCGCAAACGCGCCGTTCGCCGCCGATGTGATGACGAGTGCATTCAGGTACGGATTCTGGTTGTTGCCGTATTCGACCGTCTGCTTGCCGTTGGCTGCCAGCGAGACGGCGATCGTCGCGCCGGATTGGCTGGGATCGGAGCCCTGGCGGGTCACCAGCTCGATGCTGAGCGGCGATCCACTTTGATTGACGAGATTCTTGTAAGCCATGTCGCATCTCCCAGGCGGACCGGGTAGCGGGGGCTGGCGGCGCCGGCCCGCCGGAGTGCGCCCCGCCAGCCCGTGAAGCCAGTTCGAATACTAGGTCATCGTCCGCGACGCGCACCTAGTATTTTTGGTAGGTATCCGATCGAATCGCGCGCGGCGCACATCGCCGGAACGTGCACATATCGGCGGCACGCGGGCGCGGCATATCGATTTGAATAACGAATGCTCGTCTCGTCGAACGCGGGCAGGCGATGAGGCCGCGTGGCGTCGCCCGCGCGATCGAGCCTCCGATGCGCGCCGACGCGGTCAGAAAAGGCCCGGAATCATCCGATATCGAACCGATCGCTTGTAGGCGCGGTACGCGACGTCCTCGAACAGAATCCGTTCCTCGCGGTAGATCCGGCCGACCTGCAGCCCGATCTGCAGCGCGACCGCGAGCAGGTTGCGCGTGCTGAAGTTCGTCAGCAGAAAGCCCGTATCGATGATCAGATAGCCGAGATACATCGGATGCCGGACGAACCGGTAAGCCCCGCGCGACACGACGCCGCGGTTGGCCGGCAGGATACCGAACGATTTCCTGAGAGACAGCTTCGCGAAAAGCTGCCAGAACAGGCCGAACAACTGGATCGCCGCGCCGAACGTCTCGGGGATCAGCTGGCGGCTCGCGGTGAGCTGGAAGACGAGGTAGTAGTAGGTGCCGCCGAGCGAGAAGAGCAACGCAAGCGGGCTCCAGTCGCGTTTTGTCGGCGGCTCGGCGAACAGCGACAGACCCACCGTCAAGGTCATCGAGACCGCAAGCAGGATCAGCGTGATTCGCGACGGATCGAGCCGCCACTGCGTGTACGCCGCATACGCGAAAACCCCTAGCGCAAGCGCCGCGACGACGCGCGCGAACACTTCGATCAGGATGCCGACGAAGCCCTCGGCGTCGTGCGCGGCGCACGGACGGCCGGACGCCGCCAATGCGGTCGCCGTGCCGTGTCTTCTCGTGGCCATCGGCGGCCGGATATCGTGTTTCATCGCGAACACCCCCGTTCGTCTCATACTTGTTTTCTGCCGGTTTAGCTTATCACGGTGCTGCAGCGCGCCGACACGTCGAATCTAAAAATTAGGTTAAGTCATCCTATAAAAATCGATGGTTTTCCCGATTCGCCCCAATGCAATCATTTGCGAAAAAAACGGACGAAACAGGCCATACGATTTTCGTTTGGAATAACGCGGCTCTCGCATCGATCATTCGGGTTTTCCAGCAGCGCTGGCGTGCGTTCCGGCCGCTCTGACGATACGCCGGGGCAGTCTTTGTTCATCATGACTTTTTGCTCGCCACGGTATTTACCCGCTCTTTCCCGCGCACTGATCATTGGCTCGGCGAATCGATCGCTAATCTATTTAGCGTCGTCTCGATGTCAATTTTCATTAGCCTGACAAAATCGACATAACGATCGCGGGCTAACGCCGACCGTCTCCGATTCCAGCATCGCATCTTTGCTTGTGCGCCCCGTGCATTTTCCGGATCCCCATAACCAAAGCACGAATCCATCGTTCCCTTCGCCGACGCGCTTGCACAGAATCATTCGTTCATCTCAACACCATTGCCCGAACGCCCACGAACCATGCCACGTCCGCTCCCGCCGTTCGCTCGCCTGCTGTCCACGCTGTTCGCCGCCGCGCTCGCGGTCGGCATCGCCGCCGCATCCGCCCGCGCCGCGCCACCCGGGCAGCCGGACCGCGCGACGCTGCCGCTCGCCGGCAAGCGGATCGGCATCACGGTCGCCGGCACCGACCATGACTGGGATCTGCAGGCGTACCAGGGCGCCGTCGACGAAGTGAAGCGTCTCGGCGGCACGCCGATCGCGCTCGACGCGGGCCGCAGCGACAGTCGCCAGATCGCACAGATCCAGACGCTGATCGCGCAGAAGCCGGACGCGATCGTCGAGCAGCTCGGCACCGCGTCCGTGCTCGAGCCGTGGCTGAAGAAGATCCGGCAGGCGGGCATCCCGCTCTTCACGATCGACACCGCATCGGCGTCGAGCCTGAACGTCGTCACGTCCGACAACTTCCTGATCGGCTCGCAGCTCGCGCTCAAGCTCGTCAACGACATCCGCGGCGAAGGCAACATCCTCGTCTTCAACGGCTTTTACGGCGTGCCCGTGTGCGCGATCCGATACGATCAGTTGAAGGCCGTGCTGAAGTGGTATCCGAAGGTGAAAATCATCGAGCCCGAGCTGCGCGACGTGATCCCGAACACCGCACAGAACGCGTACGCGCAGATCAGCCAGCTATTGCAGAAGTATCCGAAGGGGTCGATCTCGGCGATCTGGGCCGCGTGGGACATCCCGCAGGTCGGCGCGACGCAGGCGGTCGACGCGGCCGGCCGCGCCGAAATCCGCACATACGCGGTCGACGGCAGCCCCGAGGCGGTCGCGCTCGTCAGGAATCCGAAGTCGAGCGCGGCGGCCGTCGTCGCGCAGCAGCCGGCGCTGATCGGCCGGACCGCGGTGCGCAACGTTGCGCGCTATCTGGCGGGCGACCGGTCGCTGCCCGCTTACACGTTCGTGCCGTCGGTGCTCGTCGCGAAAGACAACGCGGGCGTCGCGCAGCGCACGCTCGGACAGGCGTCCGTCGACGCCGAGGCCGCGCGGCGATGACGGCGGCTCACGCGGCATCCGCCGCGCCCGAAGTCGACGCGCCGCTCGCGCTCGACGTGCGGCGCGCCGTCAAGCGCTTCAACGGCGTCGCGGCGCTGCGCGGCGCATCGCTCGCGGTGCAGCGCGGCACCGTGCACGGGCTGATCGGCCAGAACGGCGCGGGCAAGTCGACGCTCATCAAGATCCTCGCGGGCCTCCACGCGCCGGACGAAGGCGAGATCGTCATCGGCGGCGCGTCGCTCGCGGCGAGCGGCTCTGGCTCCGGCTCCACGCGCAAGCAGGCGGCCCGGATCGGCTTCATCCACCAGGAACGGCTGCTGCCCGCGACGTTCACGGTCGCCGAGGCGCTGTTCTTCCCGCAGCCGCCGACGCTCGGCGGCGCATCGCGGCTCGCCCGCCTGCTGCCGCTCGACGTCGGACGGATGAGGCGCGACTGCCGCGCGGTGCTGCACGAGCAATTCGGCGTCGACCTGCCGCCCGATCGGCTGATCGGCGAACTCTCCATCGCCGAGCAGCAGATCGTGCAGATCACGAGCGCGCTGATCCGGCGCAGCGAGATCCTCGTATTCGACGAGCCGACCGCGGCGCTCGTGACGAGCGAGGTCGACCGGCTGCTGCGGACGATCGAGCGGCTGCGCGCCGACGGCCACACGATTCTCTACGTATCGCATTACTTGAACGAGATCGCGCGCGTGTGCGATCGCGTGACCGTGCTGCGCGACGGCGTCGACGTCGCGCATCTCGACGCGCGCGCCGCGTCGCGCGACACACTCGTCGCCGCGATGATCGGCGAGCCGCACGCAAACGCCACGCCGCGCCGCGAGCCGGTCGCGCCGCGCACGCCGGGCGAGATCGCGCTCGAAGCCCGCGACCTCGCGCTGCCCGGCCGCTTCGGGCCGCTGTCGTTGTCGGTGCGGCGCGGCGAGGTCGTCGGGCTGACGGGCGTGCTCGGCTCCGGCGGCAAGGACGTGATCCGCGCCCTCTTCGGTCTCGCGCGCGGCGCGCGTGGCGGCATCGCGATCGACGGCCGTGCCGTGTGCGTGCGGCGGCCGCGCGACGCGGTCGCGCACGGCATCGCGCTCGTGCCGGAAAACCGCCTGGCGCACGGCGTCGCGGGCGCGCTGTCGGTGCGCGAAAACGTCGTGCTCGCGGGCCTGCCGCGCGTGTCGCGCTTCGGCTTCGTGCGCGGCCGACGCGAGGCCGACGCCGCCGACGCGCTGATCCGCCGACTCGACATCCGCCCCGCGCGCGCCGACTGGCCGGTGCGCGTCCTGTCGGGCGGCAACCAGCAGAAAGTCGCGCTCGCGAAGTGGCTCGGGCGCGCGTCGACGGTCTATCTGCTCGACGAGCCCACGGCCGGCGTCGACGTCGGCGCGAAGGCGCAGATCTACCGGCTGATCGACGAACTGGCGCGCTCGGGCGCCGCCGTGCTGCTGTTCACGAGCGACCTGACCGAGCTGCTCGACGTGACCGATCGCGTGTACGTGATGGCGCGCGGCGAGATCGTCGCGGCGCGCGCGTCCGCGCGGACGACCACACAGGACGTGCTCGCCTGGGCGACGCTCGCGCGCGAGCCGCAGCGCGGCAATGCGGGCGCCGGCGAGCATGATGCGGCGAATCCGGCGGAGGCTTCGCCCGATACGAACGCCGCGCCGCCCGCCGCGGAGGCCGCCTGATGTCTTGGCCAGCGAAAAAGAGCGGCATCAGCGCCCGCGCATTCGATCTCGGCCGCGCGGATGCGGCCACATCGGGCACGCCGGCCACGTCACGCGCGGACGCGCGCAATCGCCCAATCGACCGCCGCGTCCTCGTTCGCGGCGGCGCATGGCTTGCGCTCGCGGTCGTGATCGCAGGCTTTTCCGTCAGTTCGCCGCTGTTCCTGACGTTCGCGAACCTCGGCAACGTGCTGCAGCAAAGCGCCGTCACCGGCCTGCTCGCGTTCGGGTTGACGATCGTGATGATCGGCGGCGGCGCCGACGCGATCAAAGGCGGGCTCGATCTGTCGATCGCGGCGAATCTCGGCCTGTGCGCGGCCGTATTCGCAGTCGTCACGCGCGACGGACAGGGCGACGCGATCGCATTCGCCGCGACCTGCGCGGCGGGCGTCGCGGTCGGCGCGCTCAACGCATGGGCGGTCGCGTGGCTGCGAATCCTGCCGCTCCTCGCGACGCTGACGACGATGAACGTCTGCGCGGGCCTCGAGCTCGTGCTGACCGAGAACACGCCGCTGCCGTCCGCGAGCCCGCTCGTCGCCGCGCTCGCGGGCGCCGGTCCGTTCGGCGCGCCGTGGCTCGCGTACGCGCTCGTGAGCGTCGCGGCCGCGCTCGGCGTGCTCGTCCACCGGACCCGTTACGGGCTGCGGCTGCACGCGGTCGGCGCGCATCGCGCGGCCGCGCTCGCCGCGGGCGTCGACGCGCGCCGCTACGTCGCGTCGAGCTATCTCGCATGCGGCCTCGCCGCCGCGCTCGCGGCGCTCGCATCGTCGGCGCTCCTGAGCGGCAGCGCGCCCGGCGCGGGCGACAACCTGCTGCCCGTCATCGCGGCAGTGCTGCTCGGCGTCGTGTTCTCGCGGCGGCTCGCGCCGACGATTCCCGGCACGCTCGTCGCCGTGCTGTTCGTCGGCATGCTCGCGAACGGTTTTCAGTTGAACAACGTGTCGAGCTATTGGATGAGCGGCGTCGAGGGCGCGCTGATTCTCTTCGTCGTCGCAGCCGTCGCGCTGCTGCGCCGCCGCCAGTCGGAGGGCCCGTTCGATGCGTGACGCATTCGACCGTCTGCAGCGCTTCGCCGTCGTCGGCGCGCTCGTCGCCGTGCTCGTGTTCTTCACGGTCGCCGCGCCGGGCTTCGCGACGCTTGCGAACGTCGAGCACGTGCTCGTCAACACCTTCGCGCTGCTCGCGATCGCCGCGCTCGGGATGACGCTCGCGCTGTCGATCGGCGCGATCGATCTGTCGCTCGGCACCGCGATCGATGTCGCGAGCCTCGCGTTCGTCGCGGCGCTCGCGCATCGCGCGGGTTTCACCCCCACCGCGCTCGCGGGACTCGGCGCGGCGCTCGCGGTGGGGGCGGGCAATGCGCTCCTCGTCACGCGGCTCGGGATCGCGCCGTTTCTCGCGACGCTCGGCACGCTGTTCATCGGCCAGACGATCCAGCAGCTTGCGACGGGCGGCGGACAGCCGATCTATCTGCTGAGTGTCGCGCCGCCGCCCGCGTTCGATGCGCTCGCGCACGGCGCGTTCGTCAACGTCGCGCTGCCGCTGTGGATCGTCGCGGCGCTCGCGCTCGCGCTGCATCTCGCGCTCGAGCGCTCGACGCTCGGCCGGCGGCTGCGCGCGCTCGGCGCGCAGCCGGGCGTCGCGCGCTACTCAGGGCTGCGCGTCGGCGCGCTCGCGGCGGGCGCGTTTGTCGCGAGCGCGCTGATCTACGGCGTCGCGGGGCTCGTGTTGTCGTCGACGGTCAAGTCGTACGCGCCGCAAGCGGGCAACGCGTATCTGCTGAACGCGATCGGCGCGACGTTCATCGGCGCGACGCTGTCCGCGACGCGCCGGCCGAACGTCGCGGGCACGCTGATCGGCGTGCTGCTCGTCAGCTTCGTCGCGAACGGATTGCTGCTGATCGGCTGGAACTTCTACTGGCAGCAAGCGGCGAGCGGCGCGCTCGTGTTCGCGGTGCTCGTGCTCGGCTCGGGGTTCGGGCGCGGCGGGCTCGCGCGGGAAGCTGGCTAGGCGGGCGGCTGCGGGCCGGACGCCGTATTCGACGCGTCGTGTCTCGCGCGAGCCCGGGGGACCGGCCCGCGTCCATCCTTGCGCCTTCGCCGCCCGCCCTCCACTTCGTCCGGACGATCGGGCGTCGACGGTCCCGTCGATCTCGCGATCGACGCGTTGCTGATCGAGACCTCGGCCTTCATCGACACGAACGACTCCGGCGGTCTCGACGGTTTCGCCGCTCGATCGCCGCTCGATCGCCCCTCGATCACCGCCCGATCACCGCTCGATTGCCGCCGATCTCAACGGATTCAACGGATTCAACGGTTTCAACGGTTTCAACGGTTTCGACGATTCCCCCGATCGTCGACCCGCCGCGCGCGCTCCGTTCAGCGCAGGCCCGCCGCCCAGTCGACCGCCGCGTCGAACAGCGCGACGCCTTCGGGCGACAGATTGCCGAACGTGTCGTTGTTCAGGAAGAACATCACGCGGCGCGCGGGCGCGAGCGTTTCATAGTCCATCGTCGCGCCCGTCTCGTACGCGAAGATCGCGGCCTTGTCCGGCTCGCCGTAGACGGTCGCGACGATGCTCGCGCCGAGCCCCGGCTTGCCCCAGCTCATCCCCGCCTGCCGGCCGTAGACGTTCGTCGTCCCCGCCGGCAGCCCCGCGGCGATCGGATGCGGCGCGTTCACGAGCCATAGATAGCGCGCCTTGCCCGTCTCGCCGAAGTCGACGTCGTGACGCTTGCCCGTCATCGCGAAATCGTCGAGCAGGTCGTTCTCCCACGTCAGCAGCGGCTTCGCGAGCGTGCGCCAGCCGCGCGCGACGCGCTTGCTCGATACCGTCGACGACACGATCACGAGATCGGCGTCGGCCGCTGCGTCGACGGGCTGCGCTTCGTCGACGAACCGCACCGCGTAGCCGCGCGACGCCAGATGCGCTTTCGCGTTCTCGTCGGTTTTCAGATTGGGCCCGCCCAGCTGGACGAGCATCGCGATGCGCTTGCCGGCGCCCGGTCGAAGCGCGTCGCCGGACGCGCGCTGTTCCGCAGACGTAGGCACAGGCGCAGACGCGCCCGCGTACGCGACGACGGGCGCCGCCGCGGCAAGACCGCACGCGAGCGCCGCGCCGCCCAACCCGCGCAGCACGCGACGGCGCATCTGCATCAAACGATCGAATCGTTGCTTCATCGGTTTCTCCCGCGCGCGCCGCGCCGTGTGCCGCGCGGCACGGCGCGCGCCTGATCGATATGGAAATCGGAAAATGAAAACGGGGCCGCCGCTCAGAACTGCAGCGTCGTCAGCAGCGACACCTGCCGCGCGTCGCCGACCGACACGAAGTACCGGTTCACGCTCGACGGGTAGTACGTCCGGTTGAACAGGTTTTTCACGTTCAACTGGAACTGCAGCTTCTGCTTGCCGATCCGCGTGTCGTAGGTCGCGAACGCGTCGGCGGTCGCATACGCGGGCAGCGTGAAGCTGTTCGCCGAATCGCCCGGCCGCGTGCCGACGTAGCGGCCCGCCGCGCCGATCCGCAGGTCGTCGCCGCCGAATACGGGGCCCGCGTCGTAGACGGCCGCAAGCGACGCCGTGTGCTGCGCAACGTTCCACAAGCGGTTGCCCGCGTAGAGCGGATCGTCGGTCGTCTTCGCGTCGATGTACGCGTAGCTCGCGATCACGTTCCAGCGCTCGCCGATCCGTCCCGACACGTCGAGCTCGATCCCGCGCGAACGCGCGCGGCCGGACGTGCGCCAGTCGGTCTGGTTCGTCGCGTCGTTGTACTGCGACACGAGCACGTTCTTCTTGTCGATATCGAAGAACGCGAGCGTGCCGGTCAGGCCGCTCGGCATGTCGAGCTTCGCGCCGAGCTCCCACGACGCGCCCTCTTCGGGCGCGGTCGAGCCGTCGATCACGTAGCCGCCCGACATCGGCGCGATCTTCGACGTCGGCTTCAGCGACTGCGTGTAGCTGCCGTACAGCGACAGCGCGTCGTTCCACTTGTAGACGATGCCCGCGCGCGGCAGCCACTTCGTGCCGCTCAGGTCCGTATTGACATGGAATGGACGCCCGCGTCCCGCGAGCTGGCTGTAGCGGACGAAGCGCGCGCCGCCGACGAGAATCCACTTGTCGGTCAGATGGATGCTGTCCTGGAAGAACACCGACGCAGTGTGCATCGTGTCGCTCTGGTCGCTGTCCGACGGCGACACGGTCGTCGACGGCGAGATCAGCCCGTACGCCGGGTCCAGATAGCTGAACGGCGTCTTGACCGCCTGGCGCAGCATGTCCGCGCGATAGACCTGCCGGTATTCGCTGTCGACGCCGAACTGCACGTCGTGCCGCATCCCGGCGAGCGCGACGCGGCCGTCGACGTAGGCGATTCCGTAGCTGTCGGTGCTGCGCGAGCCGTGCGTCGCGTCGTTGCTGCGCGTGAGCGTGCCCTTGACCGGATCGATCGCCGTGATGCGAATCTGGTTGGCATCGTAGGTCTCGCGGTTGTAGCTGTAGCCGAGGTGCACCTTCCAGCCGGGCGCGAGCTGGTGGTCGACCGTCAGTTGCGCAAGGTTCGATTCGCCGCGCATGTCGTTGAACGGCTCGTCGAGGCGGCGGCGGCTCGGGATCGCGAGCGGCTCGTTCGTGCGCGGGTCGAGCGCAGTGCCGCGATCGAACGGCATCAGGAACCGGCGATATTCATACGACAGCACGACCTGCGTGTCGCGGCCGTACCACGCGAGCGACGGCGCGACGAGCGTCTCGCGATGCTCGCCGTAGTTGCGCCAGTACTGCTCGCCGGTCTGATCGACGATCAGCCGGTACGCGAGCCGCGAGTCGCCGATCGCGCCCGTCGAATCGAACGTGACTTCGCCGCCGTTCCTGCCGTGCCCGTACGTCGAGCCGAGCACCGAAATCGCGTGGTACCGCGCGAGCCGCGGCTGCTTCGCGACGACGTTGATCACGCCGCCCGGGTCCATGATCCCGTACAGCAGCGACGCCGGGCCTTTCAGCACTTCGACGCTGTCCGTCGTCGCGTTCAGCGAGCGGCCCTGGACGATCGGCATGCCGTTGCGCATCACCGAGCCGTCGCGGTTGTCGCCGAAGCCGCGCTTCATCACCGTGTCCTGCGTGCTGCCGAGCGTGTTGCCCTGCGTGATGCCGCTCACGTTCGCGAGCGCGTCGTCGAGGTTGCGCGGACGCTGATCGCGCAGCACCTGCTGCGGCACGACGTTGACGGCCTGCGGCACCTCCGACAGCGGCGCGTCGCTGCGCAGCCCCGCCGCCTCGCGCGGCGGCCGGTAGCTGTCCGCGTGCAGGCCGCTCGCGCGCACCGAGACCGTCGGCAGCGTCGTGTCGGTCGCGAGTCCCGCCGCCGCGCTCGACGCGGCCGAAGCCGCGGGCAGCCTGACGAGCGTGTAGCCGCCGCTCGGCTGCCTGACCGCGACGAGGCCCGTGCCCGTCAGCAGCCGGTCGAGCGCCGCGGCCGTGTCGGCGCGGCCGTGCAGGCCGGGGCTTTGCAGCCCCGCGGTCAGTTCGCCCGGGAACGCCAGCAGGATGCCGGTCTCGCGGCCGAAGCGGTTCAGCGCGGCTTCGAGCGGACCAGCCGGGATGTCGTATGCGCGCGTCGCGGCCGCGGGCTCGGCGGCGTTCGACTCCGCGGGTGCGGCGAACGCCGAGAACAGCGCGGCGGCGGCGAGGCGCGTGACGATGCGGCGCGGCGCGAACTGCGGCGCGGTCGCTTCGCCGCCTTGCACCGCGGGCGGGCAGCCGTGCCCGTGCCCGCGCGCGGCGCGCCGGATGCGCGCCGCCGGTTCGGCCGGCGAGCGTGCCGGGTCCGCGAACGCGCTGCCGCGCGAATTGCGATTGCAGATTGAATCCATGATCGATGACTCGTTGACGATGGGTTGAGTGCAGCCTTCATTCCCCATGTCACGCGAACATCGAAAACAGCTCAGGCCATGCGAAGATTTTTTCCCGAAGCGCTCATTCGCGCGCCGCGACGACCGTCACCCAATAGCGGGTCGCGTATTCGACGTCGACGGGCAGCGTCTCGCGCAGCGTATCGAGGATGCGGTCGGGGTCGTCGAGCGGGTACGTGCCCGACACGCGGAGGTTCGCGACTGCCGCGTCGCAACGCACGCGGCCCGGGCGGTAGCGGTCGATCTCGGCGAGCAGGTCGGCGAGGCGCAGGTTCGACGCGACGAGCATCCCGTCGGCCCACGCGCCCGCATCGCCGCCGATCGTGCGCGGCGGCCCGACGAGCGCATCGCGCGTGAAGTCCGCGCCCTGCCCGGCTGCGATCACGCGCGGCTCGCCGGCCGAGCGCAGCGGCGCGATCCGCACCGCGCCTTCGAACACGTCGACGCGCGTCGCCTCGCCGCGCTCGCGCACCGAGAAGCGCGTGCCGACCGGCCGCACGTCGCCGTGCGCGGTCGCGATCACGAGCGGACGCGCGGCCGCGCGCGCCGCGTCGCGGCCGCTCGTCACCATGATCTCGCCGCGCAGCAGGCGCACGCCGCGCGTCGTGTCGTCGAAGCGAACGTCGATCGCGCTGTCGGTGTTGAGGACGACCGTCGTGCCGTCGGCGAGCGTGACCGTGCGCCGCTCGCCGACCGCCGTGCGCACGTCCGCGCCCCAAGCGCGCCACGGCACGCAGGTGCCGGCGGTCCATGCGGCGCCGCCCGCGAACAGCAGCACCGCGAGCGACTTGACCGCCGCGCGCCGCCCGCGCGAGCGCGACGGCAGCAGCGCCGCGCGGGCGGCCTGCGCGCTCAGCGTGTCGGCGACGCGGCCGAGTCTCCCGTTGACCGTCTCGATGTGCCGCCATGCGGCATCGTGCGCCGGGTCCTCCGCGCGCCACCGCGCGAGGCGCGCATGCGTCGCGTCGGTCGCGCGGCCCGAGCCGAGCTCGACCCACCACTCGACCGCACGCCGTGCGACGGGCGCGGGCACCGCCGGCGGCCCGCCGACGCGCTCCGCCCCGCTCATGCGGCGATCGCGAAGTAGCACTGCGCGCCTGCCTTCACGAGATAGCGCTTGACGGTCGCGAGCGACACGCGCAGCTCGGCCGCGATCTGCGCATGCGTCATCCCGTCGAGCTGAGCGAGCAGGAATGCGCGCTTGACCGCGGCGGGCAGCCCGTCGAGCATCCGCTCGATCTCGAGCAGCGTCTCGAACAGGATCGCGCGCGTCTCCGGCGAAGGCGCGACTGCCTCCGGCAATTGCGCGAGCGCGTCGAGATACGCGCGCTCGAGCCGCTCGCGCCGCCAGTGGTTGTACAGCACGCGCTGCGCGACCGTCGTCAGGAACGCGCGCGGCTCGGCAGCGCTGATCGGCTCGTCGCGTGCGAGGAGGCGGATGAACGTGTCGTGGACGAGATCGGCCGCGCGTTCGCCGCAGCCGAGCTTCTTCGACAGCCAACCGTGCAGCCAGCCGCGATGACCGGTGTAGAGCGCAGCGATCTCTCGCTGCAAAGGCAGAGTGTTGGCCGGCATGGACGTGATTCCCCCGGATCGTCGCGCCGGGATGCGGTTTTGTAAATGAGAATGATTATTATATACAAGCTTGCAACCGTGCGGCGAGCGTGTCGTCGCGATCTGCGGGACAGCCGCCACTTTCTTTTCGTCTTCGCTCGCCATGACCGCCTGCCGGTCCGGACGCGCGCCCGCCGATGCGCTCGCCCAGCCGCGCGGCGCTTCGCTTGCGGCCGTCGCCTCCAGTCGCGCTCGCGTACGCGACCGCATTCGCGTCCCGAACGATCGGCGCTGTCCGGCGGCGGCCGCGGCTGCGCCCCCTTTCCCGTTTCACCGTGCGCCGCCGCGGACGGCCGCCCCGGGCAGCGCGCGGCGCACGCGCTCACCCGCCGTCGCCCGCCGTGCCGGCGATGCGGCCGCGCCCGTCAAGGCTTCGCGACATGCCACATGCCGCCGAAGCCGTCGCCGTTGCGCTGCCCGGGCTGCTTATCGCCCGAAAAGCGATACAGCGGATGCCCCTTGTACGTCCATTGATGCTTGCCGCCCTCCGTGGCGATGAGGCCGAGGTCGCCGCCCGGCTTGTCGTACGGATCGGCGAGCGCCGCCGGCCAGTTCGCCGCGCAGCCGCCCACGCACACGCTCTTGCCGGGCATCGTGTCCCGGTCGAGCGTGTAGAGCGTCATGCCGCCGCCGTCGACGACCATGCCGTTCGACGCCCTCGGCGGCTCCGCGAGCGCCGCGGCCGGCGCCGCGCACGCAATCGCGACCAGCAGGATTTTGATCATGATGACTCTCCTTGAACGAAGAAAACGGGCGCGCCGGCTACGGATCCGCGCGCGCCCTGACAAATTCGGCCTGGATCCGCATCCGCACGTCGTCGCCGACGGCGGGCAGCCAGCGCGACAGTCCGAACGACGTCCGGCTGAAGTGGCCGTCGGCGACGCACGCGAGCGTCGCGACTGCTTTCCCGCATGAGCCTGCCGCACCCATGATCGCCTCTTTGCCGCATCGACGTCACACTCCGGCTCGCGCCTACCGCCATCGATCCGGATGGCCGCCGAGCTCGCCGCAGACATCGACCGCGATCGCGCGCAGCCGGTCTTCGGCGAGCTGCCCGGACAGCGCGTACGCGGTGTGATCGCTGACCCAGTAGAACGTGCGCCGCTCGCCGTCGCGCAGCAGCTCGACCGCCGTCTCGTGCTGCGCGGACGCGCTCACGTAGAGCGCGAGCCGCCCCCCCGCCGGGCTCTCGTACATGAACTGCGCGGCGGGGCCGGCCGCGCCCGGCAGCAGCCGGCCGCCGAGCAGCGCGAAGCCGTATTCGTCGAGCGACGGCGCGACGATTCGCCGGCCGATCCGCGCCGACAGCCACGTGGCGAGCGCGCCGTCGCGGCCGGCTGCGATCTCGACCGGGTGCCGCGCGTCGGGCGCGTAAACCGCGTATGCGAGATTCGCCTGGCGCGCGAAAACCGTCTGCGCGGCTGCGGGCGCCGCGAATTCCGGCGCGAACTGCGGCGCGACCGCGCCGCCCAACCACCCGAGCGCGACGCCCGCCGCCAGCGCGCCGCCAGCGAACGCGGCGCGACGCCACCAAGGAGCGCGCACGCGCAGCACGACGCACGGGCCGTTGCTCTGCGCGGCGGGGGCGGCGAACAGCGCGCGCAACGCCGCGCGCTGCGCGCGATAGTGCGACGCGACGTCCGCCGCGCGCGCATCGTCGGCAAGCCGCTCGGCGATCGCGCGACGCTCCGCCTCCGGCAGCTCGCCGTCGACGAACGCCGACAACGCGAGCAGCCCCGGTTCGTCGAATTCCGGCGCGACAGTGGGATCGAGATCGTCGCTCATCGATGATTTCTCGCTGTGGTGAAGGACAACGGTCGTCGCTGCGACGCGTCGGTCAGCAGCGCGCGCATGTGCTCCCGCGCGCGCGACAACCGCGACATCACCGTGCCGACCGGCACGCCAAGCACCGTCGACGCCTCCTGATAGCTCAGTTCCTCGACGCACACGAGCAACAGCACTTCGCGCTGCTCGAGCGGCAGCCGGTACAGCATCCGCTGCACGTCGCGCAGCACGAGCGCATCGACCTGGCCGGCCGGCGCTTCGAGCGTGCGCCACGGGCCGTCGTCTTCGTCGACGGCGAATTCGCGGCGCGCGCGCAACTGGTCGATGTACAGATGGCGCAGGATCGTCAACAGCCACGCGCGCAGGTTGCTGTCAGGGCGAAACGCGCGCATTCGCGCGAGCGCGCGCTCGGCGGTGTCCTGCACCAGATCGTCGGCCCACGCGGGATCGCCCGTCAGCGCGCGCGCATAGCGGCGCAACTGCGGCAGCCAGCCGACCACATCCGTTTCGAAGCTCACGCGCAGCGCCGTCGTCAATAGCCGCCGCCACCGCCGCTGCCCCTGCCGTAGCCGCTCGTCGGCGCGGCATGGCCGGACGATGACATGTCGTCCGACGATGCGCAGCCCGCGGACAGCATCAGCGCGAGCAGCGCGAATACGGCCGAAAGAACCCGTGTCGATGTCATTTCCGCCTCCCGGCGGCGCGCCTGTTGCGTTCGGACGCCGCTCGCACGCCGCGGCGTGCGGCGCCCATGTGTACAAGAACGTTCGTCGGGCGCGCTTTATTCCGACGCTTCCGGACGTCCGTAACCACAAAGATAGGCCGGATCGCGCCTGGGACACGTTCCGGAAAACGCGGTGGAACCGTTTCGGGAGTTGGGCGGCGCGCGTCGACGCCAACCTGGCCGCGGTTGCGCGCCTGCCGAGCGGTCGTGAGCGGATTGCCGATTGCTGTTGCGGGTTGCGGATTACGGGTTGCGGGCGACCATCGCGATGTCTGTCAAAATAGCGGCGCGCGATCATCCGCCCGGGGCTCGATACGCATGCCGGTTTCGGCGGCGGTTTCGCCGGGCGGCCACATGAAAGCAGCCCCCTGAGGCAATGCAAGAATCGCCGTTCCGGCAGTTGAAGAAAATGGCGGTTTGCGCGACGGCGTCTCCCATCGCATGGACGCCCGGCGACGCCGCCCCGCACGTGCGCCGAAGCAACGCAAGCCGCCATGCCGAAGCGACAGCCTGCACGCGGCATCGACAGCAGACGCGATGCCGCAGCCGGCCCGCCCCCGCGCTCACGCATTTTTGCGACAATCTGACGATTCCCCGCCGCGCGCGGCCGATTGCAAGACCCGCATCACGACCGCCCCGACCGCCCATGCCATCCACCGTCAAGCCGCGCACGTACGGCATGCCCGAGCGCAGCGACCGCCTCGACTTCTACATCCGCGACGAGGCCGCCCGCCGGGCGATCACCGAGCCGCACCGGCACGCGTATTTCCAGATCCAGTTCAACCTCGGCGGCGACACCGAGCAGCAAATCGGCGGCGTCACGCGCCCGTTTCCACGCGGCGCGCTCGCGTTCGTGCTGCCGCACCGCGAGCATCTGATTCCGCACCCGCCGGGCGCGCACTTCGTCGTGATCAACTTTTCGCTGGCGTTCCTGCGCGCCGACCTCGACGTCGATCCGCTCGATCTCGAAGATGTGTCCGCGCAGCGCGCGCCCGAGCTCGCGCCGTTCCGCTTCCAGGAGCACCTCGATTTCATCCTGACGGGCGCGGCGTTCGACGACGCGCGCCGCCTCGCGCAGCGGATGCTCGAAACCGACCGCGCGCGCACGTTCGGCTCGGCGCCGCTGTTGCGCGGCTACCTGCTGCAGCTGATCGGACTCGTCTGCACGCAGTATGCGGGGCCGCTCACGAAGCTCGCGCAGAACGGCGCGCACCGCACGGGCCGCCGCGACGCGTTTGCGCGCGTGCTGCGTCACGTGCGCGCAAACCTGACGAACGACGCACTGACGCTCGCGGGCACCGCGCGCGCGGCGTTCCTGTCGCCGAACTACCTCGCGCATCTGATCCGCAAGGAAACCGGCAGCACGTTCACCGATCTCGTCACCGAGCGTCGGATCGCGCTCGCGCAGTCGCTGCTCGCGCACACGACGCGGCGGATCGCCGACGTCGCGCACGCGGTCGGCTTTCGCGACGAAGGGTATTTCTCGCGGCGCTTTCGCGCGTGCGTCGGCGTATCGCCGAAGGACTACCGCGACGCGAACGGCGCACCCGACGCCGCCGTCGCGCGAGCCGCCGAGGATGCGAAGGACGCCGCCGGTGCAAAAGGCGCGATCCGGGCGGCCGCGAAGCCGCGCGCGTAGTTTTGTCCATGAAGACGACACATCCGTCGCATCGCCGTGCGCGCCGCATTGCTATCGTCGACGTGTCGCCGACGCCTGCCGCGATGCACGGCCGGGCGTCCCGCTTCCGAAGACCGCAGCTTCCGTTTTCGCTTTCCGAAACCCTTTCAGAGATCAGAAGATGACCGATTACGTTTTCGCGCCGCCTGCCGTTCCGTCCGTCGAGATTGCCGGCTCCGCCGCGCGCTTTCCGGTGCGCCGCGTGTTCTGCGTCGGCCGCAACTACGCGGACCACGCGCGCGAGATGGGCGCCGATCCGAACCGCGAGCCGCCGTTCTTCTTCTCGAAGCCCGCCGACGCGATCGTGCCCGCGAGCGGCACGGTGCCGTATCCGACGCTCACGTCCGATCTGCATCACGAGATCGAGCTCGTGATCGCGATCGGCCGCGGCGGCCGCGCGATCGCCGCCGATTCGGCGCTCGACCACGTGTGGGGCTACGGCGTCGGCGTCGACCTGACGCGACGCGATCTGCAGGCTGAAGCGAAGAAAGCGGGCCGGCCGTGGGATTGGGCGAAGGGCTTCGACGCGTCGGGTCCGCTGACGGCGCTGCATCCGGCCGCATCGATCGGCCATCCGCAGCGCGGGCGGATCTGGCTCGCGGTGAACGGCGACGCGCGCCAGCAAGGCGACCTTGCCGACATGATCTGGCCCATCGCCGACATCGTCAGCTACGCGTCGCGCGCGATCGAGCTGCGCGCCGGCGACCTGATCTTCACCGGCACGCCGGCGGGCGTCGCCGCGCTGCAGCCGGGCGACCGCGTGACGGGCGGCGTCGACGGCGTCGCGTCGTTCGAATTCGTCGTCGGGGAGAAGCCGGCCGCGTGAGCGATGTCGGCGGTTGCGCGGCGGAATCGGAGCCATCGCCCGCCAAGCGGCGGAAGCCTTGCGGGCAAGCGCGTCGCGCACGACGTCGCCGGCGTTCGCGCCGCGCCGTCGAGCGCGACATCGCGCCCCGAGCCGGGACCGCGTGCACGCCGCAGTGCTCGACGCCGGGCGGCTGGCCCATCGTCAAGAACAGGCCGAATCGTCGGACTCCGATGTCCGCTGCCTGGACGGACAACGCACCGAACCGTACGAGCAAAACACGCAGCAATCGCCCGGACGCGGACGCAGCAGCGCTCCGCAAGCAGTGCATGCGTAATGGAACAGGCAGACATCCTCCGGCATCGTTTCCTCCCGCGCGAAACCGCAGTGCGGACAGGTCAGCACGGATTCCCGCACGATCTCGTTCATCGCTTTCTCCCCGCAGCGAGCTCGCGCTTGGCGCGGCCGACGCTCGGCCTGATCCGCCTCGCCTACGCCCCGCCAACCGTCGCCGACACGTCCGGGCGCAGCCAGCGCCGCCACAACCAATGATCGACCGACAGCGTGCCCGCGCCGCGACACAGCAGCACGAGCAGCATCGCCGCCCACTGGATGTGCGTCGGCCACGCCTGCGGATACACGAATATCTCGATGACGGAGGTCATGCCGAGCAGCGCCACCGCCACAGGCCGCGTGGCCAGGCCGAGCACGAGCAGCACGGGCGTGCTGAGCTCGATCGACACGGCAGCGTACGCGGCCAGCTCGGGCGGCAGCAACGGCAGCCGGTACTCGTCGCGGAACAACGCGAGCGCCGTGTCCCAGTTCGCGAGCTTCGTCATCGCCGAATTCCAGAAGATCGTCGCCACCGCCAGCCGCAGCGGAATCGCGAGCAGCCAGTAAGGCACGCGTTCGAGCCGCTGCGCGACGCGCAACAGCCCCGCCTTGCACTCGGCGCGCCAGATGCCGCCGGTTCGAATCGGGCGAGTCATGATCGCGATCCCCCGTGCGTCGAGTCGATGTCGCCGTCCTGCGCCGCCGCATCGGCGAAGCAGCCGCGCGACAAGAGCGTGGCGAAGCGCGCATGCGCGTCCGCCTGCGGCGCGTTCGCGAGCGCGGCGTCGATCGGCTCGCCCGCGAAGAGCGCGCACGCGACGCGCCAATCCGCCTCGTCGAGCCTCAGCACGTCGACGCCGTCGTCGGTGCGCTGCGCGAGCAGATGCACGGGGCCGTCGTCGAGCCGGATCTGCCGCAGCGCACGATCGTCCTGCTCGAGCACCGCGCGCCAGATCGCGTCGACCGGATACGCGCTGCGCAGCAGCCGCGCGGCGGGATGCGGCCGCAGCCGGAGCGCGCGAAGCGCCGGTTCGCCGAGTCGCGCAAGGCGCGCGAGATCGAGGGTCGCCACATCGGGCGCGTGCAGCGCGAGATCGACCTGCCATTCGAGACGCGCGACGTCCGCCAGATACGGCACGCAAGCCGTCTCCGGCATCCGCGCGAGAAATGCGGGAAACTCGGCGCCATACGCGTCGAGCCACGCGCTCGCCGGCGGCGATGCACGAGCGAAAAGACCGGCCGCGCCTTCGAAGAACGCGGCGCCCACCACCCGCTCCGTCGCGGGGAACGCAAGCCGCAGCGCGTCCCGCAGCACGCTCGCGGACGTGTTCCGATAGACGCGCAGACGCGCGGCCGGCGCCAGCCCGTCCGGCAGCACCCAGTCCGTTGCCTCGGGGCCGGCGGCGCCGCCATCGGACAGACTGCGTCGAACGGCCCACTGCAATTCAGCCAGCGTCGGCGTTCGCGGATTCATGTCGAACCTCCTCCAGCGCCGACTCGGCGATCGCCGCTTCCTGCATCAGCGTGCCGACGGGCGGCACGTCGGTGTCCCATTCGATCAGCGTCGGCACCGCGCCGAAGCTGTGCAGCGCGACGCGATACAGCGCCCAAACCGCGGGCGCGACGCGCGAGCCGTGATCGTCGATGCGCAGCACGCGGCCCCCGTCTAGCCGCACCATGCGATGGCCGGCAAGATGGATCTCGCCGATCGCGGCGGGCGGCAGCGCCGCAAGATAAGTCAGCGGATTCCAGCCGTGATTGCACGCGCTGACATAGACGTTGTTGACGTCGCAGAGGATGCCGCAGCCGGTGCGCCGCGCGAGCGCCGCCAGAAATTCCCACTCGGGTATCGTCGAATGCGCGAAGCGAAGATAGGTCGACGGATTCTCGACGAGCAGCCGCCGGCCGAGCGCCGTCTGCACTTGATCCACGTGCCGGCTCACGACGTCGAGCGCCTCTTCGGTCATCGGCAGCGGCAGCAGATCGGCAAGATACGCGCCGCCCACCGCGCTCCACGACAGATGCTCGGACACGAGCGCCGGCTGGTAGCGCGCGACCGCGTCGCGCACGCGGGCCAGATGCGCGGCGTCGATCCCGTCGGCGCTGCCGAGAGACAGCCCGACGCCGTGCAGCGACACCGGATAGTCGCGCCGAATCGCGTCCAGCACGCGCGGCGCGGCGCCGCCGCCCATGTAGTTCTCGGTATGCACCTCGAACCATGCGACGGCGGGCCGCTCGTCGAGCACCGCCCGATGATGGCGAAAACGCAGGCCGATGCCCGCTCGCCCGGCAATCGCGCCGGGCGATGCGTCACCGGGCGTCGGGCGCATCCGCGCCGGGATCGTGCTCATGATCGGGCGCGCGTCAGCCGGCCTTCAGCATGCCGCCCGAGATCTTGCTGCAATCGCCCGCCGGCAGCAGCACGAACGACTTCGGGTCGCGCGCCTGGCTCGCCTGGCCGGCGCAAGAATGTGCGCCTTCCGCGCAGTCGTTCTTCGCCATCGCATTGATGCCGTAGCACTTCTCGAGCTTGTTTTGCGCCATCCTTGCCATATTGTCCTTCACGATCTGCGGCATGCCGCTCATGTCCTTCATGCCTTGCGCCTGCCCGGGCGCGGCCTGCATCGCGAGCGCGACGCCGATCGCGGCGGACAGCGACGAAATCGTCAAAGCGGATCTGCTCATGGTGTCTTCTCCTGAGAGGGGATTTGCGATCGCGGGGATGCGACCTTGTCAGAAATTTCGCGCCGGCGCGACAAAAGGTTACGCGGCGCAACGAAGATTTTTTGCGCCGCGCCACCGACGCAGAGCGTGGACGACCATGACCGACGAAATGCATCATGACGGGACGCGGCTCCGGGCGAGCGAGCCGCCCCCCGCCCCCAGCGCGCGAGACGACGCTTGCGCGCACACCGCGATCCGCGCCGACGGCTCGCCCGACTGGTCGACGCTGATGGCGCGCGCGCAGGCAGGCGATCGCGGCGCGTACCGCCGCCTGCTCGACAGCGTCGCGCCGTACCTTCGGCGCTTCGCGGCCCGCCACGGCGTCCATCCGGATGCCGTCGAGGATGCCGTGCAGGACATCCTGATCACCCTTCATCAGATGCGTCACACGTACGCGCCCGAGCGGCCGTTCGGCCCGTGGCTCGTGGCGATCGCCGGCCGGCGCGTGGTCGACGCGCTGCGCCGCTCGGGACGCGCGGCCGCTCGCGAAATCCCGCTCGATCCGGAGCATGAAACCTTGCCCGGCGTCGGAGCGAATCTTATGGAGGAAGCCGCCGACGCCGCGGTGCTGCGCGAGATGCTGGCCCGGCTGCCGGCCGGACAGCGCGACGCGATCCGTCTGCTGAAATTCGAGGAGATGTCGTTGAAGGAAGCCGCATTGGCGACCGGGATGACCGTCGCCGCATTGAAGGTCGCCGTGCATCGCGGCGTCGCGACGCTGCGCAAGCTGCTGCAACAACGGGGAAATGGCCGATGAGGTCGACCGGCGCACTGATCGAATCGCTCGTGACCGATGCCGCGCCGGTCCGGCGCCTGCACGCGCCGACCTGGCGGGCGGCCGGATGGCTGTTGTTCGCGGCGGCGCTGCTCGTGTGCGTGGCCGTCGCGCACCGGACGCGGCCCGACCTGCCGCTCAAGCTGCACGAGCCGATGTTCGCGACGCGCGTGGCCGCCGCCATGCTGACCGGCGTGCTGTCGGCTGTCGCCGCGTTCGTCGTCGGCATCCCGGGACGCTCGCTGCGATGGCTGCTGTTGCCGACGCCCGCGCTGCTCGTCTGGATGTCGACGATCGGCTACGGCTGCCTGACGGACTGGGTCGAGATCGGGCCGAATGGCATATCGCCCGGCGAAACGCTGCGCTGCTTCGCGACGCTCACGCTCGTCGGCGTGCCGTTGTCGCTCGCCCTGCTGCTGATGTCGCGCCACGTCGCGCGACTCGCGCCGATGCCGGTGGCGACGGCGGGCGGGCTCGCGGTTTCCGCGCTGTCCGCGGTCGCGCTGTCGCTGTTCCATCCGATCGACGCGACGGCGATGATTCTCGTCTGGAATGTCGGCGTCGCGGTGCTCGCGTCGGTTGCCGGCGCCCGGTATGGACAACGGCTGTTCGCGTGGGTGGCGCGTTAGCCTGGAGCCGGAGCGCGCCCGATATCCGCACTCGGCGATCCCGACGCGCGCGGGCGCGGCAACGTCGGACGACGCCGCCCGGCGCGCCGCATGGCCCGGAAAACAGACGATTCGACGCGCGCCGCACCGCCTCCGATGCGAGTCCGCGCCACGAGCGTCCGGCTCGCGACCACGAACGCGTTATGATGTGCGGCCTTTCATCAGATCATTCGTGGTGCGATTCATGTCTGGCAATACCCTCTGGCTCGCGGCTCCATGGGCCGCTCTCTTCGTCGCCGCGCTCGCGGCCGTCTGGATTCCGAAGCTGCGCGCGGCGAGCATCGGCCTCGGCGCGCTCGGCTATGCGGGGGCATTTGCGACCGGCCTGATGGCACCCGTCGCGCTCGCGCCGATCGCGCTCCTCGCGGCCGCGGCGTACGCAGTCGCCCCCCAGCGCCCCGCGGCCGTCCGCGTTGCGGGACACGTCGTTTTCGTCGTGCTCGCGGTCGCGCTGATGCTCCACTGGCTGCCGGGCTTTCACAACCCGCGCGTGATCGGCCCCGTGCGCTACACGCCCGACGCCGCGCCGTTTACGATGTACGTGAATCTCGACAAGCCGCTCGCCGGCTTCTGGCTGCTGTGGGTGCTGCCATGGCTCCAGCCGATCGACGACCGCGCGCGGGCATGGCGCACGGGGATCGTCGCGGCCGTCGCGACCTCCGCGGTCTGCCTCGTGTTCGCGCTCGGCGTCGGCCTCGTCGGCTGGGCGCCGAAGTGGCCCGACTCCGCATGGCTGTGGCTCGCGAACAATCTGCTGTTCGTCTGCTTCGCCGAAGAAGCGCTGTTCCGCGGCTATCTGCAAGGCGGGCTGAGCCGGCTGCTCGCGAACCGCGTACCGGCCGCAGGCGCGGTCGCGCTCGTCGCCGCCGCGCTGCTGTTCGGCGCCGCGCACGCCGCAGGGGGCTGGCAATGGATCGCGCTCGCGACCGTCGCGGGCATCGGCTACGGGCTCGCGTATCGCACGGGCGGACTGCAAGCCGCGGTGCTCGCGCACGTCGGCCTGAATCTCGCGCACTTCGGCCTGTTCACCTATCCGATGCTCGCGGCCGCACGCTGAGCGTCTTCTCGCGCGCGGCCGGTCCGGCCGCGCGTCACGCCGCGTCGATCACTTGATCTGGTCGGCGAGCGGCTGCAGGAACTCGGAGAAGCCCGTCAGCATGATCTGCACGCCGACGCACAGCAGCAGGAACGCCGACACCCGCATCGCAACCTTCGTCCCTTCGCTGCCGAGGTAGCGTGCGAGGAATGCCGCGCGGCTGTACGTCAGCCAGATCACGAGCGCGGCGAGCGCCGACACCGCGACCGACACGATGCTCGACAGCAAGAACTCCGACAGCTTGTGCGTGCGGTTCGCGTTCAGCGCGATCGCGGTCGCGATCGAGCCGGGGCCCGTCGTCAGCGGAATCGTCAGCGGGAAGAACGCGCGCGCCATCGCGTTGCGCGGTTCGACGGGCTGCGCCGCGGTGTCGCCGCCGCTCGGCACGTCGGGCTGGTTGAGCATCTGCCAGCCGGCGACGGCAACCGCCAGGCCGCCGCCGATCCGCAGCGCCTCGAGCGAAATCCCGAAGAAATGCAGCACTGGCGTGCCGACGAAGAACGCGGCGAGCAGCACGATGAACGCGTTGATCGCGACCTTGCGCGCGAGCGCCGCGCGCTGCGATTCGGTGAGCGACTCGGTGCGTTCGAGGAACAGGAACGCGATGCCGAACGGATTGATGATGCCCATGAGGCCGGTGAAGCCGAACAGGATTTCGGAGATCAGGCGGTCGACGATCATCGAGTGGCCGGGAAGACGAAAGGTTGAGAGACGCCGCGCGCGGCCGCGCCATTGTAGAGCATGCGCGGCGCGCAAAACGGCCGGCCGCATGCGCGCCGCCACGCGGCCGCCGCCTTCACGCCGCCTCGCCGCGCCGGTCGATCACCCGCTTCGCCTTGCCCGTCGCGGTCGTCGAAATCGCGCCCGCGGGCAGCACCGCGACGCCCGCCGGCCATCGAGATGTCTTACAGTTCTCGCAACCGTCGGCGGCGCGACGGCGGCGTGTTTCGGCTTGGCCGTCTGCGTGGTCCGCGCCGCATCGCGCGGCCGCTTGCCGGATATCGGCGCCGGACCGCCTGTTAGAATCCCCGCTCGCGCCTCGCCTCGACCAAGGACACGCCATGCCGATCTCATCGCCCGCCCTCCCGCGCTGGACACTCGCCGCCCCGCTCGCCGCCTGGCTGGTGCTCGCGCTGTCGCGCGTCGTGCCGGCCGAAGGCTTCGTCATCGTAATCGTCGCCGCCGCGCTCGCGGGCGCCGTGTTCGCCGCCGTCCATCATGCCGAAGTCGTCGCGCATCGCGTCGGCGAGCCGTTCGGCACGCTCGTGCTCGCGATCGCCGTCACCGTGATCGAGGTCGCGCTGATCGTGTCGGTGATGCTGACGAGCGGCCCCGAGAAATCCGGGCTCGCGCGCGATACCGTGTTCGCCGCGGTGATGATCGTCTGCAACGGGATCGTCGGGCTGTGCCTGCTCGTCGGCGGCTGGAAGCACGGCGAGCAGGACTTCCAGGGACGCGGCGCGACGAAGGCGCTCGCGGTGCTCGCGTCGCTGTCGGTGCTGTCGCTCGTGATGCCGAACTACCTGAGCGCCGCGCCCGGCCCGCATCTGTCGACGTCGCAGCTCGCGTTCGCCGGCGTGTCGTCGCTCGTGCTGTACGGCATGTTCGTGTTCGTGCAGACGGTCCGTCACCGCGACTACTTCCTGATCGACGGCAGCGCCGACGAATCCGTCCACGCGGTGCCGCCGAGCGGCCGCACCACGCTCACGAGCATCGTGTTCCTGTTCGTGAGCCTCATCGCGGTCGTGCTGCTCGCGAAGCTGTTGTCGCCCGCAGTCGAGCGCACAGTGTTCAGGCTCGGCGCGCCCGAAGCGGCCGTCGGCATCGTGATCGCCGCACTGGTGCTGTTGCCGGAAGGGCTCGCCGCGGTCGGCGCGGCGCGCGCGAACCGGCTGCAAACGAGCATGAATCTCGCGCTCGGCTCCGCGCTCGCGAGCATCGGCCTCACGATCCCGACCGTCGCGGCCGTGTTCATCTCGACGGGCGCCCCGCTCACGCTCGGCATCGGCGGGATGGAGACGGTGCTGCTGTCGCTGACGCTGCTCGTCAGCACGCTCACGCTGAGCCTGGGACGCACGACCGTGCTGCACGGCGTCGTGCACCTGTCGCTGTTCGCCGCCTACCTGTTCCTGTCGGTCACGCACTGACGCCGCCCGCGCGCGTCGGCACCGTCCGGTGCGCGCGGCTTCGCTTCACGTCTCCCTCTGTCGAATTCGGCGGCGAGCCGCCGGGCCCGCGCCGTTCGCGTTGCGTTGCGATCATTGCGCGCACGGAACGCGGCAGCCGCTCACACGTTCACGCTCACGCGCGCTTGCGCGCCGGCTGGGCGGCGGCACGCGTGAGCCGGTCGAGCTCCACGACGTCCTCGGCGAGCGCGGGCGTCAACGTCGTGCGCAGATGATCGAGGAACGTGCGGATCTTCGCGTCGAGGTAGCGGCGCGTCGCATAGACGGCGTAGACGCTCAGCGTGTCGAGCCGATAGTTCGGCAGCACGCGGACGAGCCGCCCTTCGCGGATGTCGTCGAGCGCCGTGTACAGCGCGATCGAGCCGATCCCGCGCCCCGCGCGCACCGCGACCGAAAGCGCATCGGGCACATTCGCCTGAAACGGCGCGGGCGGCAGCGCATACACGGTCTCGTCGCCGTCGTCGCGCTCGAGCCGCCATTCGCCGCCCGGCGACGCCGGCGTGTCGAGCCGCAGGCACACGTGCTTCGCGAGAGCCTCCGGCGTCGTCGGCGTGCCGTGCCGCGCGAGATACTCGCGCGACGCGACGAGCACGCTGCAGCTCGTCCCGCAGGTCTGCGCGACGTAGCCCGAATCGGGCAGATGCGATGCCGACACGATCGACACGTCGTAGCCCTCCTCGACGAGATTCGGCATCCGCTGCGCGAGCGTCAGCTCGACCGACACGTCGGGATTGTCCTCCTGATAGCGAACGATCGACGACACCACGTGACTCTGCCCGAGCCCCGTCATCGCATGGATGCGCAGCTTGCCGCTCGGCCGCAGTAGCGCGTTGCGCGCCTCGGCGTTCGCGTAGTCGATCTCGGCGAGGATCGACTTCGCGCGTTCGAAGTAGCGCTGGCCGCTTTCGGTCAACCCGAGGTGACGGGTCGTCCGGTGCAACAGGCGCGTCTGCACGTGCGCTTCGAGATTCGAAACGGCACGCGACACCTGAGCGGTGGTCGCGTCGATTTCCTTCGCGACCGCGGTGAAACTGCCGGCTTCGACGACGCGCACGAACAGGCGCATGTTATCGAGCATGTCCATGGGATTGGCTTCGGGTAGGGATGAGAAACGATGGCCGGCGAGATGCGGCAAGCGCCGCTGAACGCGGCCGGAAGGCGGCTGATCGACCGGATGCGCAGGCCATGGGAAGGCGGAAGGCGGGCATCGGGGACGGCAAATTATGTGATTCGTCGGGATCAGATCGGCGAAATTGTACGCCGATGCGCGCCGGCGCGCTCGCTCGCGCCCATTTTCCCGCATCCCGAAACGCCGACAGCCGGCCCCGTGCTCGGCGAGGTCGGCAATTTGTATCACAATGACATATAATTTCGCGCTCGGCGCGCGACCGACCGGCGCACCTTCCCTTTACGCTACGGCAGTCCGACCTTGTCTTCGTCTCTCGTGTTTCGTCATCGCCTTCATCATTGGCTCCTGCGTTTCGTCCCGATTCCGGTGACGCTCGGCTGGCGCGAACGCCTGCGTTCGTGCGCGGGCGCGCTCGCCGGCATCGGCTGCGTCGGTGTGGCGATGCGCATGCTGCCGGGCATTCCGGGCGACGTGCCGCTCCTCGTCGCGCCGATGGGCGCTTCGGCCGTGCTGCTGTTCGCGGTGCCGGCGAGCCCGCTTGCGCAGCCGTGGTCGCTGATCGGGGGCAACCTCGTCGCGGCGACGGTCGGCGTCGGGTGCGCGCAATGGATCGCCGATCCCGTGCTCGCCGCGTCGCTCGCGATCGCGTGCGCGATCGGCGCGATGTTCGCGCTGCGCTGCGTGCATCCGCCGTCGGGCGCGGTCGCGCTGACGGCGGTCGTCGGCGGCCCGGCCGTGCACGCGCTCGGCTTTCGCTTCGTCGTCGAGCCGATCGCGCTGCAATCGGCCGCCCTCCTCGGCGCGGCGCTCGTCTATCACGCACTCACCGGCCACCGCTATCCGCACGGCGGCGCGCAGCCGCAGCCGGAACCGAAGTCGGATGCGGCCGTGACGCCGCTGCACGCGCGCTTCGTGCGCGCCGATCTCGAAGCGGTGCTGAAAAGCCGCAGCGAATGGCTCGACGTCGCGCCGGAAGACCTCGAATCGCTGCTGCGCGAAACCGAGCTGCGCGCGTACGCGCGCACGTTCGACGAGCTGTCGTGCGCCGACATCATGACGCGCCCGACGATCAGCATTGCGCCCGACACGCCGCTGCCCGCCGCGATGACGCTGCTCGACCGGCACCGGATCAAGGCGCTGCCCGTCGTCGATGCGAATACGCGCGTCGTCGGCATCGTCACGCGCGCGGACTTGTCGAGGGCCGCGCCGTACGCGACGCCAAGCCTCTTGCGCAGCCTGTCCGCGCGGCTGCCGCGCACGCTCGCCGGCCCGGCGTTCGTCGCGCGGACGGTGATGAGCACGCGCGTGCACACGGTGCGCACGACGACGCCGATCGCCGAGCTCGTGCCGCTCTTCGCCGATCACGGCCACCACCACATCCCGGTCGTCGACGCGAACCAGACGCTCGCCGGCATCGTCACGCAGGCGGACCTGATCGCCGGGCTCTATCGGCAGTCGCAGGTGCGTCTCGCCGCGTAAGCGCAAGGAATCGCGCAAGGAATCGGCACAATGAATTCGAGCACGCCGGATGCCGTCAAAATACATCACATTATGATATATTTGCGCACTTTTCGATCACGTTGGAACGTCGATGACGAAACCGGCACGCGAGCTGCGCAAGGCAGACTTCGAACAGCTTTCCGAATTCCGCTATCAGATGCGGCGCTTCGAGCGCTTCTCCGAGCGGGCCGCGCAAAGCGAGGGCATCACGCCGCTGCAATACCTGCTGCTGCTCCACATCAAGGGCTATCCCGAGCGCGACTGGGCGACGGTGGGCGAGCTCGCCGAGCGGCTGCAGGCGCAGCATCACGGCGTCGTCGCGCTGGTGACGCGCTGCGAAGCGGTCGGGCTCGTCCGGCGCAAGCCGAGCGAGACCGATCGCCGGCAAGTCGAAGTGCATCTGGAGCCGGCCGGCGAGCGCGTGCTCGCACGGCTCGCCGAGCTGCACCGCGCGGAGCTGAAATCGCTGCGCGGCGCGTTCCAGGTGCCGCAGATCGATTACTGATCCGATAAAACCAACCACGTTCCCCCGACATCATGAGCATCGCCGCCCCACACAAACGCGATTTCGCGTCGAACGCACGACTGCCGCGCATCGCGCTCCTCGCGCTCGCGATCGGCGTGCTCAGCACGTTCGCCGCATTCGCGCTGCTGAGTCTCATCCACCTGTTCACGAACCTGTTCTTCTTCCAGCAGTTTTCGTTCGCCGACCGCTCGCCCGCACTGAACACGCTCGGACCCTGGGTGGTCGCGGCGCCGGTCGTGGGCGGCGGCGTCGTCGGACTGATCGCGCGCTTCGGTTCGGACAAGATCCGCGGCCACGGGATTCCCGAGGCAATCGAGGCGATCCTGTTCGGCAAGAGCAGGATGTCGCCGAAGGTCGCGGTGCTGAAGCCGCTCGCATCGGGCATCGTGATCGGCAGCGGCGGGCCGTTCGGCGCGGAAGGTCCGATCATCATGACGGGCGGCGCGATCGGTTCGCTGATCGCGCAGTTCGTGAAGGTGACGGCCGCCGAGCGCAAGACGCTCCTCGTCGCCGGCGCGACGGCCGGGATGACCGCCGTGTTCGGCACGCCCGTCGCCGCGGTGCTGCTCGCCGTCGAGCTGCTGCTGTTCGAATGGCGGCCGCGCAGTTTCCTGCCCGTCGCGCTCGCGTGCGCGGTCGCGGGCTTCGCGCGCGCCGCGTTCTTCGGCGTCGGCCCGCTGTTTCCGCTCGTGACCGCGCCGCCGTCGGCCGCCGCGCTCGGCTCGTGCGTGCTTGCCGGCCTGTTGTCCGGCGCGCTCGCGTGCGGGCTGTCCGTCGCGCTCTACAAGACCGAGGACGGATTCGGCAAGCTGCCCATCCACTGGATGTGGTGGCCCGCGATCGGCGGGCTCGCGGTCGGGATCGGCGGGCTGATCGAGCCGCGCGCGCTCGGCGTCGGCTACGACGTGATCGGCGATCTGCTTCACGGCAACATCGCGCTGCAGTTCGCGCTTGCCATTCTCGTCGTCAAGGCCGCGATCTGGGTGATCGCGCTCGGCTCGGGGACGTCGGGCGGCGTGCTCGCGCCGCTCCTGATGCTCGGCGCGGGGCTCGGCACGCTGCTCGGGCCCGTGCTGCCGGGCGGCGATCCGGCGCTGTGGCCGCTCGTCTGCATGGCGGCGACACTCGGTGCGACGCTCGGCGCGCCGCTCACCGCGATCGTGTTCGCCTTCGGCCTCACGCACGACACGAACGCGCTGCTGCCGCTCCTCGCGGCGACGCTCGTCGCGCACGGCTTCGCGACCATCGTGATGAAGCGCTCGATCATGACTGAGAAGATCGCGCGGCGCGGCTATCACATCTATCGCGAGTACGGCGTCGATCCGCTCGAGCGTCATTACGTCGATGAAGTGATGACGCGCGACGTCGTCACGATCGATGCGGACCTGAGCGTCGACATCGCGCGTGCGCGGTACTTCGGCGCGACGCAGGCGCACCGCGCTTATCCGGTCGTGCGCGACGGGGTGCTGATCGGCTTGCTCGATCGCGCGACGCTCGATCGCGGAGGCGGCGCGCGTGCGGGCGGCGCTGGCGTCGGCGCTGCGCAGGCGGGCGACATGCGGGTAGCCGACGTGCGGGTAGCCGACGTGCTTCCGCGCCGCGCGCCCGTCTTCGCGCTCGCCGACGAGACCTGCCGCCTAGTCGCGACGCGGCTCGCCGTGCATCAGTTGGAGCGTCTGCCGGTCATTGCAGGTCCCGAGACGATGCGGCTCGCCGGCATCGTCTCGCGCAGCGATCTCGTGAAGCCGGCGCTGCGGCACTTCGACGACGAGCACAAGCGCGAGCGTTTCCGCCGCGTGCATCCGGCGGCGTTCGTGACGCGCCGCTTCGCGCCGACGCGCAAGACGGGCTGAGCGGCACATCACATGTGCTTGAACAGCCCCGCATACGCGCGACTCACCGGCAGCACGTCCCGATGGCCGCGCAAATGAATGCGAAGGCGCCCGAGCAGATCGCGCTCGATCCGGTCGATCGCCGCATACGCAACGATCACGCCGCGATGCACCTGCGCGAAGCGATCCGGGTCGAGCCGTGGCAGCAGTTCCTTGAGCGGCGTGCGAATCACATGCCGCTCGCCGTTCGCCACCACTTCCGTGTATTTGTCGAGCGCCTGGAAGTACAGCACGTCGTCGACGGACACGAGCCGCGTCGTATCCTTCAGGCCCACCGTCAGCCAGCGGATCAGCGTCGGCTCCTTCGACGTCCTCGCGTCCGACAGCGCGTCCGCGCTCACCAGCGCAAAGCCGCCGCGCTGCAGCTTCGCGATGCAGCGCAGCAGCCGCTCGTCCGTCACCGGCTTCAGCAGATAATCGACCGCCGATCGATCGAACGCCTCGACCGCATATTCGTCGTATGCCGTCACGAAGACCACGTGCACGCCGGGCACGAGGCTCGCGAGCTTCAACCCGTCGATGCCCGGCATCCGGATGTCGAGAAACGCGATGTCGGGACGCGCGGCGTTGAGCGCCGCCAGCGTGTCGACGCCATTGCGCGGCATCGCGACGATCTCGAGCTCGGGCCACAGCTCGGCAAGACGCCCGGCGAGCTCGGCGGAAAGGTTCGGTTCGTCATCGGCAATGAGTGCAGTCGGCATGTCAATCGATCGGAATCAGCAAGGTCGCGGTCACGCCCCGCGTGGCGCCGGCCGTCGCGCCGACCGACACGCGGCCGCGCTCGCCGTGGAGACGCTTGATGCGCGCGACCACGTTCGCCAGTCCGACGCCGCCATGAAGCCTGGTTTCTCCGTTGCCGAGGCCCACCCCGGTGTCGATCACGCTGAGTTCGAGCATCCCGCCGTTGCGCCGGCCGCTCACGCGGATCTCGCCGCCGTCGATCGACGGCTCGATCCCGTGCAGCAGCGCATTCTCGACGAGCGGCTGCAACAGCAGCGGCGAAAACGCCAGCTTCCGCAACGACGCGGGCACGTCGATCGCGTATCGCAGCCGCCCGCCCAACCGGATCGACGCGATCTGCAGCAGCGCCTCGACGAGTTCGAGCTCCTCGCCGAGCGTCGACGTCGACTTGCGCGTGCGGCCGAGGCTCGCGCGCAGATAGCGGTTCAAGCTGTCGAGCATCATCGACGCGCGGGCCGGATCGCGCTCGATCAGGCTCTGCACGTTCGCGAGCGTATTGAAAAGAAAGTGCGGCTCGATCTGGGCCTGCAGCAGCGCGAGGCGCGCGGCCGTCTCCGCCTGACGCGCCTCGGCGGCCTCCCGGCGCTGCGTCTCGAGCGACGCGCGCATCCGCGCCGCCTGCATGAACAACGAAAGGAACGCGCAAGCCACGCCGGTAACGACGAACGACGACCCGTACGCGAGCCACTCCCGAACGCTCGCGCGCCCGATCAGATGCGGCACGAACCCGATCGTCGACGCCGTGATCTCGAAGCCGGCGAAGATACTGGCCGGCGCGATGATCAGCACCTTCGGCAGCACCGCGAGCTTGCCGCGCGTCAGCTGGTGGACGCACCGGCTGAGCAGCAGCGCGGACAGGCCGATGCCGTTCGCGAGCACGAGATAAGGCAGCACCGCGTCGTCGCGGCGGTTCGCCCAGAAACTCAGGCCGACGATGCTGTTGAACAGCACGAGACCGGCCAACGCCAGCATCCTGCGCACGGGCCGCGGGGCGCCGGAATCGGGTGTCCGCGCAGAAAAAAAGGAATGGAACCGGCTTTGCATGGTGTCGAACGAGCGTGAACGCGAATGGAAGTGCGATTCCACAACTGAGCGCCAAGTGCGTCGTGACGGCGTCGCGCGCGACGAACAGCGCCGACGCGCGACGAGGCGCCGCTGCATCCGACGGGCGACGGCGCCTCGGTCACGATTGTAGTGGAGCGCCGCGCCGATCGGCCGCGCGGGATTCGACAAGCGTGTCGCGCGCCCCTCCCCGTGGCCGTCGCCGTCGCGCGTGCATTCCGCCGCCCGCCATCGCATGACGCCGATCGCCCGGCGTCTAATGCCGCGACGCAGGATGGCGATCATGTCCGCGCCACGCGCGATGCACGGCGACGACACGACACGTGACGAGTGACTGACAAGCGACAGGTGGCGAAACATCGCCTGCCGCCCGGCGTTGCGATCGCCGAACGATCAACATCGTCAATGCCGCCGCGCACGGCCGCGTGCTCTCGACTGCACGCGCCGCGCCACTCGAGCCGCAGCCCGCTCGCCCCGAAATCTGGCGAATTCGCAGCCCCGCGGATCACGCCGGGCGGCGTCGCCGCGTTTCCCCCCGGCGTGCTCATCGCACGTCGACGCCGTTCGTCGCCCGGAACGCGCCGTTCGTCGCAAACGACGGCAAACCCGCTCGATCGCCCCTATCGTGGTGGACAGACAAGCCGATGAATGCACTCTCGATCATGTACTCGACATTCCATCTCCCGACCTACGTCTACATACTGTTCTGCGCGCTCGTCTACCTCGGCGTCAAACGCTCTTTCCCGTGCGACGTGACGCCGACACGTCCGCTGCTGTCGCCGATCGTGTTCGTGACGCTCGGCATCACGAGCCTCAACACGCTGTTTCCGCACGCCGGCATGGGAGCCGACGCCGTCGCGGCGGCGGGACTCGCGGCCGGCGCAACGGTCGGCTGGCTCCACGCGCGCCGCTGGCGGCTGCAATTCAACGTCAGGCAAGCGCGTTTGCTCGTCCGGCTGCCCGGCGACGCGAGCCTGCTCGCGACGCTGATGCTTACCTTCGCCGCCGAAACGTACCTGCACTACGCGGTCGCATCCGCGAAGCCATGGGTCGCGACGAGCACGTTCGCCTTGCTGTCGTTCGCGCTCTGGGGCCTGCTCGCCGGCATGCCGCTCGGCCGCGCGATCAACGTGGTCGCGCGCTGCATCCGATACGCGAACGGGCCGCGCGACAACGACGGCGCTTATACCTTCGATTCGAATTGAGGCGCGACGCCCATCGGGACGCCGCACGAGCCCGTCGAGCCGCACTCAACCACGCTGTCCCGCGGTTCGCCGCGATCGAGCCGGATCGCGACGAGCCGCGGACCGCCCGCCGCGCCGCCCGCGACAGGAATTCGGTGCAGCCGGCATAATGACTGCCCCGCCGGCCGGTTCACGCAGGATCACCGATGCTTCTCACGACACTCGAACAACTCGAAGCGCACTACGGCAAGCCGAGCGATCGCTCGCTGTGGAAGGAAATCCCGTACATGAGCGACGACTACCGCGCATTCGTCGCGAAGTCGCCGTTCGTCGTGCTCGCGTCATCGGGCGCGGGCGGCCTGGACTGTTCGCCGCGCGGCGACCGCCCCGGCTTCGTCCGCGTGCTAGACCCGCGCACGCTCGCGATCCCCGACCGTCCCGGCAACAACCGCATCGACACACTGCGCAACATCGTCACGAACGGACGCGTCGGCGTGCTGTTCGTCGTGCCGGGCGTCGGCGAGACGCTGCGCGTGAACGGCCGCGCGAAGGTGTCGATCGATCCCGAGTTGCTCGCGTCGTTCGCGGTCGACGGCAAGCCGGCGAAGGCGGCGATCGTCGTCGACATCGAAGCCGTCTATTTCCATTGCTCGAAGGCGTTTCTGCGCTCGCAGCTGTGGGATGCCTCGAAGCACGTGCCGCGCACGGAACTGCCGTCGCCGGGCGCGATCCTGAAGAAGCTCGCGCCCGCCGGATTCGACGCCGAGCAATACGAGCGCGAACTCGACGAGCGCAATCGCACGCGGCTCTATTGATTCGATCGGCGGATGCGCGCCGAGAATGCGGCGCCGCTTGCTCGATCGCGCGGCGGCGGCGCGATGGCGGAACGGCGGCGGAAAAAAAACGGAAGGGCCGGCGGACGTTCCGCCTGTCAGGCGGGAAGACTGCTCGGAGATCGACTTTCGCTGTCCAAGGCGTGAGTCCCGTGAGTTGATAGCTTCGTCAGTTTTGAAGGCTGCATGCTCCGTCAAACGCGCGCCGCGCGCCAAACAATCTATGACAATCTTTGCCCGTCGATTTGAACGTGCTTAACAGTCGTCGCGCGCGGTCTTTGCCATTATGAACTCAACGAATACGAACGCGACGGGGCCACCGTTAGCATGCACCCTACGCCAAGCAGTCGGAGAACTGCGCGGCGTAGGCTGACGGTTTCGATCGCGCCGAATCCCGTATGACGGACGGCAATCCGCGCACCGCTTTCTCTTCTTCACGCCTTCGCAGCACCAATCAATTCATCCGCAAGCACACGCGACGCCTCGGCAACGCCGGGTCGTCGCACATGCGCGTGCGGCGCAGCAATCGCGTACACGACGCCCGGTGCACTCCGCTTCGCTTGGCAAGCTCCTTAACATCTTGTTTCCGAATCGCCCGGAACATCGCCGACGATGCGCACTCACATTGGATCGTAGTATCCGTTGAAATCCGATTCACGATTCACGATTCACGACCAGAGGGAGATAACGTGAAATATTTACCGTTCATCGCATTGATTGTGGCAACTTCGGCCAGCGCCGCGGGCGCCGACGTCCAGAACGTGGGACAGAGCCAGAAGCCTGCGCAGGATGTCTCGACCTGCATCGCGAAAACCTGGGCCGACAAGGCGCAACAGCAGGTCGTCACGCAGGAAGTGCTCGCGAACGGTCTCGCGGCTGACGTCTATGTGCCGGGCCAGCAACCGCCGAACGGCGCGGCCGCGGTCGTGCGCCCCGCGCGCTCCGGCAACGCGAAGACGTGGGTCGGCTTCCGCGCGGGCAGCGGCTCGGCGGACAGCGCGGCCGCAGGCGACATCAATAGCTGCCTGTAAAGCCTGACATGCCGGCCACGCCGGCATGAGCCGCATGGTCCCGACACGCCGGCGCGGCGAAAGCCGCGTCGGCGTGTCGTTTGCAGGGCTTGCGCGCATTGATCGATGCGCGCAAGCCGCGCCGTCATCGACTCGACCCGTTCTCCGTCAGACGCAGCCTCTTCATGTCACGCGCCGGAGATGCCGGGCAGATTACCGCCCCGCCGGCGAAACGGCCATCGAGACGGCTAACGATCCCGCTTCGCACGCAGCATCGCGCGCCGCTTGAGGCTCTCGTCCGACCAGATCTCGTCGGACGCGTAGTATTCGGGCACGGCGCGTGCGTCGGGCGGCAGGATTACCCACGGCTGTTTCGACGACGTGAAGATATGGATGTCGGGCGGCAGGCGATCCGGATCGTCGAGCGTACCGACGCGAACGAAGCTCACCGCGCTGCCGCCGCCCGCATAGTGGCTCCACACCGCGACACGGCAACGCGGGCAGCGCGCGATCTTCTGGCCCTTGCCGCTGTTCGACGGCGTATCGACGATGTCGACTGCGCCGCGCAGCAGCAGCAAGCGGTCCGATTCGATCAGCGCGTTCAGCGCGAACGCCGTGCCGGTTTCCCGCTGACACCAGCGGCAATGGCAGCAATGCACGATGAGCGGCCGGGATGTCATCCGGTAGCGCACCGCGCCGCACGTGCAGCCGCCTTCGTAGATCGGGGAATCATCGGTTTGCATACGTCGCCTCGCTTGAAAAGGGTACGACCGCCAATGTTTCTCACCATGCGATGATCCCTCTTCGCGCGATGCGTGTGAAGCGCCCCAGCGTTGCGCGCCCGCCAGCCAGCCCGTGCCCGCCCGCGCTGCGCCGCCCGTTTGCCGCAGCACGCGTGCATGCCGCGCCGCACGACGAATCTGCGAAATCCTGGCGAACGATGGCATGATATCGACCTTGCGTGTCATTACACCCACCTGCATCCGAACATGTCGAACCTGATCGTCCATGGCGGCGCCCCGCTTCGCGGAGAAATCACGCCGTCCGCCAACAAGAACGCCGTCTTGCCCATCCTGTGCGCGACGCTTCTCACCGACCAGCCGCTGCGGCTCGTCGGCGTGCCGGACATCACCGATGTCCGCAAGATCCTCGACATCTTCCGCACGCTCGGCAGCGACGTGTCGATCGACTACGCGACGGGCGCGCTCGACCTGCACCACCGCGCGACGGCGTTCGATCCGGCCGTGCACCGGCTGCCGGAGGAAATGCGCTCGTCGATCATGCTGGTGCCGCCGCTTCTCGCGCGCTTCGGCGTCGCGCGGCTCGAGAACGACGTGAAGGGCTGCACGCTCGGCGTGCGCGAAATCGACCCGCACGTCGAGGTGTTCGAGCGCTTCGGCGCGCGGATCGAGCGCACGTCCGATTCGCTGATCGTGCGCGCCGACGGGCCGCTCACGTCGAATCATCATTGGCTCGACTACGCGTCGGTCACGACGACCGAGAACTTCGTGCTGTGCGCGGCGTCGGCGAACGGCACGTCGACGCTCGTCAACGCCGCGTCGGAGCCGCACGTGCAGGAGTTCTGCCGATTCCTCGCGATGCTCGGCGTGCCGATCGAAGGCATCGGCACGTCGCATCTGAGCATCCAGGGCGGCCGCGCGCTCGCGGGGGGCGAGTACCGCTTCAACGAGGACTTCCACGAGATCGCGACGTTCCTCGCACTCGGCGCGATCACGGGAGGCGACATCGCGGTGCGCAACGGCTCGCCCGAGCAGTTTCCGCTGATCGACCGGACCTTCGCGAAGTTCGGCGTTCAGGTCGCGCACGAGAACGGCTGGTCGCACGCGCTGCGCGACGGTCCGCTGAAGGTCAAGCAGCCGTTCACGCGCAACATCCTGACGAAGGTCGAGGCCGCGCCGTGGCCGTACCTGCCTGTCGATCTGCTGCCGATCTTCATCGCGCTCGGCGTGCAGGCGCAAGGCAGCGTGATGTTCTGGAACAAGGTCTACGACGGCGCGATGGGCTGGACGGGCGAGCTGTCGAAGTTCGGCGCGCACGTGTTCCTGTCCGATCCGCATCGGCTGATCACGTTCGGCGGGCTGCCGCTCAGCCCCGCGCGCGTCGAAAGCCCGTACATCATCCGCGTCGCGATCGCGCTCTTGATGGTCGCGGCGAGCATCGACGGCCGCTCGGAGATCCTGAATGCGCAGCCGATCCGGCGCGCGCATCCGCATTTCGTCGAGAATCTGCGCTCGGTCGGCGCGAACGTCGAGTGGACGAGCAGCGAGTAAATCGATGGGCGGTGCCGGCGCGCGCGCGCGAGATCGCGCCGCGCCCTCACCGGCGCTCGCCGGCCGCCTACTTGAGCCGGCCGGACAGGAACTGCGACAGGCGCTCGCTCTTCGGATTGACGAGCACATCCTGCGGATGTCCCTCTTCCTCGATCCGCCCCTGGTGCAGGAAGATCACGTGATTCGACACGTTGCGCGCGAAGCCCATCTCGTGCGTGACGACGATCATCGTGCGTCCCTCTTCCGCGAGCGCCTGCATCACCTTCAGCACTTCGCCGACGAGTTCCGGATCGAGCGCCGACGTCGGCTCGTCGAACAGCATCACTTCAGGCTCCATCGCGAGCGCGCGCGCGATCGCGACACGCTGCTGCTGGCCGCCCGACAGGTGCGACGGATATTTCGCCTCGACGCTCGGCGCGAGCCCCACTTTCCGCAGGTACTCGCGCGCCCGCGCCTCGGCCTCGGCGCGCGACAGGCCGAGCACGCTGACAGGCGCCTCGATCACGTTCTCGAGCACGGTCATGTGCGCCCACAGATTGAAGTGCTGGAACACCATCGCGAGCTTCACGCGCATCCGCTGCAATTGCTTCGGATCGCCGATCTTCGGCGCGCCGCGCCTGTCGCGCGCCACGCGGATCGACTCGTCGCCGAGCGTGATCGTGCCCGCGCAAGGCTGCTCGAGAAAGTTGATGCAGCGCAGGAACGTGCTCTTTCCCGAGCCGCTCGAGCCGATGATGCTGATCACGTCGCCCGCCTTCGCCTTCATCGAGATGCCCTTCAGCACCTCGTTGTCGCCGAACTTCTTGTGCAGGTCGTCCACACTGAGCTTGTACATTCGCCGTCGTCCTTGATCGTCGTTGAGCTTCGTTGATCGATGCCGCTGTGCGCGTCAGCGTCCCTGCGGTCTCAGGAACGCCAGCCAGCGCGCCTCCATCCGGCGGAACAGCCAGATGAGGCCGAACACGACGACCGCATACAGCACGGCCGCGATCCCGTACGCCTGAAACGATGCGTAGGTCGCCGAATTGACGTCGCGCGTGACTTTGAGGATGTCGGGCACGGTCGCCGTGAACGCGAGCGTCGTCGCGTGCAGCATCAGGATCACTTCGTTGCTGTAGCTCGGCAGCGCGCGGCGCAACGCCGACGGCAGGATCACGCGCGTGTACAGCTTGAACCGCGACATCCCGTATGCGAGCCCCGCCTCGATCTCGCCCGGCGACGTCGACTTGATCGCGCCCGCGAAGATCTCGGTCGCATACGCGCATTCGTTCAGCGTGAACGCGAGCAGCGTGCAGTTCATCGCGCTTCGGAAGAAGCTGTCGAGCCACGCATGATCGTGCACGACGCCCAGGCTATAGATGCCCGTGTAGCAAAGCAGTAGCTGCACGTAGAGCGGCGTGCCGCGAAACACGTATGTGTAGAGCCAGACCGTGCGCGACAGCAAGCGGTTGCGCGACGCGCGCGCGATCGCGAGCGGCACCGCGAGGCAAAAGCCGAGCCCGATCGACACGACGAGCAGCCACAGCGTGATCGCGAGGCCGCTGATCCGGTAGCCGTCGCTGAACAGGTAGTTCTGCCAATATTGACCGATGATCTGAATCACAGCGCCAGCCTCCGCACACCCGCCGAATAGCGTTTTTCGAGATACATCAACACGAGATTCGACAGCGTCGTGATCGCGAGATAGATCGCGCCCGCCGCGAGCGTGAAGAAAAAGAAATTCAGCGTGCTCTTGCCTGCGTCCTGCGACGCCTTCACGACGTCGGCGAGGCCGATGATCGACACGAGCGCGGTCGCCTTCACGAGCACCTGCCAGTTGTTGCCGATGCCGGGCAGCGCGAAGCGCATCATTTGCGGGAACATGATTCGCGCGAACACGCGCCACGAGCTCATCCCGTACGCGAAGCCCGCTTCGAGCTGACCGCGCGGCACCGCGAGGAACGCACCGCGGAACGTCTCGGTGAAGTAAGCGCCGTAGATGAAGCCCAGCGTGACGATGCCCGCGACGAACGGGTCGATGTCGATCTGATCGACGCCGAGCATGTCGGTCGCGTCGTTCAGCAGGATCTGGATCCCGTAGAACAGCAGCAACATCAGCACGAGATCCGGCACCGCGCGAATCAGCGTCGTGTAGAACGTGCCGATGCCGGCCAGCACGCGGTTCGGCGACAGCTTGGCCGCCGCGCCCGCGAGCCCGAGCGCGAGCGACGCGGCGAGCGAAAGGACGGCGAGCTTGACCGTTTCGACCGTGCCGGCCCATAGCAGCGGACCGAAGCCTTGAAAGAGCATCTGCGATTTCCTCGATGTGCACGGGCGCGGCACGCCGTCGCCGCGAAGCGGGCGCGCAACCTGTCCGTCGGGTTTCCGGGAGCTTACGAACGGCTTCTGGCGGCGATTTCAGTCGCGCCGAAGTTGTATGTACAACTTTGCGCCGTCCGACTATGGCCAGCAATCAGTGTTTCTATCTAATGTCCAATCGGACGCGTCATGCTCGAACGCTGCGCGGGCCGCGGCGCACATTCGTCCGGACCGCGAAACGAATCCGCCGCGAGGAACGATCCGGTGCGTTCGCCGCGCCGCCGGCCCATGAAAAAAGGGCTTCGGCCGACACGCCGAAGCCCTTCCTCCCGCATCGTGCGACGTGCGCGTCAGAACGTATGCATCATCCCGGCGTATGCGCCCGTCTGCGATTCTCCCGCGAGCGGGCTCGTGTTCGGCGTCGCGTCGCGCGGCGTCGCGAGCAGCGAGAAGTTCGAATTCCCGCCGTTGCGCACATAGGCGACCGTGCCGTACAGGAAAGTCCGCTTCGACAGGTTGTAAGTCGTCCCGAGCGCATACATGATCGCGTGGCCGGACGGATCGTGCGACGCATCGCCGCCGTCGCCGCCGCGCACGCGCACGTAGTAGCCGCCGCCCGTCACCGCCCACTGCGGATTCGCCTGATACGTCGCGCCGAGCCAGAAGTGATCGGCGCGATCGGCGAGGCCCGCCGGGGTGTCGGGCGCCGAGTAATGCGTATAGGCGCCCTGGATCTTGAACTTCTGCACCTTCACGTTCGCCCCGATGAAGTACTCGCGCGAGCTCGAGAAGATGTTGCTCATGCGGCCGTTGCTGTCGCGCAGCTCGTCGTACATGCCGCGCACGTCGAGCATCGGCGAGTGATACGAGAGCATCACGCCGTCCGAGCGGCCGAAGTCGCCGGGCGCGCCGTAGTTGAAGCCGCGCGACTGGTTGCCGAACGCATATTGCGCTTGCACGTCGAAGCCGCCGAACACCGGGCTGTGATATTCGACGTTGTTGCTCGTCTGCTGCCAGTTGCGGCCGCGCACGAGCGACGCCGATGAGAACGCCTGCTGGACGAACGGATCGAATTCCCACACGCCGTCGCTGTCGATGAAAAGATTGCGGCCCGCCTGCAGCGTGCCCCACATGTCGTTCTTCAGGCCGACGTACGCGCGCCGCGACCACATCCGGCCGCCGCCCGTCGTGCCGTTCATCACCTGGAACGCGGTCTCCAGGTTGAAGATCGCCGCCGTGCCGCCGCCCAGATCCTCGACGCCTTTCAGGCCGAACATGCTGGTGCCCCAGTCGCCGCTCTCGGCGCTCCAGCGCGACGAACTGCCGCCCGAAGGGTTCGCGATGTGATTCAGGTATTCGATGCCGCCGTCGACCCGGCCGTACAGCGTGACGCTCGTTTGCGCGCAAGCGAGCGCCGGCCCGGCCGCGACGATCGCAGCCATCATTTTCTTCGAATGAAAACCCATTGTTCTCCGCCTATTGTCTTCTCTCAGGTTCCAAACACGTCCGGCACGCCGCTCAACCGCGATCGATCGAATAGCGTCCGGGGCCAGCCGCGCACAGGGCGAACAGGCCGCCCGTGATCGCGATGTTCTTGTAGAAGTGGATCATCATGTTCATCTGCTCGGCGGCCGGCATCGACCAGTAGTGATGGCCGATGATCGCGGTGCCGATCGTGTAGAGGCCGAGCAAGAGCGCGAGCGGCCGCGTGTAGAAGCCGATCAGGATCGCGATGCCGACGAAGAACTCCATCACGACCGCGACGACCGCCGCGACCGACGGCAACGGCGTGCCCTCGGCCGCCATGAACTGGACTGTGCCCGAGAAATTCAGCAGTTTCTCCCAGCCGAAGATCACGAACAGGATGACGAGCAGAATGCGGGAAAGCAGCAGGAGAAGGTCTTTCTGAGGCGCAAGGAAGGTTTGTCTCATTATCGTCTGGAGCGGGAAGCGGACGCCGCGCGCGAGGCGTCGCGCACGTGCCGGTTGCGAACCGAGGCGGCTCACGGCTCACGGCGCACGCCGTGAGCCGCCTCCCTGTCGACTGCGACCTGCCACCGGACAGCCGCCCGGTGCGATGCCGTCCTCCTCGATCGCCGGATAACCGACCCGTACGTTACTGCGAGGCGCGCAGCTTCGCAACGTCCTGTTCGCTCACTTTCGCCGCCGGATTGCCGAACTGGACGGTCAGGTAGTTCGTCAGCGCGGCGATCTGCGCATCCGACAGTTCGTGGCGGAACGCCGGCATCCCGACGTCTTCCTTGCCCGCCTTGCGCGCGACGCCGTTCAGGATCACCTGCACGAGGTTCGTCGGATTCGGCGCGCCGACGGTCGAGTTATGGAAGAGCGGCGGATAGTAGCCGTCCGGCGTGCCCTTGCCCTGCATCTGGTGGCAGCTCGCGCAGTTGCCGAGATAGAGCCGCGCGGGATCGATGCCCGTCGACGCGAGCGCGACGCCGCGCAGCCGGATCCCGTCCTCGGCCGGCTTGCCCCATGCGGAGCGCGCCTTCGCGCTGCCGTCGGCGACGGCGGGCACTGTGCGGATGTACGTCGCGATCGCGCCGATGTCGGCATCGGTCATCTGCGAGAAGCTGTGCTCGACCGCTTCGGCCATCGGCCCCGCCGCCTGCGCGAGACCCGGCACGCTGCCCGTGCGCAGGTACTGGACGAGCTGCTGCTGCGACCAGCCGCCGATCCCCGCGCTCGTGTCCGACGTGATGTTGTAGCCGTCCCAGCCCGACAGCACCGAGCCCGCAAGGAAGCTGCCGCCGCCCGTATCGTCGAGCGACTTCTCCTGCAGCGCGACGCCGCGCGGCGTGTGGCACGTGCCGCAGTGCGCGAGGCCCTGCACGAGATACGCGCCGCGGTTCCATTCGACGCCGCGCTCGGGCTTCGGCTGGTACGCGCCGTCCTTCAGGAACAGGAGATTCCAGATCTTGAGCGGCCAGCGCATGCTCAGATACCACGGAATGTCGTTCTTGCGCGCCGGCTGCCTGACCGGTTCGACGCCGCGCGTGAAGTACGCGTAGAGCGCCTTCACGTCGTCGTCGGTGACTTTCGCATACGACACGTACGGCATCGCCGGATACAGGTTGTCACCGTTCTTCGCGACACCATGACGCACCGCGCGCTCGAAGTCCGCGAACGTCCAGTCGCCGATGCCCGTTTCCTTGTCGGGCGTGATGTTGGTCGTGTAGATCGTGCCGAGGACGGGCGCACGCATTGGCAAGCCGCCCGCGAACGGCTTGCCGCCCTTCGCCGTGTGGCACGCCATGCAGTCGCCCGCGACGGCCAGATAGCGGCCGCGTTCGACGAGCGCAGCATCGCCGGAGCGTGCGGCCGGGGCGATCGCGGCGGCCGCAGCCGGCGCGGACGCAGCGGCGGCGGGCGCGGACGCAGCCGTGGCGGCGTCCGCCGCGCCCGCCAGCCCGGGCAATGCGAGGCAGCCGGCCAGTACGAAGGAAAGGGTTCGTTTCAGCATCAGATTTCCTTCTTCAACTGGTCCGAGATCCGCAGCGCGAGCGCGGCGATCGTCAGCGTCACGTTCACCGTGCCGACCGTCGGCATCGTCGCGCTGCTCGAAACGAACAGGTTCGGATGGTCGAACGTGCGGCAGTCCTTGTCGACGACCGAATCGTGCGGGTCGGCGCCCATGATCGTTGCGCCGGTGATGTGGTTGTTCGGCGCGAACTCGTCGTTGAACGCGACATCCGTGCCGCCGAGCACCTTCGCGGCGGTCGCATAGACCTCGCGCGTGTGCACCGCGCCCCGCTTTACGTAGTCGTCGATCGCGTAGGTGATTTCCGGGCGCGGAATGCCGATCCCGTCGGTCGCCGTCTTGCTCGGCACGATCCGGTTCTCTGGCTGCGGCAGGATCTCGTGGAAGCAGTCGAACTGCACGTAGCGCGCGGAACGGTCGCGGATCTGCGCGTCGAGCTCGGCGGGCTTCAAGAGCTTGCCGGCCTTGAAGATCTTCTGCGTTTCCTGGTCGATGCGTGACAGATTCGACAGATGGATCTTCTTCGCCGCTTCGGTCGCGCGGAACGCGCCGTCGCGAAAGCCGATCAGCGACGTCATCTCCTGCGGGCCGCGGCCCGGCCAGAGTTTCTCGCTCGCGTAGAACGACACGCCCGTGCCCGGGTGGTCCATCAGGTTGCGGCCGACCATGTCGGAGCTGTTGCCGACGCCGTTCGGGAAATCGTGGCTCGTCGACATCAGCATCAGCTTCGGCGTCTCGATGCCGTTCGCGGCGAGCACGAAGTACTTGCCTTCGACGCGATGCTCGACACCCTTCGGGTCCTTGTAGCGCGCCGCGACGATTTTCTTCTGCGGGCCGACTTCGAGCTTGTGGACGACCGCGTTCTCGATCAGCTTCGCGCCCGCCTGCTCGGCCTTCTCGACGTGGACGATGCCGTTGTACATCGCGCCGATCGGGCAGATCGGCATGCAGTTGTTGTTGCCGCAGCAGGTCGGACGGCCGTCGTACGGACGGCTGTTGCGCGCGACGGGTTCGGTCACGACGTGGAACTTCGGATCGTAGCCGTTGAGCGCGGTCTTGATCGTCTGCTCGTTGTAAGACAGCGGCAGCGGCGGCATCGGATACGGCTGCTTGCGCGGCGACAGCAAATCCTCTTCGGCGCCCGGCCCCCAGACGCCCAGTTCCTCCTCGGCGCGCTGGTAGTAATGCTCGAGATCATCGTACTGGATCGGCCAGTCGCGGCCGACGCCGTAGACGGTCTTCATCTTGAAGTCGTTCGGAATGAAGCGCCACGCGGACGCAGCCCAGTGCCACGTCGTGCCGCCCACCGCGCGGATGTACTGCGAGTTGAACTTGTGCTCGCCCTTCAGGACCAGGTAATCGTTCGGCGGGCCGTACTCCGGATGCGGCGCCCACGGGCTCGACGGATACGGCGCCATGAAGTCCATCTTGTCCGGCTGGTTGCGAAAGCGCTCGACGATCTCCCAGCGCGGCATCCGCGGGCCGGCTTCGAGCAGGATCACCGACTTGCCCGCCATCGCGAGCTGATGCGCGACGATCGCACCCGCGACGCCCGAGCCCACGACAACGACGTCGGCTTGCTGTGTATCGGCCATCAGGCTTGCCTCTCGATCGGTTTGTCGGCCCAGAAGCCGGGTTTGCTGGGGCAGTACGAGCGGATCACGAGCGTGTCCGACACGACGCCGAACATCAGCGCTTCTTCATAGGTGATCACGACGTTGTCGACGATGCCGAGATACCACGCTTCGAGAATGCGCAGCGAGAGGGCTTCCTGATCGGGCGTGAGCGCGTTCGCAGCGAGCGAGCCGGCAAGCTTCGGCAGCCCGTCGCCGAGTTCGAACGAACCCTTCTGCAGCGCACGCAGCAACCGTTCGCCGACCGCGCGGTTCAGGCCGGTCTTGCCGGTCAACGCTTCGGACAGCGTCATGAACGCATCGAGCGGCGCGGCGCTCGGACCTTCGGCGAGCGCGCGCAACGTGAGCGAGCCGGCAAGGCCCAATGCGGTCAGCGCGAGCGAGCGCTGCAGCCATTGGCGTCGAGTGAGCCCCCCACCCATGGGCTCGGCCGCGTCGCCCGAGCGACGCGCGTGGGGATTGGTGTCGTTATTCATCGTTCCTTCTCTCAGGCGTCGGGTTCGGGAAAACGAGTCTTGATATGTCCCGAACGCCGGCGCGGACCCGAAATGTACGCGCTCATCGCCAATTGAACAATACCTTATATAGTTCATCAAATCGTTTTGCATTCCCTTGCATTGTGGCTCCGGCTGTTTTTTTCAGTTTCAGCAAGAAACTGTTTCGTAATATGGAGTTACGGCATCCGAACTATCCGGAATGCGCAGCAGTGCGATGTGACGGGATCGTGAAGCTGCGTGTCGATTGTCGCGACACGCGCGAGGCGAGCGACATACAGAGCCGGCCGCGCATCCGGGCACGGCTGGGCCGCCGGCGGCCCTGCCGCAATCGACCGGTCAAGGGACCGGCGCGGCGAGGCGCGCCGCGCCGCCCTCCGCCGAGCGCGGACCCTATTCAGTACTGCGCGCGATCGCTGGGATTCTTGAAGAGCGCGCGCATTTCCGGCGACAACGGAAAATTCAGATTCAGCCCGCGCGGCGGAATCGGCTGCATGAACCACTTGTCGTAGAGCTTCTCCGCTTCGCCCGACGTCTGCATCTGCGCGATCGTCGAATCGACGAGCTTCTTGAGCGCGGGATCGTCCCTGCGCATCATGCACGCGTAGTTCTCGTGGACGAGCGGCGTACCCGCGACCACGTAAGCCCCCGGATTCTTCTCCTTCGCGAGTTCGCCATACAGCAGCGGCTCGTCCATCACGAACGCGGCCGCACGGCTCGTCGTCACGTTCATGAACGCCTCGGCGTGGTCCTTCGCGCTGATGATCGTCATGTTCATGTTCCTGTCTTCGTTCAGCTTGCGCAGGAGGCGCTCGTCGGACGTGCCCGCCGTCGTCACGACGGTCTTGCCCGCGAAATCGCCGAAGTCCTTGATGCCCGAGTCCTTGCGCGTGCTGAAGCGGATGCCGTACAGGAAGATGCTGTTCGAGAACGCCGCCTGCTTCTGCCGCTCGAGCGTGTTCGTCGTCGACCCGCATTCGAAGTCGATCGTGCCGTTCTGCACGAGCGGAATGCGGTTTTGCGACGTGATCGGAATTTCCTTGACGACGAGTCCGGGCAGCTTCAATTGCCGCTTGATCTCGTCGACGATCTTCGCGGCGATGTCGCGCGAATAGCCGATGTTCTTCTGCTGATTGTCGGAATACGAGAACGGCACCGACGATTCGCGAATGCCGAGCCCGACGACGCCCGTCTCCTTGATTTTCTTGAGCGTACCGGTGAGTTCCTGTGCATGAACGGCGCCTGCAGCCATGCAGACGAACGCGGCGACGGGCCAGTTGAAACGAACGTGCATGCTTTTCTCCAAAGAAGTCGAATGAAAAGCGATCGTAATCCGTTCAAAAACCACCGGCGGCATGCGCTGCGGCAACCTTCGGGTCGCATGACGCCGCCGCCTTCCGGCGGTGCGCCGAATACGCATTTGCTCACCCGTTTGATACGGTCGTTCTCGGTTTACCGCGCTTATCTCAAAATTACACTCAAATCAGGCCATGCGATACACCAAAAATGCTCGTGTATTTGTGCGGTGAGCGACTATATTTTCGGAAAGACTATCAAGAATCGTTAAACGCAGCCGTTACTCACACCAGTACCTCCGATCGGGCGCGCACGAGCCCGGCGGAATCCGGACAAGACCTGGCGATGTATCGGGATGCAACCGAAGGGCGACGATGCTCACGGACTTCTCACGCCACGGATCTTGACCGCGTCAACCGCACACGCGGTTTCGAAACCAAGGGTGGAGAGGCGCCATGAACAACAAGCGTAGCAATCCTGATCAGACGCGGTTTGGCCAAGCCCGCGCCGTCGCCGGCATTCTCTCCGTGTCCCTCCTCGTTCCGCTCGCCGGTTGCGGCGGAGGCGGCGGCGGGGGCGGAGGCAGCGCACCATCCGCAGCCGCGCAACCGACTCCGACACCTGCTCCGACATCGGGCTCGTCGCAATCCTCGACTTCGACGACGGCCTGCCCCGTCACGCAAACCGCATCGGCCGCCGCAAGCGCCTCCCTCGTCTCCAGCACCGTTCAACAGGACGCGCCCGTCGACCATCTGATCGTCAAGCTGCAAAACGCATCGGCGACGACGGCGTCGGGCGCGCGGATCATGGCCGCGACGAACGACGCGGCGCGTCTCGACGCGGTGATCCAGCGCGCGATGTCGCAATGGAGCACGAAGGGCGGCGCCGCGCGCTCGTATGCGCAAAACATCGCGCAGACGAGTGCCGTGCAGGTCGAGCGGACGATGTCGGGCGGCGCGGCGCTGCTCGCGCTCGGACAAAAGATGAACGCGGATACCGCCAGCGCGCTCGCGCAAACGTTCGCGGCCGATCCGGACGTCGCGTACGCGGAGCCCGACCGGCGCGTCTTCGCCCGCACCGTGGCGACCGATCCGAACTACGCGCAGCAGTGGAACTACTTCGATCCGACGGCCGGCATCGATCTGCCGAACGCGTGGAGCGTGACAACCGGCTCGCCGACCGTCGTCACCGCGGTGCTCGACACCGGCTATCGTCCGCATCCGGACATCATCGCAAATCTGTTGCCCGGCTACGACTTCATTTCCGACATCAACACCGGCAACAACGGGCACGGTCGCAGCCCGGACGCGACCGATCCGGGCGACTGGGTCACGCAGCAGGAGCTGACCGATCCGTCGAGCCCGTTCTATAACTGCGCGAGCGCGCCGTCGAACAGCAGTTGGCACGGCACGCAGGTCGCCGGCATCATCGGCGCCGCCGCGAACAACGGCATCGGCATCGCGGGCGTCAACTGGTACGGCAAGATGCTGCCCGTGCGCGTGCTCGGCAAGTGCGGCGGCACGACGAGCGACATCGCCGACGCGATGCGCTGGGCGGCCGGCCTCCCCGTCGCCGGCGCGCCGACGAATCTGACGCCCGCGAAGGTCATCAACCTCAGCCTGGGCGGCAAGGGCCCGTGCGGCGACACGTTTCAGCAGGCAATCAACGACGTCATCGCACAAGGTGCGACCGTCGTCGTCGCGGCCGGCAACGACGGCCAGGCGACGACCCAGGATCGCCCCGCGAACTGCACGGGCGTGATCGCGGTCGGCGCGACCGACAGCACGGGCCAGCGTGCGTGGTACAGCAACTTCGGCGCTGACATCATGCTGAGCGCGCCGGGCTCGAACATTCTGTCGACGACCAACGCGGGCACGACGGTGCCGACGTCCGACGCGTACGGCACGCACAGCGGCACGAGCCTCGCCGCGCCGCAAGTGGCGGGCGTCGCGTCGCTGATGCTCGCGGTGAATCCGAACCTGACGCCCGCACAGATCGCGCAGAAGCTCGCGAGCACCGCGCGGCCGTCGGCGTCGACGGCGTCCTGTCTCGCGCGCGCGCCGGGTGCGGGGATCGTCGACGCGGGCACCGTGGTTGCGTCCGCAACGAAATAGCCACGCGAACCGCACGTGATCGTGCAGCGGCCGCCCGTTCGGGCGGCCGCTTGCTTTGCCGCCGCGCGCGGCCGCGGTCGCGCGACGACGCACATGCGCCGCACGAACGAATGCGCAGACCGTGTAAACCTGCCGTAAAAAGCTTGACGCTTCGCACGCCGACCCCTTACCATCGCCCCCGTCTTGATACTTGGAGTGTTCCGTGAACACCGATGCGAGTTGTAGTCGGTCCTGCACCGGCTTGACTGCTGACTGAGGCATTCGCGCAGAGCCCCACGCTTCTGCCGCATCCCGCCAGCAGGATGCGGCGTCTTTCCGGCCATCTCGGCTCGATCTTCCCGCCACGATTTTCTCGAATGAACGATGCATGCGCCGCCGTGCGCGCGTCGTGCTCGTTCGTTCTCGCCATCCGCGGCCCGCGCCGCGCATGCGCTTGCGTGCCGCTCGTGCATGCATCGCTTTCGCAGCGACCCGTGATGCGCGCCCTTCATTCCGGATGCCTTATCGCATCCGGCCGACGATCGACAGGAGTCCAGATGGAAGCAGACGACAGTAGCCGATTACCGCTCGCCGGCGTCATGCCGGGCGGCGCATGCGCCGCGTCGGCTGCGCCGGCGAGCGACCCCGATTTTTCACTCATTCAGCCGAACGCGCGCGACGCGAAGCGGCGGGAGACGCTCGTCCATCGATAACGACGACGCTCCCCGCTCGCCGCGCGCGACACACGGAGCGTCCGATGACACAACGCACTCCCTCAAAGAACAAGCAACGCGGGTTCCTCCATTACGGCGCACGGGACGACGGCGACGATCGCCGCCCGATGCGCATCGAATACGAATCCGCGCAACCGCTCGCCGACACGCTCGACAACCTGCGCACGAGCGAGCGCGGCCTCACGACATCCGACGCCGAGGATCGCCTGCTGCGCGACGGCCCGAACGAAATCGCGCACGACAAGCCGCCGCACTGGAGCCGGCAGCTGCTGACGTCGTTCAACAACCCATTCGTCTACGTGCTGCTCGTGCTCGCCTCGATCAGCTTCCTCACCGACGTCTACTTCGCCGAGCCGGACGATCGCGACTACGTCAAGATCACGATCCTGCTCGCGATGATCACGATCAGCGTGCTGCTGCGCTTCGTGCAGGAATTCCGCTCGCTGCGCGCCGCCGAGAAGCTGAAGGCGATGGTGCGCACGACGGCGACCGTGCAGCGCCGCACCGACGACGCGAGCGCGCCGATCAAGCACGACGTGCCGATGCGCGACGTCGTCGTCGGCGACATCGTGCATCTGTCCGCGGGCGACATGATCCCCGCGGACGTGCGGCTGATTTCGTCGCGCGACCTTTTCATCAGCCAGGCGGTGCTGACGGGCGAAGCGCTGCCCGTCGAGAAGTACGACACGCTCGGCGCCGTCGCGCAGAAATCCGCCGAGCCGGCGAACGGCAGCGGCAGCAGCGTCGCCGGCCACGACGGTTCGCTGCTCGATCTCGCGAACGCGTGCTTCATGGGCACCAACGTCGTGAGCGGCACGGCGACCGCGGTCGTCGTCGCGACGGGCGCCGGCACGTATTTCGGCGCGCTCGCGAAGAACGTCGTCAGCCACAAGCGGGTCGAGACGAGCTTCGATCGCGGCGTGTCGAGCGTCAGCTGGCTGCTGATCCGTTTCATGCTCGTGATGGTGCCGGTCGTCTTCATGATCAACGGCCTCACAAAGGGCGACTGGCTGAGCGCGCTGACGTTCGCACTCGCCGTCGCAGTCGGCCTGACGCCCGAGATGCTGCCGATGATCGTCAGCGCGAACCTCGCGCGCGGCGCGGTCGCGATGGCGCGGCGCAAGGTCGTCGTCAAGCGGCTGAACGCGGTCCAGAACTTCGGCGCGATGGACGTGCTCTGCACCGACAAGACGGGCACGCTCACGCAGGACAAGATCATCCTCGAGCATCACCTCGACGTGTCCGGCCGCAAGAGCGAGGACGTGCTGCGCCTCGGCTGGCTGAACAGCTTCCACCAGAGCGGCCAGAAGAATCTGATCGACATCGCGATCGTCAATCGTGCGAATCAGCTCGGCGAATGGATCAAGCCGCAGGGCTATCGCAAGATCGACGAACTGCCGTTCGATTTCGTGCGGCGGCGCCTGTCCGTCGTCGTCGAGGACCCGCGTGGCGCGCATCTGCTCGTCTGCAAGGGCGCGGTCGAGGAGATGCTCGCGGTGTCGACGCACGTTCAGGATAACGAAGGCGTGCGCCCGCTCGATTTCGTCGAGCGCAAGCGGCTTCTCACGCAGGCGAACGCGTACAACGAAGACGGCTTCCGCGTGCTGATCGTCGCGACGCGCTCGATCCCGCGCGGCGACGAGCGCGAGCAATACCGGACGGCCGACGAACGCGACCTCGTCGTGCGCGGCTTCCTGACGTTCCTCGATCCGCCGAAGGAATCCGCCGCGCCGGCGCTCGCCGCGCTGCGCGAGAACGGCGTCGCGGTCAAGGTGCTGACGGGCGACAACCCGACCGTCACGCTGAACGTGTGCCGGCAAGTCGGCCTCGAGCCCGGCAAGCCGCTCCTCGGAACCGAAGTCGAAGCGCTCGGCGATGCGGCGCTCGAAAAGGCGGTCGAGCGCACCACCGTGTTCGCGAAGCTCACGCCGCTGCAGAAGGCGCGGATCGTGAAGGCGCTGCAGGCGAACGGCCACACGGTCGGCTTCCTCGGCGACGGGATCAACGACGCGCCCGCGCTGCGCGATGCCGATGTCGGCATCTCGGTCGACAGCGGCGCGGACATCGCGAAGGAGACCGCCGACATCATCCTGCTCGAGAAGAGCCTGATGGTGCTCGAAGAAGGCGTGATCAAGGGCCGCGAGACGTTCGGCAACATCCTCAAGTACCTGAACATGACCGCGAGCTCGAACTTCGGCAATGTGTTCTCGGTGCTCGTCGCGAGCGCGTTCCTGCCGTGGGAGCCGATGCTCGCCGTGCAGATGCTCGTGCTGAACCTCGTCTACGACACGTCGCAGATGCTGCTGCCGTGGGACAAGATGGACCCCGAATTCCTGAAGAAGCCGCGCAAGTGGGAAGCGAAGAACATCGGCCGCTTCATGCTGTGGGTCGGGCCGACGTCGTCGGTGTTCGACATCACGACGTACGTGCTGATGTGGACCGTGTTCGGCGCGGGCGCGCTGTACCACGCGCAAGGCGGCGCGGGCGGCCAGCTCGTGATGAACTCCGGCTGGTTCGTCGAGAGCCTCGTGTCGCAGACGATCGTCGTCCATCTGCTGCGCACGCAGAAGATCCCGTTCCTGCAGAGCACCGCGTCGCTGCCCGTGCTGATGTCGACGACGATCGCGATCGCGATCGGCTGCTGGCTGCCGTTCTCGCCGTTCGCCGAAGCGCTCGGCTTCATCCATCTGCCCGGCAGCTACTGGCTGTGGCTCGTCGCGACGATGGCGGGCTACATCATGCTCGCGCAGATCGTGAAGACGCTTTACGTCCGTCGCTACAAACAGTGGTTCTAAAGCGACGCATCCCTCTCGCATCCGGCCGCGCGCGGCGCGCGCGCCGGCCGCTCGTTTCATCGAAGGTGACGATATGAAAAGAATGCTTCCGCTCGCAGCCGCAGGCGCCCTTTTCGCGCCCTCCGGCGCGCAAGCCGACCACCCGTTCACGTCCGACGACACCAACACGCAAGGCGACGGTAGCTGGCAGTACGAAATGAACGTCGAGCGCACGTCGAAGCAGTCCGACATCGGCCGCCAGCAGCTCTGGAACACGACGCTCACGCGCGGCTTCGGCGAGCGCGTCGATCTGTACATGCAAGCGCCGTACACGCACGTGCAGACACGCTCCGACGAACAGGGCTCAGGCTTCGGCGACATCGAAATCGGCGCGAAATGGCTCGTGCTGGAACGCGGGCCGTTCAGCATCGCGGTGAAGCCGCGCTTCACGGTGCCGGTCGGCGACGACGCGCGCGGCCTCGGCAACGGCCGCGTGAACGCGGGCGCGATGCTGCTCGCGCAGTACGACATCGCACGCGTGCAACTGCTCGCCAATGCAGGCCTGATGTATCAGCCAAATCGCCAGGACGGCCTGACGTCGATCTGGCAGGCGTCCGGCGCGGCGATCTATCGCGCGACGGACAAGCTGCGGCTGGGCATCGACGTCGGGATCTCGCGCAATCCCGAGCGCGGCGCCGGCGCGAATCCAGCGTACGTGATCGCGGGTGCGATCTACTCGCCGCGCGGCTGGCTCGATCTCGACATCGGCTATCGGCGCGGGCTCAACGATCAGATCTACGATCATTCGTTGATGGCGGGGATCTCGGCGCGGTGGTAAGCCGGATCATTGCTGCATGACGGCGGGGCGGTCCGTGGACCGCCCCGCTCTTGTTTACGCCGCCCGTCGAATCGTGCCCGCATGCGTGTCGTCGATTCGCACGCGCGTGGTTGCGTCAGGCGTCGCCACGCGCCGCGGCAGCATCGCCGAAAAGCGCAGCGCACCATTCCAGCCCCTGCGCCGTCAGCATCGCGCGGCCCGTGCCGTCGTCGCGCAGGATCGTCTCGGTCAAGCCGGCCGCATCGAGCTGCGTCAACGTGCGCCGCAGCGTGCTCATCGGCACGCGCGCGCGTTTGCCGAGCTTCGCGAGCGACCACGGCGCGCCGCGCGCTTCGACGGCCGCATCGCGCAATCGCAGCAGCACCGCGACGATCGCCGGATCGAGCCGGCCGTCGTCATCGTCATGCGAGATCGCATCCCGTTCGTCGACCTCCGCCGAACCGCCTCGCTCGTTCCGCTCGCCGTGATCCCCTTCCATCATCATCGTCCCGTCCTCTCGTCGATCGGGCGCGCGCCGCGCATCGCCCCACCCGTCATCTCTTTGCACATACCGCCGCCAACCGGCCGACCGTCTTCACCGCCTCCTCGATCTGCCGAGACCACGGATAGCTGTAATTGAGCCGGATGAAGCGCCGATACGCGCCCGTCGTCGAGAACATGTGCCCCGGCCCGAGCGTGATCTTCTGCGCGAGCGCGAGCCGGTACAGCTCCATCGCATCGGCGCCGCCCGGCAGCTCGACCCACAGCACGTAGCCGCCGCGCGGCTGCGACAGCCGCGTGCCGTCCGGAAAGAAGCGCCGCACCATCGCCGCCATCATGCTCGCCTGCTGCGCATAGAGCTTGCGAATCCGCCGCAGATGATGATCGTAGCCATCGTGCTTCAGATACTCGGCGATCGCGAGCTGGTCGATCGCGGGCGTCGCGAGCGTGTTCAGGAACTTGAGCTTTTCGACCTGATCGCGGTAGCGCCCCGGCATCGCCCAGCCGATCCGGTACGCGGGCGACAGGCTCTTCGAGAACGACGCGCAGTGCAACACGAGCCCGCGAGAATCGAACGCCTTCAGCGTGCTCGGCCGCGCGGCGCCATAGTAAAGCTCGTGATAGACGTCGTTCTCGATCGCGGGCACGTCGTGCCGCGCGAGCAGCTCGACAAGCGCGCGCTTGCACTCGTCCGGCATCAGAAAGCCGAGCGGATTCTGGAAATTCGGCATCACCATGCAAGCGGCAATGCGCTCGCTCGCAAGGATCCGCGCGAGCGCGTCGATGTCGATTCCCTCGCCCGGATGCGTCGCGACCTCGATCGCGCGCATCCCGAGCCGCTCGATCGCGTGCAGCATCGCATAGAACGTCGGCGATTCGACTGCGATCGTGTCGCCCGGCTTCGCGACCGCCTGCAGGCACAGATTGATCGCCTCGGTCGCACCGATCGTCACGACGATCTCGTCCGGATCGACCGCGACGCCGCTCTCCAGATAGCGGCGCGCGATCTGCCGGATCAGCTCCGGATTGCCGGGCGGCAAGTCGTCGATCACGCCCCAGCGCGTGCGCCGCCGCGCGATCGCCTGCGCGTGCCGCGCGATCCGCTGCGCGGGAAACGGCGTCGCATCCGGATACGGCGAGCCGAGCGGCACCGCGTCGTCGCGCGCGATCGAGCGCAGCGTCGACAGCACGAGCCGGCTCACGTCGACGGCCGACGACACCGCGACGGGCGTCGACGCATGCAGTTCCGGCTCCGGCGCGTCCTGCCGCGCGCGCACGAAATAGCCGGACTGCGGCCGGCTCTCGATCGCGCCGCGGCTCTCGAGCACCAGATACGCGCGCACGACGGTCGTGACGCTGAGCCGGTGCTGGCGGCTCGCCTGCCGCACCGACGGAATCCGCTCGCCCGGCCGGTAGACGCCGCGCCGGATCATCGCCTCGATGTCGTCCGCGAGCTGTTCGTAGCGCTTCACCGCGTGCCTCGATTGTCCGTTTGTCGATACGCAAGAGTACAGTTTCTTGACGCAACGCACCAGAAGTGCGAACTGTACTCTTTTTCTTTCCGACGAGGTGTGCTCCCGGCCCACGCCGCCGAGCGCGTACGCTTCATTCCGTCGCCGTCCCCAACCGGCGCTCAGACTCTTCAAGACATGAAAACCAAGGAACCCGACGCGCGCATCGAACCGTACGCCCATCCGGCGGGCGGCTGGGGCGCACTCAAGTACGTCGCGATCAACCTGTTCAAGGAAAAGGTATCGGGCGGCAACTACCGCGCGCTGCTGCGCCAGAACCAGCCGGACGGCTTCGACTGCCCCGGCTGCGCGTGGCCCGATCGCCAGCACGCGTCGACGTTCGAATTCTGCGAGAACGGCGTGAAAGCCGTCGCCGCCGAGGCGACCGCGAAGCGCGTGACGCCCGCGTTCTTCGCCGAGCACACGGTCGCGTCGCTCCTCGAACAGTCCGATTACGAACTCGAGCAGCACGGCCGCCTCACCGATCCGATGGTCTACGACGCCGCCAGCGACCGCTACGTGCCGATCGCATGGGACGCCGCGTTCGAGCTGATCGCGAAACGCCTGCGCGCGCTCGGCGATCCGGACCGCGCGGCGTTCTACACGTCGGGCCGCGCGAGCAACGAGGCCGCGTTCCTGTACCAGCTGCTCGTGCGCTACTACGGCACGAACAACTTCCCCGACTGCTCGAACATGTGCCACGAGGCGACGAGTCGCGGGCTGCCGGCCACGGTCGGCGTCGGCAAGGGCACCGTCACGCTCGACGATTTCGAGGCGGCCGACACGCTGCTGATCTTCGGCCAGAATCCGGCGACGAACCACCCGCGGATGATGGGCGAGCTGCGTGAATGCGCGAAGCGCGGCGCGACGATCGTGTCGATCAATCCGCTGAAGGAGCGCGGGCTCGAACGCTTCGCGAGCCCGCAGCACCCCGCCGAGATGCTGACGATGTCGAGCACGCCGATCGCGTCGATGTTCGTGCAGCCGGCCGTCGGCGGCGATTTCGCGCTGATCAAGGGCGTCGCGAAGCGCGTGGTCGAGCTCGACGACGCGGCGCGCGAGCGCGGCGACGCACGTGTGCTCGACGTCGACTTCATCGCCGGGCATACGGCCGGCTTCGACGCGTTCGCGTCCGATCTGCGCGCGGAAAGCTGGGCCGCGCTGACCGCGGAAAGCGGCGTGCCGCACGAGCAGATCGACGCGCTCGCGCAAATCTACGTGCGCGGCGAGCGCGTGATCGCGACGTGGGGAATGGGCATCACGCAGCACAAGCATTCGGTCGCGACCGTGCACATGCTGTCGAACCTGATGCTGATGCGCGGCAACATCGGCCGTCCGGGCGCGGGCCTTTGTCCCGTGCGCGGGCACTCGAACGTGCAGGGCAACCGCACGGTCGGCATCGAGGAGAAGCCGTCCGATGCGTTCCTCGACCGGCTCGGCCAGGCGTTCGGCTTCGCGCCGCCGCGCGGCCACGGCTACGACGTCGTCGAGACGATCGAAGCGATGCTCGACGGCCGCATCGGTGTGTTCGTCGGCCTCGGCGGCAACTTCGCGATGGCGACGCCCGACACGCCGCGCACGTGGCAGGGCCTGCGCAATTGCGGCCTGACCGTCCACATCACGACGAAGCTGAACCGCAGCCACCTCGTGCACGGCCGCGAAGCGCTGATCCTGCCGACGCTCGGCCGCACCGAGATCGATCTGCAGAACGGCGTCGCGCAGGGCGTGACGGTCGAGGATTCGATGTGCATGGTTCACGTGTCGTACGGGATGAACAAGCCGGCGTCGCCGCATCTGCTGTCGGAGACCGCGATCGTCGCGCGGCTCGGGCATGCGCTCTTCGGCAGCGGCGAAATCGACTGGCTCGGCTACATGAACGACTATGCGAAGATCCGCGATGCGATCGAGACGAGCATCGAAGGCTTCGACGATTACAACGCGCGGATCGCGCAGCCGGGCGGCTTCCACATGCGGATCGCGTCGCGCGAGCGCGAATGGCTCACGCCGACCGGCAAGGCGAACTTCATCGTTCACGCGCTGCCCGTCGACTCGCCGATCCAGCGCGCCCGCGCGCGCTACGGCGAGCGGCTGATGACGCTGATGACGACGCGCTCGCACGATCAGTACAACACGACGATCTACGCGCTCGACGACCGCTATCGCGGCGTGTTCGGCCAGCGGCGCGTCGTGTTCGCAAACGCGGCCGACCTCGCGATGCTCGGCCTCGAAGCGGGCGAGCGCGTCGCTCTCGAAACGGTGTGGGACGACGGGATCGAGCGGCGCGTCGACGGGTTCCTGCTCGTCGCGTACGACATTCCGCGCGGCTGCCTCGGCGCGTACTACCCGGAGACGAATCCGCTCGTGCCGCTCGACAGCGTCGGCGACGTCTGCAACACGCCGACGTCGAAGTCGATTCCGGTGCTGATGCATCGATCCGCTGCCGATGCGCAGCAAGCGGCATGACACGGTGAGCGCATGATCGTCAGACCGCGCGAGCACTGGTTCCGAATGCTGTTCGTCTGGGACGGTTCGGTGCTCCAATCGATTCTGCCGCAGCTCGCGCTGATGAGCGCCGTGAGCGTCGTCGCGCTGCTGACGGACGGCCGCATTCTCGGCGAGAAGGTGCCGCTCAACCCGACGCCGTTCACGCTCGCGGGCCTCGCGCTCGCGATCTTCGCCGCGTTCCGCAACAACGCGAGCTACGACCGCTACTGGGAGGCGCGCAAGCTGTGGGGCGGCGCGCTGACGGCGGCGCGCGCGCTGACGTCGCAAGCGCTCAGCTACGACGCAACAGCCGACGGCGCCGCGTTCGCGCGCGCGACGGCGGGCTTCGTGTACGCGCTCAAGCACCAGTTGCGCGGCGCCGATCCGGCGGACGACCTGCGCCGCTGCCTGCCCGCCGACTGGCTCGCGCCCGTCGCGGCCGCGCAATATCGGCCGGTCGCGATCCTGCACGCGCTGCGCGGCCGGCTCGCCGAGCGGCATCGTTGCGGCGCGCTCACCGACACGCAGCTGTGGATGCTCGACGCGCAACTCAACGAGCTCGGCGCGAAACTCGCGGGCTGCGAGCGAATCGCGTCCACGCCGATCCCGTTTCCGTATCACGTGCTGCTGCACCGGACCGTCTACGCGTACTGCGTGATGCTGCCGTTCGGGCTCGTCGATTCGATCGGCATCGCGACGCCGTTCGTCTCGGTATTCGTGTCGTACACGCTGATCGCGCTCGACGCGATCGCAGGCGAGATCGCCGATCCGTTCGGCGACGGGCCGAACCATCTCGCACTCGATGCGCTGACACGACAGATCGAGCGCTCGCTGCTCGAATTGGCCGGCGTGCCGCTGCCGGATGAGGTGCCCGCCGGGCCGAGCCATCGGCTGTCGTGACGGTGGCGGTGCGGCGACCGATGTCTCTGCGCGCCGCGCGCCGGCTATCGCATGCACCGCTCGGCGTCCGTCACGCGTTCGATCAATCGAACGCCGCCCAGATCAGATAGACGTTCAACGCGACGATCGCCGCCGCCGCCGCGCTCGCCGCGAAGACCATCGGCAGGCGCAGCGCAAAATCGCCGAGCACCGCGCGCCGGCTCGACAACCGCAGCAGCGCGACCATCGGCAGCGGCAGCACGAGGCTCAGCACGACCTGGCTCAGCACCATCGCGCGCGTGACGTCGCAGCCGAGCGCGACGATCGCGAACGCGGGCGCGATCGTCACGAGCCGCCGCACCCAGATCGGCACGCGGCGGCGCAGGAAGCCCTGCATCACGACCTGCCCGGCGAGCGTGCCGACGACCGAGCTCGACACGCCCGACGCGAGCAGCGCGACGAGAAAGAGCGCGCCCGCCGCCGGTCCGAGCAGCGGAATCAGCGTGTGATACGCGTCGCCGATGTCGGCCATTCCCGGCATCGTCTCGTGGAACGCCGACGACGCCATCATCACCATCGCGATGTTCACGAAGCCGGCGACGCCGAGCGCGACCGTCACCTCGCGGTTCGAGAAGCGCAGCAGCAGCCGGCGCTCGCGGTCGTTGCGCGGCGTCGTGCGTTGCTGCGTGAGGCCCGAGTGCAGATAGAGCGTGTGCGGCATGATCGTCGCGCCGATGATGCCGACCGCGAGCGTGAGCGCCGCGCGGTCGCGCAAGTGCGGCACGACGAGATGGTAGGCGGCCGCATGCCAGTCCTGCGGCGCGATCAGCAGTTCGCCGAGATAGCTCGCGCCGATCACGCCGACCAACGCCGCGATCGCCGCTTCGAGCGGCCGGAAGCCGCGCTTTTCGAGCGTGAGGATCGCGCAGGTCAGCACGGCCGTCGCGCCCATCCCGACGATGAGCGGCAAATGAAACAGCAGCCCGAACGCGAGCGCGCCGCCCAGGAATTCGGCGAGGTCGGTCGCCATCGCGGCGATCTCCGACGCCGCCCACATCCCCCAGACGACGGGCCGCGGAAAATGCTCGCGGCACAGCTCGGCGAGGTTGCGGCCCGTCACGATGCCGAGCTTCGCCGACATCGCCTGGAACACCATCGCGATCACGTTCGCGGCCAGCACGACCCACAGCAGCGCGTAGCCGTACGCGGCGCCCGCCTGGATATTGGTCGCAAAGTTGCCGGGGTCCATGTAGCCGATCGACGCGATCACGGCCGGCCCGACGAACGGCAGCGCGGCCGCGACGCCCTTGCGGCGCCCTTCGAGCGCGTCGCGCGCCGCGCGGACGGTGCGCGACGTCGCCTCGCCGGCCAGCGCGAAATCGCCGGCGGATTTGCTTATCGTGGTGGAGGAAAGCATGGTGTGTGTCCGTTCGAGTTCTGAATGGTTCGGAGTGTTTCTGAATGCGCGGCGCGGCAAGCCGGAACGCCCGCCGGCCGCGCGGCCGGGCGGCGGCCGCCGCCGTGACCGTTTCGGCCGCTCGCCCGCCGCGCGATTACGCCGGCACCACGTCCGGCCGGTTGCGCGGAAAGCGCGCGATCACGTCGGGCGCGACGTTCAGGTGCGCTTCGACGAGCTTCGGCGGCGTGTGCGCGAGCCAGTCGGACAACGACACCTCCGCGTAGCGGTCGGCCTTGAAGATCTCGAGGAACACGAGATCGGTATTGCCCGTGTTCTGCACGTAGTGGCCGAGGCTCTTCTTCACGTAGCCGACGTCGCCCGCGCGGAAATCCGCCGTCTGCGCCTTCGGGCCGGTGTCGAACACCGTCATCCTCGCCTGGCCCCGGATGTAGTACTGCCATTCGTCCGCGTTCGGGTGCCAGTGCAGCTCGCGCATGCCGCCCGGCTTCACCGTGACGAGCGCGGCCGCGATGGTCTTCGACACGTCGAAACTCGTGCTGTCGACGATCCGCACTTCGCCGCCGCGCGTCTTCACGGTCGGCTTCATGTCGCCCATCGAGAAGATGAACGGATGCTTCGGCGCGCCGCGCGACGACGCTGACGCCCGCTGCGCATCCGCGAGCGCCCCCGGATCGTCGCCCTGGAAAATCCACAGGTTGTCGAGCGGAATGTTCCTGAACGCGTCGGCGGGCACGCCGAAGTTCAGCGCGAGCACGTCGGGCGGCGTGTGGGCGATCCAGTCCGTCACCAGCAGCGTGTTGAATTCGGACGCGCGGCCGTTGTCGAACGCGAGCAGGAATTCGGCGCCGTCGACGCCGAGCCCCTGCAGCGAATGCGGCAGCCCCGGCGGGAAATACCATAGATCGCCCGCCTTCACGTCCTGCACGGACGGCCGCCCTTCTTCATCGAGCACGGTGATCCGGCAGCGGCCGTCGAGCATGAATGCCCATTCGGCCTGCTGGTGCCAATGCATCTCGCGAATGCCGCCACGCGTCAAGCGCATGTTGACGCCGGCAATCGTTTCGGAAATCGCGAAATCGTCCTGGGTGACTTCGCGCGCCCAGCCGCCGTCCTGAATTCGCTTGTGCGCATTATTGAACGATGCCCAGAAAATCGGCATCCCGTTAATATCGGTCGCCGGCGGATTCTGAAAAGACGGGAATTCGTTCATCAACGCCTGGTTTTTCGGACCCGGGTCGGTCAGGCTCTGCGGATTGCGCGCATTCACCGCGCCTTCGGGCGGACTATCCGGATTGCCGAACGATGCGGCCTTCGCGGAAACGGCGATGCCGGCGGCGGCGAGCGCGCCGGCCGTATTGGCGAGCATCTTGCGTCGGGACAGGTTTGTCATGTTTGCCTCTTCTATCGTTTCTCAAAAAAATGGCTTTCGCGAAATATCAATTCTATTTTCGATAAATTGATCATCCCGCCACGCAAGTTAAATACAAATAATCAAAAAAATTAAATGACTTGTTAATATGAATCGATGAATTAATCTGATTTACTTTAAGTTTGTAATATTCGCGTGCCGGCGCGGCGCGTTTTGCGGCAGCGCGGCGCGGCGGCGCGCCGCGCCGGTCGAGGTTTCTGAAACGCGCCCGGCAATGAGAGAATCGGGCTCGACACCCTTTCCGACGGAGCCTCGATGAAGCACTTGCTGTCCAAGCTCGCGGCGAGCGCCGCGCTCGTCGCGCTGGCGGCCGCGTTCCCCGTGCACGCCGCCACCCCACCCGGCATCTTCGTGATCGCGACGCAGCTCGGCGAATTCACGACGCTCGATCCGAGCGAGATCTACGAACTCGTCTCGTCCGAATACGTCGCGAACGCCTATGAGCGGCTCGTGCGCGTCGATCTGCGTGATCCGTCGAAGTTCGAAGGCCGGATCGCGCAATCGTGGAGCGTCGGCGCCGACGGCGCGACCTACACGTTCAAGCTGCGCCCCGGCCTCAAGTTCCACTCGGGCAATCCGGTGACGGCCGACGACGTCGCGTGGTCATTGCAGCGCACGGTGCTGCTCGACAAGGGACCGGCCGGCGTGCTCGCGGACCTGGGCCTCACGAAGGACAACGTCGCGCGGAAAGTGAAGAAGATCGACGACATGACCGTATCGATCGAAACCGACCGCAAGTACGCGCCGAGCTTCGTGCTGAACGTGCTGAGCGCCGATCCGGCGTCGATCGTCGACAAGAAGCTGCTGCTGTCGCACGAGAAGAACGGCGACTTCGGCAACGGCTGGCTGAAGAACGCCGACGCGGGCTCGGGCCCGTACCGGCTCGTCAAGTGGACGCCGAACGAGAGCCTCGTGCTGCAACGCTTCGACGGCTACCGCACGCCGTATCCGATGAAGCGCATCGTGCTGCGGCACGTGCCCGAAGCGTCCGCGCAGCGCCTCTTGCTCGAGAACGGCGATGTCGACGCCGCCCGCAACCTGAGCCCCGACAGCCTCGATGCGCTGTCGAAGGCGGGCAAGATCAAGGTCGCGTCGTGGCCCGTGTCCGCGCTGCTGTACCTGAGCCTGAACACGAAGAATCCGAATCTCGCGAAGCCCGAGGTGCAAGAAGCGATGAAGTGGCTCGTCGACTACGACGGCATCCAGCGCAACATCGTCAGGACGACGTACAAGGTCCATCAGACCTTCCTGCCGGACGGCTTCCTCGGCGCGCTGAACGCGAATCCGTACAGGCAGAACGTCGAGAAGGCGAAGGCGCTCCTCGCGAAAGCCGGGCTGCCGAACGGCTTCTCGGTGTCGATGGACATGCCGAACGACTATCCGTACATCGAGATCGCGCAGGCGCTGCAGGCGAACTTCGCGCAAGGCGGGATCAAGGTGAAGCTGATTCCGGGCGACGCGAAGCAGGCGATCGGCAAGTACCGCGCACGCCAGCACGATATCTTCATCGGCGAATGGTCGCCCGACTACATGGATCCGAACAGCAACGCGCGCGGCTTCGCATGGAATCCTGACAATTCGGACAACGCGAAGCACAAGCTGCTCGCGTGGCGCAACGGCTGGGATGTGCCGCGGCTCACCGCGCAGACCGACGCGGCGCTCGCCGAGCCGTCGACCGCGAAGCGCGCGCAGCAGTATCAGGCGCTGCAAAAAGCGGTGCTCGCGAATTCGCCGTTCGTGATCATGTTCGAGAAGGTCGTGCAGGTCGCCACGCGGCCGGGCGTGACAGGCCCGGAGATCGGGCCGATCAACGATCTCGTGTCGTACCAGACGCTGAAGAAGTGACGACGCCGGCGTCCGCTCGAGCTCGGGCTTGCGCTCAGGTTTGCGCGATCACCGCGCCGCGATTCGTCGCGGCGCAGTGATCGTCGGCCGGCTCGTCATTCGCAGTCTCTTCCGAAATCGCGGCCGGCGGATATCGGCGTATGCATCGGCCGCAGCGATCTTACGCCGCCCGTGCGCACCGACACCCGCCCGTCACGACAGCCATTGCGTCTTGAACATCAGCGTGATCCGCATCGTCGGGCAGGCGCGCGACACGCCGCGCGCAACGTGATAGACGAAGCCCGGAAAAATCAGCAGCCGGTTCGGCTTCGGATACACCGCGGACAGGATGTCGCTGCGGTCCTTGTTGAAGAGTATCGTCTCGCCGCCCCAATCGGGATCCCAGCGCTCGTGCGGGTAATACACCGCCGTGCACGCGCCCGTCGCGAGCGAATCCGTATGCACCGATCCGTCGACGCCGTAAGGAAGGCCGTTCGCGTAGCAGCTCTGCAGTTCGTGCTGCTTCAGATGGGTCTGCGCCAGTCGCTGCCAGCATGCATGCAACGGTGGCGCGGCACGCGCCAATTCGTCGCCCGCGCCCGGCCCGACGCGGGATCGAGCAGGGTCTGTCGCGCCCGCGAAATGCCGATTCCAGAACGGCTGCGTCCCCGCGCCGTTGTGCGAGCGCCAGCCGTGGCTCCATTGGCCCGTCGACAGGAATCGGTAGATTTCCGCGTGCTCGCGCGGCGGCAGCAGATCGTCGATGATCGTGATGTCCTGCCAGGCGCCGGACGCGCCCGGGCGGGATGAAATATCCATCGTTGTCCCCGTGAATGTCGATGACGGCTCGATGCGCCACCCGCGTTGCCGCAACGGCCACGTGCGCGACGCGCGGGGCGCGGCCGTTGTCCGGTCCGCGCCCCGCGCGCCCGTCAGAACTTCCAGTGCAGACTGCCTTGCACCGCATGATCCGACTGACGGCTCGCTAGCGATCCCGAGTAACCGACACTCAGCCGCCCGTTCCTGCCGAGCTCGAGCCCGGCGCTCAGGTTCAGCACCGCCGCATCCTTCGCCACCGGCACGCTCGACACCGAAAACACGCTGCTCCCCGTCGCGAACGCGAGCGAGCCGACGGGCTGCCCGCCCGTCAGCGCGTGCTGCCAGCCCGCGCTGCCTTGCAGCGTCAGTTGCAGCCGGGACGTGAGGCCCAGCCGCGTCTCGCCGCGCACGCCGAGCGTCGAGAACGTCACGTCATGATTGCCTTCCTGCACGCGCAGCGCCGCCGCGCCGCCGGTTTCGGTCGTCCCGTGGTTCTTCAGATGCACGTACGCGATGCGGCCGAACGGCTCGACCGTCGTGGCGCCGCCGAGTGCGAACTGATAGCCGGTCTCGCCGAAGACCTGCGTCGTTTCCGCGTTCAGCGTGGTCGTCTCGCTTTCGGCGGCCGCACCGTATTGCACCGCGCGGTCGACTCCGCCGCGATGCCATGCATGCACGGCGCCGACGCGCACGCCGAGCGCGCCGGGCTGCCAGCCCGCATACGCGCCGAGGTGGAAGCTGTCGAACGATGCGGACGACGGCTGATCCTTCAAGTGCACGCCGGTGTGACTGTAGCCGGCGAAGCCGCCCGCCCGGAGGCCGTCGCGCGCGGCGGCGTCCGCGCCGGCGAGAAAGCCGCCCGTCGAGCTCGTGTAGCCGTCGACGTCGCCGCTTCCGCTCGCGCTGCCCCACGAGCCGAGCAGCCGCGCCCACGCGCCGGGCCGGCCCGGCGCGCCGCGCACCGTCCACAAGCGGTCGAGCACCGCGTCGCGCACCTGCCGGCTCTCGTTGATGAGCGCCGCATAGGCCGCCGGGTAGATCTCGCCCGTCAGTTGCGCGAGCATCGCCTGCGGCGCCTGCGCCGAAGCCGCGAACAGCACGCTGTTATAGACCGCGCTGCCCGGATTCACCGTTTCCAGCGCATCGGCGACGCTACGCTCGTTGTCGGTGCGCGCAACGCTCGCGAATGGCGTCGCATTGCGATCGATCGTCAGGCTCACGTTCGTCGGGCCGTAGGCCAGCACCGGATTGACGAACAGATAGCCGCCCGGCGTATCGAACCTGCCTTCGACGCCGCCCGCCGCGTTCAGGATCTCGAAGCGCCGGCCCAGCACCGAGCGCGACTGGTCGGGCGTGAGCGGAGGCGGCGCGTTCTCGAGCGCGAGCGTCACCGCGCCGCCGTCGATCCGCGCCTGGCCGCCGGCGTCGATCCGGTCGCTCGCGCCGCTCGGCGACACCTCGACCGCATAGGTCGAACCCTGCGCGAAGCGCACGTCGCCCGACACCGTCAGCGCGCCGACCGAATGCCCGGGCGCGACAGTGCCGTTGGCCGCCGCGGTGAGCGTGCGCACCGTGCCGTTGCCGTTCACGACGCCGCCGTTGCCGACCGACACGCCGCCGCTCACGCCGTCGAGCGACGCCCGGCCACCGTCGACCGTCACATCGGCGGTCCGGCCCGTGATCGCAGCGACGCCGAGCGCGCCGACCACGACATTGCCGCTCGTTCCGCCGAGCGACGCAAAACCGCTCGCCACCCGCACATCCGCCGTCGTGCCGGTGACGGCCGCCGCGCCCTGCCGGTCGACCGACAGGTTCGCGCTCGTTCCCGCGATCGTCGCGACGCCGCCGTTGACGGCGATGTCGGCCGCGCGGCCGTTCACCGTGAGCCGCCCCGCCGGATTGACCACTGCGCCCGCCGCGATCGAGCCGTCGATCCTCAGCTCGCCGCCGTCGACCGTCGTCAGCCCGCGATAGGCGTTCGCGCCGGCAAGCGTCAGCGTGCCGCCGCCCGACTTCACGAGGCTGCCCTGATACTCGCGCGCCTGATAGGCCGCCTCGCGCGCGGCGCCGACCGCATAGTCGATCCTGTCGCCGTCGCTCGCGCCGGCGGGCAGTCCGCGCTCCCAGCCTTTCGTCTTCAGCGTGTCGAGCCACGCCCGATGCTCGGCGTCGTCCTCCAGCTTGCGCGCGGCGAGCGCGACATCGGAAATATCGTTCGACCACACGTCCGCGACGCCCGACGGCAGCGCCGCGTCGAATTTGCCGAGCAACTGGCCCGGACCGTTCATCGCCTTTCTCAGATCGACGAGCCCCCAGCCGCCGAACGGGTTCGGCACGTTCGACGCGCCCGGCTTCGCCGGATGCACGGTCGAGAACAGCCCGTTGTTGGTGTAGTCCGGCCGGCTCGGGTCCGGCTCCATGTTCTGCGCCGTCGTAAACATCACGGACAGCGCCTGCTCGCTCGACATGTACGGGAACCGCTCCATGATCAGCGCGAGCGCGGCCGACGCGTGCGGCGCGGCCGCCGACGTCCCGTTGAAGTTCGCATAGGTCGGGCCCGTCGGCGCCGACGCGCTGCCGGAGTATGACGTGGACGGCACGCCCGTGGGCGCCATCACGCACCACCACTTCGCGATCCCGCATTTGTTGTAGACCTGGCCGCTCAACTGATCGTAGCCCGTCGTCGTCATCCAGCGCCCTTCGAGTTCCGGATGGAAGTACGCATACGAGCCCCGCAGACTGGCGTTGTCGTAGCCGGTGTTGCCCGCGCTGAAGTTGTTGATCACGCCGTCGCGCGACACCTTGGCGGCCGCGTCGAGCCATGTGCCCTGGCCGGTGCGGATGCGCACCGCTTCGTGCAGCTTGTACGCGTCGGCGACGTTCTTCGGCGTGCTGTAGTTTTCGTCGACCGGCTGCGAGCCCCAGCTATTGCTGATGATGCGCACGCCCTTCGCGGCGAGCGCGTCGTAGACCTCGGCGAAATACTTCGCATCCGACGCGGGAAACATCGGATCGGACACGCCGAACCGCAAGCCGTCCGTCGCGTTCGTGTTGCCGACGAACACCTTCGCGTCCGGCGCGACGCCGTGCATGCCGACGCCATCCCGCGCCCCGCCGACGACGCCGCTCACGAGCGTGCCGTGACTGTTGTTGCTCGCGTTCAGCACGCCCGATACGCCCGCCGCCGTCACCGGAATGAATCGGCTGTCGGGCAGTTCCGGATGCTGCGCGTAGTAGCCGGAGTCCAGCACGCCGATCGAGACGTTCGCGCCGGTATAGCCGGCCGCATACGCATACTCGGCGTGCATCGCGCCGAGCCCCCATGCGTTCGTGAATTCCGGCGTGCGCCAGCTCGCCGGGTCGCCTCGCCGGCCCGGGTCCTGGTATGGCGCGACGGGCGCGGTCTGCGCCCATCCGGGGCGGGTCGCGACCGCGGCTGCGGCCGCGACGACCACCGGAACCAGCAGCTTCGACCCTGCGCGCTTCATCGTTCTCGGATATTCACGCCGGGCCATTGAGATTCCCCTCGTTTTCCGATTTATTCGTTCTTTCAACATGGATCATTGATTTTTCTCCTTTTATTATTGGCAGATCAATCGCCCTGCGTCGCTCGCTTCGCATGTCCGTCTCCCGGCGATCGGCCTCGTCGCCGTGGCAGCGCAGTTCCGGCTTGGCGCACGCCCACGGCCAATGGTGCGCGTCGCCGAACCGGCATCGCCCGCTCGCTTGTTTTGTTTGGAACAAGCGATTAAACAGGCGGTGATTTTCATTTCAATGTAATGTCCTGTAATGCGATCGAAATGAGACACGAACAAAAACATCCGCGCAATACTTCAGCCGCGATTCAATGCACAAAAGATTCATGTCGTCGATAATTAAACACTATGAATATAGGAATTTGATAGTTATTTTGATGTGGTATGCCGTATTTTGGCTTTGTTAGATGGATGACAACTTCATCATTCTCGACAGTGCATTAACGCACGCATCCATGCCTCCCGCCTTCGCCCAGACCGTCGAAGCCCGCTTTGCCGAACTGACGCCCACGGCGAAGCGCATCGCGAGCTACATGCTCGCGAACCTCGACCGGCTCGGCCTCGAAACCGCCGACCAGATCGCGCGGCAGGCCGGCACGAGCGGCATCTCGGTCGGGCGCTTCCTGCGCAGCGTCGGCTACCGCAATCTCGACGACCTGAAGCGCGAGTTGCGCGGCGCGACCGAGCGGCCGTGGATGATCACCGATCGCCTCGACGAATACCGCCGCGTGACGAGCGCATGCGCGCCGGCAAGCGACGAGGCCGCGCCGGACGACGCACCCGGTCCGCTCGACGACGCGCTCGCGCGCGAGCTCGACGCGATTCGCCACGCGTACCGGCTCGCGAGCACGCCGGCGTTCGCGCAAGTGGCGGACCGCGTCGCGCGGGCGGACGCGGTGTTCATCCTCGGCATCCAGTCGACGCGCGGGATCAGCAACGCGTTCCACAGCTACCTCGAATATCTGCGGCCGCGCGTGTTCTATTCGGACGGGATGTCGGGTTCGTATGTCGATTCGCTGAACGCCGAATTCGCCGATCCGTACTGCATCGTCACCGACACGCGCGCGTACTCGCGAATCGCGCGCCGCTATTGCGACGCAGCCGTCGCGCGCGGCGTGCGCTTCGCGCTCGTCACCGACGTCTACTGCCCGTGGGCGCGCGAGCTGCCGTGCGACCTGCTGCAGGTGAAGACCGACGTCGGCCAGTTCTGGGATTCGCTCGCGCCGCTCACGTGCCTGTTCAACCTGCTGATCAGCGCGGTCGTCGACCGGCTCGGCGATGCGATCGACACGCGCGTCGCGCGCAACCGCGAGCTGCAGCGCGAGCTCGATCAATTCGAACCGTGACACCGCATCCGATGACGCATCCGCACCTCGTCGAAATCACGCCTCGCACGCACGACGTCGACGTCGACATCGACATCGTCTACGCGACCAACCGCAACTTCACCGGCCGGCCGATCTACGCTCGCGCGCACTGCCTGCTGCTCGCGCCCGCGGAAGCGGCGCTGCGCCGCGCGACGGCGATCGCCGCGCAGATCGGCGTGCGCCTGCGCATCTACGACGCTTACCGGCCGCCGCAGGCGCAGCAAGTACTGTGGTCGTTCCTGCCGGACCGGAACTTCGTCGCCGACCTCGGCCTCGGCTCGAATCACAGCCGCGGCACCGCGCTCGACCTGACGCTCGTCGACGCGCACGGCGACGCGCTCGACATGGGCACGGGTTTCGACGAGATGGTGACGGCGTCGCGCCATTTTCACGACGGCCCGCCCGAGTCCGTGCAGCGCAACCGGCTGCTGCTGCTCGGCGTGATGCACGCAGCGGGCTTCACGCACATTCCTGAAGAGTGGTGGCATTACGAACTGCCCGGCTCGCGCGCATTCCCGCCAATCGACAACGCGGCGAGCGGATCGTGGCGGCTGATGTGACGCCCGCCCGCGCCGCACGCGACAGGCTCGCCACGCCTGCCCCGCAACCGGGCCGAAGCCCGAGCCACGGCCTTCACGCCGAATCCCAGCCCCATGGAGCGCGTATGAAACTCCCGATGCCCAAGCTCGTCTCGGCGCTTGCCGCCGCTTCCGTGCTCGGGGCCGCCCCGGCCCTCGATGCCCACGCGGCGACGCCGAAAGACATGTTCGTAATGGCCACGCTGCTCGACGAATTCATCTCGCTCGATCCGGGCGAAATCTACGAGCTGGTGCCCGAAGAATACGTCGCGAACACCTATGACCGGCTCGTGCGAGTCGATCTCGCCGATCCATCGAAGTTCAACGGCGACGTCGCGCAGTCGTGGACCGTGAGCCCAGACGGCCTCACGTTCACGTTCAAGCTGCGCGCGGGCCTCAAGTTCCATTCGGGCAACCCGCTCACGGCCGACGACGTCGCGTGGTCGATCCAGCGCGCCGTGCTGCTCGACAAGGGACCGGCCGCAGTGCTCGCGGGCATCGGCCTCACGAAGGCGAACGCGCTCGCGAACGTGAAGAAGATCGACGACCTGACGGTCTCGGTGACGACCGACCGCAAGTACGCGCCGACCTTCGCGCTGAACGTGCTCGGCTCGTGGCCGGCGTCGGTCGTCGACAAGCAGCTGCTGCTGTCGCACCAGCAGGGCAACGACTTCGGCAACGGCTGGCTGAAGACCCGCGAGGCGGGCTCGGGCGCGTACCGGCTCGTCAAGTGGACGGCGGGCGAGAGCATCGTGCTGCAACGCTTCGAAGGCTACCGGCTGCCGCTCGCGATGAAGCGGATCGTGCTGCGGCACGTGCCGGAGGCGGCGAGCCAGCGCCTGCTGCTCGAGAGCGGCGACGTCGACGCGGCGCGCGACCTCAGCCCCGACGATATCGCAGCCGTCGCGAAGCACGGCGAGGCGAAGGTCGCGCCGTCGCCGCAGGCGACGCTGCTGTACCTCGGCCTCGACACGAAGAATCCGACGCTCGCGAAGCCCGAAGTCCAGGAGGCGCTGAAATGGCTCGTCGACTACAGCGGGATTCAGAGCCACGTCGTGAAGGCGACCTACAAGGTCCATCAGACGTTCATGCCGGAAGGCTTCCTCGGCACGCTGAACGCGAACCCGTACAAGCTCGACGTCGCGAAGGCGAAGGCGCTCCTCGCGAAGGCCGGCGTGCCGAACGGCTTCACCGTGACGATGGACGTGCGCAACGACTATCCGTACACCGAAATCGCGCAGGCTGTGCAGGCGAACTTCGCGCAGGCGGGCGTCAAGGTGCAGCTGATTCCGGGCGACAACAAGCAGACGCTCGCGAAATATCGCGCGCGCCAGCACGACATCTACATCGGCGAATGGTCTGCGGATTACATCGATCCGCACAGCAACGCGCAAGGATTCGCATGGAACCCGGATAATTCCGATCGGTCCAGCTACAAGATGCTCGCGTGGCGCAACGCCTGGAACATTCCGCAGCTGACCGCGCAAACCGACGCGGCGCTCGCGGAACCGTCGGCGGCGAAGCGCGCGCAACTGTATCAGGCGATGCAGAAGGACGTGCTCGCGAAATCGCCGTTCGTGATCCTGTTCGAGAAAGTCGCGCAGGTCGCGACGCGGCCCGGCGTGAGCGGCCTCGAAGTCGGCCCGATCAACGACCTCGTGTCGTATCGCAATGTGAAGAAGCAGTGACGCAGCAACCGGATAAGCAACATGTCGACACCCGCCACCTCCCTCGAAGCGCTCCGCACGCTGCCCGCGCGGCGGCCCGGCGTGCGCTGGGCGCTGCGCATCCTGCGCTGGGCGCTCACGCTCGCCGTGACGTTCGCCGGGCTCCTCGCGCTCACGTTCGTGATCGGCCGCAAGGTGCCGATCGACCCGGTGCTCGCCGTGCTCGGCGACCGCGCGTCGGCCGAAGCCTATGCGGCCGAGCGCATTGCGCTCGGGCTCGACAAGCCGCTCGCGACGCAATTCGTGATCTATGCGCGCGACGTGCTGCACGGCAATCTCGGCATGTCGCTGCTGACGTCGAACCCGGTGCTCGACGACATCCTGCGTGTGTTCCCCGCGACGCTCGAGCTCGCGACGCTCGCGACGCTGCTCGGCATCGGGCTCGGCGTGCCGCTCGGCGTCGCGGCGGCCGTCAGGCACAACCGGCCGATCGATCACGTCGCGCGCTTCGTCGGCCTGATCGGCAACTCGGTGCCGGTGTTCTGGCTCGGACTGATGGGACTCCTGCTGTTTTATGCGCGGCTGCACTGGGTCGCCGGACCGGGACGGCTCGATCCCGTCTATGACGGGATGGTCGACACGCGCACGGGAAGCCTGCTGATCGATTCGGCGCTCGCCGGCGAATGGGACGTGTTCCGCAACGCGTTCGCGCATATCGCGCTGCCCGCCGCGATCCTCGGCTACTACTCGGTCGCGTACCTGAGCCGGATGACGCGCTCGTTCATGCTCGACCAGCTCAGCCAGGAGTACATCGTCACCGCGCGCGCGAAGGGGCTCGCCGAGCGCCGCGTGATCTGGCGGCACGCGTTCGGCAACATCGCGGTGCCGCTCCTGACCGTGATCGCGCTCACGTACAGCAACCTGCTCGAAGGCTCCGTGCTGACTGAGATCGTGTTCGCGTGGCCCGGCATCGGCTCGTATCTGACGGGCGCGCTCCTGAACGCCGACATGAACGCGGTGCTCGGCTGCACGCTCGTGATCGGGATCATGTTCATCACGATCAATCTGCTGACGGATGCGCTCTATCGCGTGTTCGATCCGCGCGCCCGCTGACGCGATGCGCACCCCGCTCGCCCGACCGATTTCGCCATGAACGCTTCATCCGACCGCTCCACCTCGAACCCCGCCGCGCCGACGCTGCGCGCGTGGCTGCTCTCCGACGCGCCCGCATCGCGCCGGCAGGCGACGCTCGGCCTCGCGTACCGCCGCTGGCGGCGCTTCGCCGGCAATCCGCTGAACCTGCTCGGGCTCGCGATCCTCGCCGCGCTCGTCGCGGTCGCAATCGTCGCGCCGCTCGTCATGCCGCACGATCCGCTGCGCCAGGTGCTCGCCGACCGGCTGCTGCCGCCCGGCTCGCCGTCGCACTGGCTCGGCACCGACCAGCTCGGCCGCGACATCCTCTCGCGTCTGATCGCCGGCTCGCGCCTTACGCTCGGCATCGCGATCCTCGTCGTCGCGATCGTCGTGCCGATCGGGCTCGCGATCGGCACGACGGCCGGCTATTGCGGCGGCCTCGTCGACAGCGCGCTGATGCGGATCACCGACATCGCGCTCGCGTTCCCGAAGATCGTGCTCGCGCTCGCGTTCGCGGCGGCGCTCGGGCCGGGCGTCGTCAATGCGGTGGTTGCGATCTCGATCACCGCTTGGCCCGCGTATGCGCGGCTCGCGCGCGCGGAGACGCTGCGCATCGCGAACGCGGACTTCATCCATGCGGCGCGGCTGCAAGGCGCATCCGACCTGCGGATCGTGCTGCGCTACGTGGTGCCGCTGTGCCTGTCGTCGGTGATCGTGCGCGCGACGCTCGACATGGCGGGCATCGTCCTGACCGTCGCGGGGCTCGGCTTTCTCGGGCTCGGCGCGCAGCCGCCGAGCCCCGAATGGGGCTTCATGGTCGCGTCGGGCCGCAACGTGCTGCTCGATGCGTGGTGGGTCGCGACGCTGCCGGGCGCGGCGATTCTCGTCGTCAGCATCGCGTTCAACCTGCTCGGCGACGGTCTGCGCGACGTCTTCGATCCGCGTCATGGAGCCTGACATGGCTGCTTCCGCCATTTCCCCGGACACGCCGCCGCTCTGCGAGATCGAAGGACTGCAGATCGGCTTTCGCACGCACGACGGCACGCTCGTCGAAGCGGTGCGCGACCTGTCGCTCACGCTCGCGCCGGGCGAGCGGCTCGGCATCGTCGGCGAATCCGGCTCCGGCAAATCGCTGACCGGTCGCGCGCTGCTCGGCCTGCTGCCCGCCGCCGCGCAATGGCGCACGCGGGCGCTGCGCTTCGACGGCCGCGACCTGCTCACGCTCTCCGCGCGCGAGCGGCGCAAGCTGTGCGGCAGTGCGATGGGCATGATTCTTCAGGACCCGAAGTATTCGCTGAACCCGGTGATGACGGTCGGCAAGCAGATGGCCGAGGCATTCCGGCTGCGCGATCCCGGCCTGCGCGGCCGCGCGCTGTGCGAGCGGATCGTCGATGCGCTCGCCGCGGTCGAGATCCGCGATCCGGCGCGCGTCGCCGATGCCTATCCGCACGAGCTGTCGGGCGGGATGGGCCAGCGCGTGATGATCGCGATGATGGTGTCGACAGGCCCGCGCCTCCTGGTCGCCGACGAGCCGACGTCCGCGCTCGACGTCGCGGTGTCGATGCAGGTGCTCGCGGTGCTCGACGACATGATCGCGCGCCATCGCACGGGCCTCGTGCTCATCAGCCACGACCTGCCGCTCGTGATGTCGTTCTGCGATCGCGTCGCCGTGATGTACGCGGGGCGCGTCGTCGAAACATGCGCGGCGCGAGATCTCGTCCACGCGACGCATCCCTATACGCGCGGCCTGCTCGCCGCGACGCCGCCGCTTTCGAATCCGCCCGACGCCCTGCCGGTGCTCGAGCGCGATCCGGCGTGGTTGACGGAGACCGCACGATGAGACGCGCACCGATGATCGAAGTCCGCGACGTCTCGATCCGCTTTCCGACCCGCACCGGCCACGTCGACGCGGTGCGCGGCGCGAGTTTCTCCATCGGCGCGGGCGAGGCGTTCGGGCTCGTCGGCGAGTCCGGCTCCGGCAAATCGACGCTGCTGCGCGCGCTCACGGGCCTCGTGCCGCTCGCGGGCGGCACGCTGTCGATCGACGCGCGCCCGATCGAAGGCAAACTCGATCGCACGTTCCGCCGCGACGTGCAAATGGTGTTTCAGGATCCCTATGCGTCGCTGCATCCGCGCTTCACCGTCGACGAGACGCTGCGCGAACCGCTCGCGATCCATCGACTGCCGGACGCGGACGAGCGGATTGCGCGCGCGCTCGCCGAGGTGGGGCTCGGCCCCGCGTTCCGTTTTCGGTATCCGCATCAGCTATCGGGCGGGCAGCGGCAGCGCATCGCGATCGCGCGCGCGCTGATCGTCGAACCGCGCGTGCTGCTGCTCGACGAACCGACGTCGGCGCTCGACGTGTCGGTGCAGGCGGAGATCCTGAATCTGCTGAAGCGGCTGCATCGCGAGCGCGGGCTGACGATGATCCTCGTCAGCCACAATCTCGCGGTCGTCGGCTTCCTGTGCAGCCGCGTCGCGGTGATGCGCGACGGCGCGATGGTCGAGCAGCTCGGGATCGAGGACGTGCGCGCGGCGCGCGTCGGCACCGAGTACACGAGAACGCTGCTGCGCGCGACGGAAGGCTATCGGCGAGCGGGCTGACGCGCGCGCGAGACGCCGAAGCGTGGCGGCGTAACAGCACGCTCGCATGCGTCCGTTCGACGCAGCGCCGCCGTGCGCCTTCGCGTCGCGCTCGTCGGCAACGCCATGCCCCACATCGCCTTGTATTCGCCGCGTGCCGCTTCTATCTTGAAAGCGTCAGCATCTTTCGAAAGGCGCCAACCCGTTCGTTGTTGACGCAACCTTCTAATCCGTTCGCATCAAGTTTTCGCATGCACTGCCGTTTACGCATTTAGCTTCGCAGCGTATCCGCAGCCTGCCGTTCGGAACGTTGCGGGGCGCTCATTCGCGTGGAGTACTCTATGCAACGTCCATCGCTCATTGCGTCCAGCCTGTTGGCCGTGTCGATGTTTGCGCTTTCCTCCGCGGCTCACGCCCAGCAGACCGGCATCATCCGCTTCACCGGCATGATCGTCGAGCCGCCGTGCTCGTTCTCGGTCGCAAGCGACGCCAGCGCGCGCGCGCAACTGCAGCCCGCCTGCCCTCGTCCTGCGAAAGGCGCCGTCACGTTCGTCGATCCGCAAAGCGGCGCGGCGCTGCGCACGGTCAGGTTCACCGAGCAGTCGCGCACGATTCCGCTGCCGGCGGGCCGGCCCGGCGCCCCGCAGCGCATCGTCGCCGTCGTGTCGTATCTGTAGCGGCGGCCGCGCGGAGCACGTTCGGCGCCCGGCCTCGCCCGGCGAGATCGCGGCCGAACCGGACGAGCCGTCCGGTCAGTCGCGATTCGCTTCGAGCCACCCGCTGAAACGCTGGATCTTCTGCTGTTGCGCGACGCTGTCCGGATAGACGAAGTAATAACGCGCTCCCGTTTTCAGCACGATGTCGAGCGGCGTCGCGAGCCGCCGTGCGGCAAGGTCCTCCTCGCTCAACGTCAGGTCGCCCAGCGCGACGCCGAAGCCTTGCGTCGCGGCGCTCGTCGCGAGATCGAGCGTGTCGAAGCTCGGCCCGCGATCCGGGTCGACACCGGCTGCGCCCGCATACTCGAGCCAGCGCCGCCAGTCGCGGTGATCGCGCGTCGGATGCAGCAGCGTGTGGCGCGCGAGGTCGTCTACGCGCGCGATCGGCCTGTCCTTCAGCAAGTCCGGCGAACACACGGGCGTGAGGCGCTCGTCGAAGAGCGGCACGGCCTTCATGTCCGTGCCAGGCGACGTCCCGTAGACGATCGCCGCATCGAACGGCTCGCTCTGGAAATCGATGTCGTGCCGCCAGGTGGTCGTCATCTGCACGTGCAGGTCCGGATGCTCGCGCTGGAACCGCATGATCCGCGGCAACACCCAGCGCATCATGCAGGTCGGCACCTTCAGCGCGAGATCGGTGCGTTGGCGCGTGAGCTTCCGTGAAATGTCCTCGATCCGCGCGAAGCTCTCGACGACGACGGGCAGCAGTTGCTCGCCCTCCGCCGTCAGCGTGAGGCCGCGCGCGTGGCGCATGAAGAGCGGAAAGCCGTAATGCGCTTCGAGCGATTGAATCTGACGGCTGATCGCGCCTTGCGTCACGCACAGCGCATCGGCGGCGCGCGTGAAGTTGCGATGACGCGCGACCGTCGCGAAAATCTGCAGGGCGTTCAAGGGTGGAAGGCGGCGCATGGCGGTCGACGGCGAAGCGGAGGCAACACGGGGACGCGCAGGCGATGCGGCGGACGATGCCTGCGGGCAAGCCGTCACGATAAGCGAAATGCGGGCGCTGTGCGAGCGTTCGGAACACGAAGCGTTTGACGAGCCAGGACAAGGCGGGACGGAACGCACGCGACGCGCGGCGTGAATCGCCGCTGCCGCGTGGCTCGTGCGAGCGATGCGGGCCTCGCCGTCACGTGACGTTATGACAGACGATTCCCGGCGTCGGCGACATGATGCGGATCGTGCGAGAAGGGAAAGCGGCGCGGCCTGCATACCGCGATGGATGTTCGAATCGCCGTCGCCGGCGGCGGGCAGGAAACTCGGCGGTACGAAGCGGCTCGCGCTGTGCACGAACGCGGCACTGCCCGATCACCGAGGCGAACGTTCGAATCCCCGTCGCCAAACGGGAGGATGCTGCCCGCGCCCGTTCGTGGCGCACGCTGCGCGCCTCAGGGCGGCCCGCCTCGCAACGAACACGACCAAGCGGATCGATCGACATCGCGTGCATGCCGGCGACCGCCGAAACCGATCACGCGTCGGACGATCGCCTCACCGAAACGACGATGCCCGACGCATCGGCATGGCGCGCACGGCATCGCTCGCACGACGCGTTGAGCCGCCGCCAGCCACCCGCGCGCCGGACACCCCCGAACGGCGTACCGTCAGCCGAACGTCCGCGCGGCGATCCGCGCCGCCGACGCGAGCACGTCGTTGCGCGCCTGCGCATTCTTGTCGCGCATCGTCGTATAGATGACGATCACGATCGGCGCGCGGTTCGGCGGATACGCGACGCCGATGTCGTTCCCCGTCCCGTAATCGCCCGTGCCCGTCTTGTCGGCGACACGCCAGTCGGCCGGCACGCCCGCGCGGATCCGCGCGCCGCCCGTCGTGTTGCCGAGCATCCACGTATCGAGTTGCGCACGTTGCGCAACGCCGAGCGCATCGCCGACGAGCAGCCGCCGCACGCTCGCGGCCATCGCGGCAGGCGTCGTCGTGTCGCGCTCGTCGCCGGGAATCGCGGTATTGAGCTCGGTCTCCCGGCGGTCGAGGCGGAACATCGTGTCGCCGATCGAACGCGCATACGCGGTGACGGCCTGCGGACCGCCGAGCAGCGCGATCAGCAGGTTCGCTGCCGTGTTGTCGCTGTACTGGAGCGTCGCCGCGCAAAGTTCGGCGACGGTCATCCCTTCGCCGACGTGCTTCTCGGTGATCGGCGAATAGCTGACGAGGTCGCGCTTCTCATACGGAATCCGGCGCCGCAGCAACGTGGCGTCGCCCGCGCTGCGCGCGAGGATCGCGGCCGACAGCATCGTCTTGAACGTGCTGCAGAACGGAAAGCGCTCGTCGGCGCGATGCGCGATGCACGCGCCTGTCGCCGTGTCGAGCGCGACGAAGCCGAGTCGGCCGTCGAACGACGACTCGAGTTCGCCCAATTGCCGCTCGGCGGCGGCGACGCCGTTCGTGTTGCCGCGCAGCGGCGCACATGCGCCGATCAGCGGCGCGGAAACGGCAGCAGCAAGCAGTGAACGGCGCAACGGAGAATGGTTCATAAGCGGATAGCGAGAGGGTGAACGGACGCGAACCGGGCGGCGCGGCACTCGCGCACCCGGAATCGCGGCCCACGAGCGTATCAGTTCTCGCTGCACGAAACCGTGCGGATTTGTGGCCGCTCGCGCGCACGACGCCGCGCCCGGGCGATGCGTCAAATTCGCCGCGCATCGCCCGCCTCTCGTTCGCACGCCGCCAGCGTGCGCGATCGATCGCTATCCCTGCTGCCGGCCCGGCAGATACTGCATGGGATTGACCGGCTTGCCGTCGCGCCGTACTTCGAACAACATCCCCGCGCGCGTGCTGTCGCCGGCACCCATCTCGGCGATCTGTTCGCCCTGCTGAACGATGTCGCCCGTCTTCACGAGCACCTTGCGATTGTGCGCATACGCGGTCAGGAAATCCACGTTGTGCTGGACGAGGATCAGCGTGCCGTAGCCGTTCAGGCCCGTGCCCGCATACATCACGCGGCCCGACGCCGCCGCGCGCACCGCATCGCCCGCGCGTCCGACGATCCGGATGCCGCGGTTGCGGCCGGGCTGGAACGTTTCGGCAATCGCGCCCTTCGCCGGCCACGCGAGCGCGATCGACTGCGCATGCCGCTTCGTTTCCTGCACGACGCGGCGGTTCGCCGCGCGATCGGCGGCACTTTCGGGCGTCGAAGCCGACTGCGACGCATCAGCAACCGACGACGACGGATTCGTGCCGCCGGCCGGCGCCGCGCTCGCCCCGCTTGCCGAACCGTTCGTACGGGCCGCGGCGGCGGCAATGCCGGGCGCACGTGCGAAATTGGGGCCGCTCGCCGCCTGCGAGGCGGCTGCATTTTCCGCGCTGGGCGGCGCGATCCGCAGCACCTGCCCGATGGCGATTCGGGTCCGGCGGCCCATGTGATTCCAGGCCTGCAGGTCGCGCACCGTGCAGCCGTTCGCGTCGGCGATCGCCGACAGCGTGTCGCCGCGCTTCACGAGGTAGCGCGTCGCGAAGCGCGCCGGCGCGACGGACTTGTCCTGATGCTGCGCCGCATCGCTGGCCGGCGGCGCGGCGGCCGCCTGCGCGGCGCTCGCCGACGAAGCGGCAGCCGCCGCATCGGCGAGCGTATCGGTAGGCGTGACAGGCGACGTGGTTGCGCAACCCGCGACGACGAGCGCGGCCGCCATGCCGGACAGCCACGCGACACTGCGGTCGATCTCGCTCTTGCTCATGCTCGAGACAACTCCGGTCATTGAATTTTTTGAGCATCTCAAAAATCGCCGCGAGCGCGTGTAACCGGATGCAAGAATGATGACAAAATCGCAGCAAGAATTGTGGAAACTGAAATTGCACCGCTGCAATTCCGCTTGAAACGAAATAATTCGCTGATGCGACGCTGATAAGCACGACTTCGATGCACAGCGCAAAACACGCGTTCGCCCCGTCAAAAATGCCGAACCGAGCCTATTTCGGACGACTGGGCGCGTTTTTTTGCGCACGGCGTCCGGCGATCCGCACGCGCCGCGCCCCGTTCACCCGACGGCGAATTCGTGCGCCGCACCCTCCGCGACCGTTCGCGTCACGGCTACGCCGCGACCAGCGTCGAATACGCGAAAGCGGCGCCGCAGCAGAGAAAGAAGATGTGCAACGCGATCTTGAACGCCAGGAGCCAAGACGGGTTGCTTCGCATGCGCGCCTCCGGATCGACGAACGAGCGGACATGATGCGCGGCAATTCGTCACACGAAAATACGGAACCGGCGAAGCGGCGCTCAGGCACAGCCTGAACGCGCCGCGCCGCAATCCTGTTACCGTATCGGCCATTACAACGACAACGCAAGCCCCATGCGATTCGACCTGACCGATCTGCGACTTTTCCTGCACGTCTGCGAAGCCGGCAGCATCACGGGAGGCGCCGAGCGCGCGCACATGACGCTGCAATCCGCGAGCGAGCGAATTCGCGGCATGGAAGAAGAACTCGGCGTCCCGCTGCTGCAGCGCGCGAAGCGCGGCACGCGCGCGACCGAAGCCGGCCGCGCGCTCGAGCACCACGCGCGCGTCGTGCTGCAGCAGATCGACCACATGCGCGGCGAACTCCAGCAATTCGGCGCCGGACTGCGCGGCCACATTCGCCTCCTCAGCAACACCGCGGCGCTCAGCGAGTACCTGCCCGACGCGCTCGCCGAATATCTGCCGCGCCATCCGAAGCTGTCGGTGAGCGTCGAGGAGCGCTCGAGTCAGGAGATCGTCCATGCGATCCGCGGCAAGACGGCGGATTTCGGAATCGTCGCCGATTCGGTCGGCCTCGACGGACTCGAGCAGATGCCGTTTCGCGAGGACTGGCTGATCGCCGTCGCGGCGGTCGACCATCCGCTCGCCGCACGCGAGCGGGTCGCGTTCACGGAACTCGTCGACGCCGACTTCATCGGCATGACGGACGGCAGCGCGCTGCAGGTCCACCTCGCCGAACAAGCGAAGGCGCTCGGCAAGCGGATCGACTACCGCGTGCAGTTGAAGAGCTTCGACGCGATCTGCCGGCTGATCGAGCGCGGCGTCGGGATCGGCATCGTGTCGCGCCATGCGGCGCTGCGCGCGCAACAGACGATGCAGATCCGCCTGATCGAGCTCACCGATCCGTGGGCGCACCGCCGGCTGACGATCTGTGCGCGCAGCTTCGACGAATTGCCGAAATACACGCGCGATTTCATCGCGTTTCTCGCGCACGATCCGGGCAAGGGCGAATCGTTCGCGGCTTGATCGCTTGGTCGCCGAATGGCGTTCGCTCGTCGCGGCGCTTCGGCTCGGGGAATCGCTGCGATTCGGTTATGCGCCGCGCCCACCACGCGTACAGCGCGGCAAGCATCGCTTGATGGACGATCTGCCGGGGCTCGTTCGGGTCGAGCGAATTGTCAGCTGATCTGTGCAGCAAACAAGCAGAACGGGAAAGACGTGGATTCCGCCGCGCTCGATCCGAACCGCCCGGCGGACGCGAACAGCAAATGCGGTTAGCGGTTAGCGGCTACGGCTCCTCGCCTTCCCGACGCGGACCAGCCCGTGTTGCGACTGGCCAGACGAGAGATCTCCCGGTTCCCGCACAAGGAGCGTCCGTGCGTGCCAGGGTCTCTGACCACGCCGGGTCGTCGAGGCGCTCGCGCTTGCGCGCCCCTTCGTGTTGCCTTCCGCGTTCTGAACCGCGTCGGCACCCGGAATAACACAACTATCGCGGCTCAACGGCTGGCCCACACGCTCCCCTACCGACGCTTCGCCGACCGCCTCGCGGCGGCCTGCGCACGGCTCGGGGCCGATGTGGCTCGCTATACCTTCATCGCAGTGGACTTGCACCACTTACTCCTTGCCGGTCTCCCGGCGCACTCAGAACTTGTGGCGGATCGCCGCGCGGACCGCGAACTGGTTCGCCGAAGCCGACGGGCCATCCGTACCGACGACATAGCCGCCGTCCGCGATCGTGCCCGTCTTGTCGCCCGCGACCTTCTGCCATGCGCCTTGCAGGTAGACGTCGGTGCGCTTCGACAGGTTGTAGTCCGCCATCAGACCGACCGTGTGGTACTTCGGCTTCACGTTGCCCGCGGCCGCGTCGAACTTGCCGTCCGTATACACATATTGCGCGCCGATGAAGAGCGCCGGCGTCAGCTGGTACTTGCCATTGATTTCGAAGTTCTGGAACTTCGTCGCGGTCAGGCCGAGGCCCGTGAACGTCGACGACGGCAGATAGACCGTCGACACCGGATTCTTGATGTCGGCCTTCGTGTACACGAAGCCGACCGTCGCCGGGCCGAACGTGTAGTTGACGCCGCCGCCGAAGATGCGCAGGCGGTCGGCCGTGAAGTTCGCGTCGTTGTCCGCGATTGCGCCGCTCGCGGTCTTGCCCGGATTGTTCGCCTGCAGGTACGCGGCGGCGAGTTGCAGGCCGCCCATCGTGTACGCGGCGCCGATGCTGTACTGACGGTTGTTCGAGAAGCCGGTCGCGTTGCTGAAGCTGTACGTGCCGCCGACTTGCAGGCCGTTCCAGTCCGGGCTCGCGTACTTGACCGTGTTGTTCACACGGAACGAGTTGTCCGTGTTGTCGTTGTCGAACGGGTGCGAAAACAGCGTGCCGCCCCAGTTGCCGTTCGCGGTCAGCGGCGCGAGGTAGTCGACGACCGAGTCATACTGACGGCCGAGCGTCAGCGAACCAAATTGCGTGTGCGACAGGCCGACGAACGCCTGGCGGCCGAACATCCGGCCGCCCTGGCCAAGCTTGCCATTGTTCAGATCGAAGCCGTTTTCCAGCGTGAAGATCGCCTTCAGGCCGCCGCCCAGGTCTTCCGAGCCGCGCAGACCCCAGCGGCTGCCTTGCGCGAAGCCGCTCGCGAGCTGGTAGTTGCTCTTGCCCACGCCGTTGACGTTCACGTTGCTCGTGTAGTTGAAGCCCTCGTCGATCACGCCGTACAGCGTGACGCTGCTTTGGGCGAAAACCGGCGCGGCGAATGCGAGCAAAGCGGTTGCGGAAATGACTTGCTTTTTCATTATCGGTATCTCCAGACTTTGTTTTCGACAACCTCGCACAAGCCAGGCTGCCACGACGCATTTCAAATTTCGGCGCCCCATTTCGGAGCATTTCGAGTGCATCCCGTCTCCGACGGCCCACGTCGCGGGATTGCTGCAATGAAAGAAATACTGTCATGCAAAAAATGCAACGTCCATGTTGGTGCATCACTTTTTTTACATTTCGTTGCGTATTGCCAACTACTGTGTCGGGATTTCGTCAGGATCGTTTGTAACTTCGCGTAAACCCGAAACCCTCGCCTTCGATGGCACAATGCGCGACCATCGTCGTCTGAATCCGATCATGTAGCGATGCCGCCCCCCATCATGCGTCCCTTGTCCGTCCCCGTTTTCGCCGTTCCAGCCTCGCACCGCGTCCGTCGCGCGTCGCGCGCACGCGACGCCGCATGAACGCCGCGCCGGCCCAACGCTACGCCGAGCTCGACTTCTTCCGCGGTCTCGTGCTGCTCGTCATCGTCGTCGACCATATCGGCGGCAGCATCCTGTCGCGCGTCACGCTGCACGCGTACGCGCTCTGCGACGCGGCCGAGGTGTTCGTCTTCCTCGGCGGCTTCGCGACCGCGATCGCGTACAACTCGCTCGCCGCGCGCCACACCGAGGCCGCCGCGCGCCAGCGCTTCGTCAAACGTGCGTTTGAAATCTACCGCGCGTTCCTGTTCACGGCCGGCCTGATGCTCCTCATCACCGCGGTGCTGAACGCATTCGCGATCGATGCGCCGAACATGCCGACCAACGATCTCGAAGGGCTGCTGCACGCGCCGCTCGCCGCGCTTCGCGACATCCTGCTGCTCAGGCGTCAGCCGTATCTCGCGTCGGTGCTGCCGATGTACGCGTTCTTCGCGCTTCTCGTGCCGCTCGCGCTGCCCGTCGCGCGCAGCCGCGGGTGGTGGCTGCTCGTCGTCGCAAGCGCGGCGCTGTGGCTCGCCGCGCGCAAGATCGCCGGCTATCTGCCGACCGACGACGGCGCGCCGTGGGACTTCAATCCGTTCGCGTGGCAGTTCCTGTTCGTGCTCGGCATCGTCGCGCGCTGCCAGCCGATCTATCAGGTGCTCGCGCGGCGGCCGGTCGGCTGGTTCGCGACCGCGGCCGCGATCGCCGTCGTCGCGGCGGGCGCGTATTACCGGCTGCGCATCGAGCCGTTCCCGACCGATCCGTCGATCAAGCAGAACCTCGGCCCGCTGCGGCTCGCGAACTTCATCGCGATCGCATGGCTCGCCGCGAAGCTCGTCCATCTCGGCTGGATGCATCGCATCGCGCAAGCGATGCCGTGGATCGGCACGATCGGCCGGCAGGGGCTGCTCTGCTTCGTCGCCGGCACGGGCATCTCGCTGTCGGTCGATTCGCTGCTGTACGCGGCGACGGACGGCTACCTGAATTTGCCGCTCGGACTCGTCGCCGATGCGGCGGCGGTCGGCCTGCTGTACGTCGTCGCGAAGCTGTACGCGCCGCTCGTCGCACGGATGTCGGACTTCGTGCGGCAATCGCGGCTGTTGCAGCCGTTCAGGCCGCCATTGCGCCCGCCGCTGCGCCGGCCGAGGCGCTGACGCAGAAAACCCGCACACGACTGTCATTCGCTGCTGCTAGCATATCGGCGCCCATACCAATTACGCCGTCATGCGCCGATTCGTTTTGTTTCTCGCCGCGCTGCTCGCCGCCGCGCTCCCTCTCGCCGTGCACGCGGCGCCCGTCAGCAGCATCGCCACCCGCACGTTCCGCTCGCAAGCGCTGCACCGCGACTGGTCGTACACCGTCTACCTGCCGGCAGGCTACAACCCGGAGGGCGCGCGCTATCCGGTGCTGTACCTGCTGCACGGCAACGCCGGCAACGCGAACGACTGGATCACGCAGGGCCGCCTGCAGTTCACCGCCGACGAGCTGATCGAGCGCCGGGACATTCCGCCTGTCGTGATCGTGATGCCGCAAGGCGGCACCGATTGGTACGTCGACCGCAAGGAGAAGATGCAGAGCGCCTTCCTCGACGACCTGATTCCCGACGTCGAAGCGCACTACGCGGTGTCGAACCAGCGCGCGGGACGGGTGATCGGCGGCGTGTCGATGGGCGGCTACGGCGCGCTGCGCTTCGCGCTCCTCGAGCCCGAGCGCTTTTGCGGCGCGATGCTGCTGAGCCCCGCGATCTACGCGAACGAGCCGCCCGCCAGCTCGGCTGCGCGCTACGTCGGCGTGTTCGGCGACAAGCAGTTCGATCCGAAGGTCTGGCACGAGCTCAACTACCCGGCGCTGTGGCGCAGCTATTTCGCGCAGCCGCTGCGGCTGCGGATGTTCATCGCGGCGGGCGACGACGACCTGTCGATCCAGGCCGAGTCGAGCGTGCTCTACACGAACCTGCGGCGCGCGCAGAATCCGGCCGCGCTGCGGATCGTCGGCGGCGCGCACACGTGGGACGTGTGGCGGCGCCTGATCGGCCCGGCGCTCAAGTACACGCTCGAGTGCGTGAAGTGAGCGCGACGCGGCACGCGGCGAGATCCCAGGCTGCGCAGCCGACGCTCTTGAAGAATACCGGCGTACCCGGTACGGCCTCGGCGGATGCAGGCGCAGCCGCTTCTTTCGCGCGCAGCGCGTCGGCAAGCGAATGCACGCGCATCCAGTCGACGCCTGCGGCGATCAAATCGCCCGCCTCGTGGCGCGCGCCCGCCGGATCGTCGACGTAGAGCGCACTTCCTGCGATCGTCCGCGCGCCGACCTCGGCCGCGTCGGGCGTAAACGCGCCGACGCCGACGACGAGCCGCCCCGCCCGCGCCGCCTCGTCGTAGACGGGCGTCGCGCTCGTCGTCGACGTGATGATCGCATCGAGCGTATCGGGCGGCGCGTCGCCGTCGATCGGCTCGAGCGTCGGCAGCACCGCGCGCAATCGCTCGCAGAACGTCGCCGCTTGCGCGGCCGTACGCGCCTTCACGCGCACCCGCGAGCCGGGAAACAGCGCGGCGAGCGCGTCGACGTGATGCGCGGCCTGCGCGCCGGCGCCGATCAGCAGCACGTCGCGCGGCGCGGCGGGCAGGAACGTGCGGATCGCGAGCAGCGTGACCGCAGCCGTCCGGCGACCGGTGACAGTCGGGCCGTCGAGCGCGAAGAGCGGCTCGCCCGTCGTCGGATCGACGACGCTCACCTGTCCCTGGATCGTCGGCCGATCGCCGCCGCGATTGCGCGGACACACGGTCACGAGCTTGTGGATCGCGAGATCGGACGCCGACGCGGGCATCGACAGCATCACGCCGCCTTCGTTGAGCGGCACGATGAGCCGCGCCGGGCTCGCGATCCGGCCGTCGGCCGCGTCGAGCGCGGCCGTACGCAATGCATCCACCAGCTCGGCGAACGGCGTCAGTCGCGACGTCTGCGCCGCGTCGAAAACCGCTGTCGTCATCGTTTGTCCTCCTGAAGGGAGCGTCGGCTTCGGGTTCGTGGGTCCGTTCGGGGGCTTTGCTGGTTGTTCGGTGTTGCTCTTCGGCTTCGTGCTCTTGCGGCGTCGATCAGTCGTCTCGGCTACTTGGCTACTTGGCTACTTGGCTACTCCAGTATCGACGATCAGCGATGATCCGCAAGCAGACGGCCGCCGCCGCCGTCGCGGCCGGTCGGCGCTGCCGCGAGCCCAATGCGCGATTCCGGCGACGCGGCGCACGTCGCCGTCATTCGCCGTCATCGGGCACGCCGAGCCCCAGCGCATCGATCACTTCGCGCGCATTGCGGAACGCCTCGACGGCCGCGGGCGCGCCCGCGTACAGCGCGCTGTGCAGCAGCACCTCGCGGATCTCGACGAGGCTCGCGCCGTTGTTCAGCGCACCGCGGACGTGCCCCTTGAGCTCGTGGCCGCGGCCGAGCGCCGCCAGCATCGCGCACGTGCACAGGCTGCGCGTCTTCAGATCGATGCCGCCGCGCTGCCACGTGCTGCCCCACGCATGCTCGTTCAGCCAATCCTGCAACGGCCGCGAAAAGCCGTCCAGGTTGCTCATCGCACGCTCGACGAAGGCGTCGCCCATCACCTGCGTCCGGCGCGCCTTGCCCTGCTCGCGGTCTGCTTCGCTCATGCTGCGCCTCTCTCGAAAGGGATGTTCGTAGTGGATTCCGGGTCGTCTCAGATGCTACACGGCTTCGATCCCGGCGCCGGCGCTTCGCGGTCGAGGTTTTCCCCCATTGCGGGGCCCCCTTGGCGGCGCGCTTCCGTCCGGCGCGCCGCCAGATGTCGCGCGAGCAAATTCCGGATGGTCAATGAGTCACATCACGAATATCCAGTAGGCAAATCGACAGCCGCAGCCTAGACTCATTCGATGCCGCGCGCTGCCGGCGCCCTGCGCCCATCGCCGCGCCCCCCGTGCGACGACGGGCGAACGCCCGTGCAAGCGCACGCCGCACAGGCCGACGACGACGGCTTGCGCATTGCGTCGCGCGTCGCGCGAATGCCGAAGACAGGATATCGAAGACATAAATCAGGAGATCCGACCTTGGATGATGCCGATGCGCGCCGCGTGACTTCGTTCAATCATGAAGGACTGACTTTCGACGTCGTCGATACGGGCCCGATCGACGGCAAAATCATCGTGCTGCTGCACGGCTGGCCGCAGACGGCGAAGTGCTGGGCGCGCGTCGCGGCCGCGCTGAACGCCGACGGCTACCGGACCGTCGCGCCAAACCAGCGCGGCTACTCGCCGGGCGCACGCCCGCACCGGGTCGCCGCGTACCGGATGCCGCACCTCGTCGGCGACGTCGTCGCGCTGATCGAGCGGCTCGGCGGCGGCCCGGTCCACGTCGTCGGCCATGACTGGGGAGCGGCCGTCGCCTGGGCGCTCGCGGCCCAGCACCCTGCCGCGGTGCGCACGCTGACGACCGTGTCGGTGCCGCACTCGGGTGCGTTCATGCGCTCGATGCTGAGCAGCGACCAGTTGTTCCGCTCGTACTACATGGGCCTCTTCCAGTTGCCGAAGCTGCCGGAGCTGTTCGTCACGCGCGGTCGCAAACTGTTCGAGAAAATGCTGACGCGCACCGGAATGACGCGCGACGAAGTAGACGCCGTCTATACCGACATCGTCGACGCGGGTGCGCTGACGACATCGCTCAACTGGTACCGCGCGATCCCGCTGACGCCGCCCGGCTATCTGTCCCGCAAGGTGTCGGTGCCCGTGCTGCACATATGGGGTGCGCGGGATGCGGCGTTGTCGCGGCGCGGCGCCGAGCTGGCGCGGCACTTCGTGAGCGGCCCGTACCGGCTCGAGGTGCTGCCGCACGCGACCCACTGGATTCCCGAACACGACGCCGACAAGCTCGCCGCGCTCATACGCGAATCGATCGCGATGGGGCCTGACGCAGCGCCCGGCGATCTCGCCGCCGCGCCGGCGAACTGACTGTCAATCTCGGATCGGCCGATTCGCGCCGAGTCCGGAACAGCGCGCGTTTGCTCACGTGAGGCGCGGCGGCGAGTCGATCGGCGCGCGACGCTTCTGCGCGCGTGCGCGTGCGTCGCGCATCGCCTTGATCGCGCCGACGCATCGGCCAATGGTCGGCGAACCGTTCCTCCGCCGAACGAGCCAATGAAGCCTCCGCGATTCGGCGCATCGGGACATCACGAGACCCGCGCGCCGCCAACCGCGCACGCACGCGCGACGGGCCGGACGCCCGTTCCCGACGCGTCCGCTCAGTCCGCCACGTCGATGCCCGCCCGCTCCGTCGCCCGCGTCGACTGGATCACGACGAGCGTATCGCCCGCCTCGATCCGGCACGGCGGATCTTCGTAGAACGACAGGATCTTGCCCGCGCGAGCCAGCCCGACGACGAGCGCGCCCGTCACCGCATTCGACAGGCAGCCGATCTCGTGCACGGCGGCCGGCCGCTCGACGAGCGTCGCGCGGCCGCGCGTCGACAGCATGTCGTTGACGAACGGCACGATGTAGCGGCTCTCGACCGCATCGGCGAGCAGCAGCGCGCCGATCTTCGTCGACGACACGATCACGTCGGCGCCCGCCTGCCGCAATTGCCGCTGGTACAGGTTCTCCTGGATCCGCACGACGATCTTCGTATCGGGCGCGATGCTGCGCACCGACAGCGTGAGCAGGATCGCGGTCGGGTCGTCGGTAACCGAGATGATGACCGCCTTCGCGCTGCGCACCTGCGCCTGCTTCAACAGATCCTCCTGCGCGGGATCGCCGCAGAGGCCCGTCACGCCGAGCGCCGCGGCCGCCTCGAGCGCCTGCTCCTGCGAGTCGATGACGATCAGCGTCGCCGGATCGACGCCGCTTTCGAGCAGTTCGCGCACGGCGATCGAGCCGCTCAGGCCGTAGCCGCAGATCACGACGTGGTCGCGCAGATTCTTTTGCAGGCGCTTCATGCGGAAGTCCTCGATGACTCGTTGAATCACGAATTGATAAGCGGTGCCGAGAAAGATGAACCAGATGCCGATGCGAATCGGCACGATGAAGAACGCATCGATGAGGCGCGCACGCGCGGTGACGGGCACGATGTCGCCGTAGCCGACCGTCGCGACCGTGACCATCGTGAAATAGACGAGGTCCGCGATGCTCATCGGCGCGCTCTTCGTCGAGTCGCGCAGGCCGTCCCGATCGAGATACAGCACGAGGAACGCGAGCATGCACAGGCCGATCACGAGCGCGAGGCGAAACACCAGCGTGCGCAGCGGCGACGCGGCGGGCCGCATGAACAGCGTGCGCGGACGCGGCGCCGTCCACGGCGTGCGCGCCTTGCGCAGGCGAAAGCGCAGCGACTTGCGGTAATCGGAAGGCGATGCCAATGATTATCTCCAGAACCGGGCGTCGCGATTTTACGCTGCCGGACGACGCCGCGCGCGGCGGAAACCGTCGTCGCGCACCGCACGTCGTGCTCGAACGCGCGCTATTTGCCGATGTTTGACGCCCGCCGCATCGCCGGCATCGCCCGCAGCGGCGCGGCTGTCATGCTCGCCGTCGCGAACGGTCATCGACGCTACAGCATGCTTCTCGGCCGCCGCATCGTCCCGTCGACGAAACGCGCCGCGCGAAACGCGGACAGATCGACCGACGTCGCGCCGGTATCGACCCACTCGGCGAGCAAGCGGCCGACGATCGGCCCCATCGCGAAGCCGTGCCCGCAGAACCCCGTCGCGATCGCGAGTCCGTCCGGCGCGCGCGGCGCGTCGATGACGGGAATGCCGTCGGGCAGCACGTCGATGAGGCCCGCCCACGCCTCGACGATCTGCGCGTCGCGCAGCGCCGGAAAAATCGTCTTCAGCTTCGCGAGCGCGCGCGGCGCATGCGCGGGATTCGGCTGCGGATTCGGATCGCGCGGCTCGATCGCGGGCGCACCGCCTGCGATCCGCGTCGTCAGATCGCGCCACGCCGCGCCGTTCAGATGAAAGCGGAATTTCTCGCGCTGCGTCCAAAGTTCGGGCAAGAAGACGCTCAGTCCGCGCAGGTGGCCGAGCGTGACGTCGACGTCGACCTGCATGTCGTCGGCGAGGTTGATCGCGCCGTTCGCGCGCTGCCGGATGCCGAGGCCGTGTCCCCAGATCGTCGATGCGGACACGGCGGGCAACGCGTTCGTGCGCATGCAGGTGCCGCGCACCGCCTGCTGCGGCAGCCGGATGCCGACGCCGTCGAGCAGGCAAAAGCTCGTCGCGCCGGCCGCGCAGATCACGCGCCGCGCCTTCACGACGCCGCGCTCGGTCACGACGCCCGTCACCGCGCCGCCCGACGTGTCGATCGCGGTCACGCCGCAGCCTTCGAAGAAGCGCGCACCGGCTTCGACCGCGCGTGCGGCGAACGCCGCGGCAACGCGGCGCGGCTCGGCCTGGCCGTCGCTCGCCGTGTAGAGGCCGCCGAGCGCGGTTGCGGCGAGGCCGCTCGCGTGCGTGTCGATCTCCGCGCGCGTGAGCGTGCGTGTGTCGAGCCCGTGTGTGCGCGCGACGTCGATCCATTGCACGAACGACGCCCAGTCGTCGTCGTCGTCGGCAATATAGAGACAGCCGCCCTGCCGCCATTCGAGATCGACGCCGAGCTCGCGCTCGAGGCTTTCCCACAGGCGCATGCCGGCCATCATCAGCGGCACCTCGGCGGCCTCGCGGCCCTGCTGGCGCACGAAGCCCCATGCGCGCGTCGATTGCTGTCCCGCAATGCGGGATTTGTCGAAGACGACCGCCTTTATTCCGCGCAGCCCGAGATAATAGGCGGCCGCGCAGCCCATGATGCCGGCGCCCGCGATCACGACGTCGGCCTGCGTGGGAAACGGCTCGTCGGCGCGCGCGAGCGTCTTGTGAAGCGGATAGGTTGTGGTCATATCGGAAGTTCTGGCGAAAACGCCATTGGCGAAAACCCGTCACAGTAACCTCACGAAACACCTTTCACAGAAAAACGCACACTAGTGCGCAGAACGAACTTTATATTTGCGGTAAAGTTATCCCTTCCACGCGTGGCCGGTCGGCTCGCTTCATCCGGTGGCATCGAACGATGCCGTACCGTGCGCCTCGAGGCGCTCCCTTCTGAATCACTCGATCCGATCCGTTCCCGCAGTATGGCCAACGAAGCAAACACCACGGATGCCCTTGCCGTCGCCGAGCGCGTACGCGAACTGATGACCCGTCACGGCATCGGCAAGCGTCAGCAGACGACCGAGCTGTGTCGAATTCTCGACCTGAGCTTTTCCCAAGGGCATCGCAAGCTGCGCGGCAGCAGTCCCTGGACGCTCGCGCAAATCAAGAAAGTCGCCGAAGCCTATGGCGAGCCCGCCGCGCAGCTATTCGGCGCGCAGGCCCTCGATCCCGGCATGGTCGGCGCATGCGCGCAAGACGCGGTGCTGTATGCAGGCATCGCCGAAATTCCGTGCACTGCGTGGATCGGCGGGCTGCTCGACGCGGGCGCGCGTCCCGAGTTCGTCGCCTACGAGCAGCAGGGCCGCTGGCGCGTGCTGCGCCACACGGGCGTTCTCTATCAAAACGCGTACGACGTTCACAAGATCGAAATCTATCCGCGCCGCGCGGAAAGCGACAAGCTGCTCGTCGCCGTGATCGACGCCGACAGCGTGAGCGCCGGCGAAGTCTGCCGCTATCTCGACGAGCAGGGTTTCGTGACGGCCCGCTTCGGCAGCGTCGGCGCCTTCGTCGACGCGCTGCAAGGCCAGGCGTTCGACGCGGTCGTCACCGAATGGATGTTCGACGGCCGCACCGCCGCCGATGCGATCCAGGCCGTGCGCGCGTCCGACAATCCGGGCGCGCCGATCTTCGTGCTGACGGGCGACCTGCTGACGGGCCGTGCGAGCGAGACCGAAATCAGCGAGGTGATCCGCGTGTACGACGTCGTCTGCTACGAAAAGCCTGCCCGCATGGCGATCCTGAGCGCCGATCTCGCGAAGCGCCTGTCGCGCGCGTGACGATGGCGGCGCGCGGATGTCGGGCATCAGCGCGCCCCCAATCATCTATATTTATCGGGGTGAATGACATTGCACAACGAGGAATAGTGAAGCACTGTCAATAACTTAAGTGTATTGAGCAGGTGAAAGCAATGTAATGCAATTGACCGGCATTAGCTCCCTTGAGCTTGTCCCGCGGGAGCCCACATCCCGCGGTTTCGACGACGCTGCAATCACCATTACGACGCTTCACCAGCGGTTCACTTTCGTTCGTCTCTTCGATCCATACCTGACGGCGTCCTCTCCGCCATTTCCTCAACGCTCACCACCAGGGCCCTTTACCCTCGCGGCTTGAGGTGGTTTGTGACCTGCGCCTGCGCGCCGATCGCGAGGGGCCTACCCTCATCTTCGATAAAGTACCGCGTCAGCCAGTACTTCAGCTTTCGCGTTTCGGACACACGGGGGCCGTGGCGGAGAGACCTTCGGGTCTGCCGGTTCAGTTCATCGTTCCTGGTCTTCCAACTCCGTTATCGTGCCCGCCCACCCTCGTTTTTTCGTCGTCGTCGGCGCGGGCTACTCCTGACAAGAGAGAGCCAGTGCGTGACGCAAGACGACCAATCCACCGCGACCGACCAATCTGCTGCGACCTTTGGCAGGCGCTACGGCAAATTGAACCGCGATATCGCGATACTCGAAAGCATCGTCCAGCATGCAGTGGAACCCCTTCAGGATTTTGCAACCCTGTTTGCCCGCATCATCGCGCACTACGCGACGCGCGCAGAGATGTCCACCGAAGACCGGGAATGGGATTGTCAAATGGTCCTGAGGCAAACCCTTGGTTTCGTCTGACGTAAGCTACAATCGCGCGAGCGACCCCGGTCGCCATGGCTGACCGTCCTCGTGTCACTTTCTTGACGGTCGAACCGCAGAGAAAGGATAACGAAAAATGGTACTCAGACCATCCACGCTCGGGGAACTGAAATATCGCGACCTCTATGAGGCCGTCCACCGGGGAATGCTTCAGCGTGACCGGCTGTTGATGCTGAACACCCCGCTCGGCAAAAACGCTTTGATTCCATTGCGGGCGCGCGGATCGTCCGGCATCGGCGGCGACTACCACTGGACGGTCGATGTTGCATCGCTGAACGACGACACCGCGTTGCTTTCGTTGATGCACCACCCCGTTACCCTTTGGATTCAGCAGCGGACTACGCTGTATGCCGATCCGGTTTATCGTCCGGTGCACGGCTTTGTGCATCAGGTCAGCTATCTGGGCGGGGACGGCGGTCTATCAACGTACCAGCTCGAATTTTCCTCTGCCCTGATTTTCCTGAGCTATTCCCGCAACGACGAGGGATGGCTCGAAAAAGATGCGCGCGAAATCATTTCGGAAATACTCAATCGGTATCCGCAGCTTCGGGGACGGTTCCGCTTCGATCTGACGCGTGAGCCGGTTGTGCGCTCGTGGTGCCGGCAAAGCGAGTCCGACCTGCATTTTGTACACCGCCTTCTCGAAGAAGAAGGTTGGTATTTCTATTGGGTACATGAGCCAACGAGCGAAGGCGAGCCGCCAAAGACGACGCTCGTCATTCTGGATGGCGTGTCGTCACTGCCGGAGGCAAAACCAGCCGAATACTATCGTGGCAATACCGACCACGAGGCCGACGGGTTCACGCAATGGGTGATCATGCAGACGATGCAGAGCCTGCAATTCATATCCCGCTCGTTCGATTACAAACGGCCAGCCTCGCATTTTGAGGCGAGCAGCGCGTTGCCATCGACGACCTATGTAGAAGACGATGGGCGACACAGGTACATACGTGGCATTCCGCGCGCTCCGATGACGATCTACGAGCCAACTGCCTACGGTTATGCCGACACGGACAGCGGCGAGGCGCGTGCGCATCGCCGCGTGCAAGTCTGGGAATCACGCGCGCGCCGGTATTTCGGCGTCAGTGGTCTACGGTGGCTCGATGCGGGATTACGGTTCACCTTGAACAACCATCCGCGCCATGCGGACGGTGACCCGAAGAAGCGGGAATTCCTCGTGATCGAGGCGCGCTGGTTTATCGAAAACAACGTGCCGATTGGTCAGCAGGTGACCGAATATCCGCGTAGTCTGCGTGCGACACTGGCCGAGCAGCAGGCGGTACATGATACGCATTTCACGACGCCGGGGCACGTGCAGGATGGCACGACGGGCTTCTTCGTGATGGAGGTTGAAGCGCAGGAGACGAGCGTCGAATATCGTAGCCCGCTTGTGCATCGGAAGCCGCCGATGACGATTGAGCATGCCATCGTCGTCACGCAAGAAGGGATGGAGGCGTGGACGAATGAACGCAATCAGGTCCGCGTGCATTTCGCGTGGGACCGGAAGAATCCAGACGGCACGTTCGGATCGTCGCCGCTGCTGTCGGCCATGCAGGCCGATACGGGTAACGGCTATGGATCGGTTCACGTGCCGAGAGCCGGCGAATGGGTTCTCGTCGCTTATTGGGGAAACGATTGCGACAAGCCGTTCATTTTGGGGCGCGTCAACGGCGGCACGACCCCTTCGCAATGGCATTCGAATGTTCTGCTGTCGGGATTCCAGTCGCAAGGGTTTGGCGGCACGGGCGCATACAACGCATTTGTCCACGACGACGCCACGCATCAAAGCGGCACGCGGATCATCAGCTACACGGGCAAGAGCTATGCTGCACTGATGCAAGGCTATCTGATTCAGCAGGACGGCAACACGCGCGGCCGATATCTAGGTTCGGGCTTCGCACTGCACGCAGACGAGTTCGGTGCGGTTAGCGCGAGCAAGGGCTTATCGATCAGCACGCATGCGAAGGGCTACGACGACGAGCAAATGAGCGCAGACGAGGCGCGAACCCAGTTGCAGCAGGCGGGAATGCTGGTCGAGTCCCTATCGAGTGCGAGCACGACCGCGCAGGCGGAAACCCTGCAAGCGGGCCAAGACGCGCTCAAGGGGCTATCGAAGGAGATTCAGTACGCGGTATCAGGCTCAACGTCCGGCGGCGTGACGGCCGGCGGCGGCACGGGCAACGCGAACGGATTTGCGCAGCCCAACATTCTGGTATCGACGCCGAAAGACCTTGCACTCGTGGCGGACCGATCGGCCCATATCGTTGCCGAAGGCGAGGCGAATATCGTCAGTAACGGCAATACCCATGTTGCGACGGGCAAATCGATGATCGTGGCGGCCGCGGAAAAACTCAGCTTCTTCGCGCAGAAATTTGGCGCGTTCTTTGTCACGGCGAAAGGCCCGATCAAGCTGTCGGCCAATACTGACGACGTGAGTATCAACGCGGGCAAAGACGTGATGATGAAGGCCAAGCGCATCGTGCTCGATGCCGATGAAATCTGGATCAAGGCCGGCGGTTCGTACACTCGGTGGACGGCTGGCGGAATCGAGGACGGGACACAAGGCCCGCGCACGGTCAAGTCGGCATCCTTCAGCCGTCAGGGGCCGAGTTCCGTCGCTCAGCACCTGAACAGCTTGCCGCAGGCGAAATTCAATGATCCATACGTACTGCGAAATCAAATCACGGGCGAAGTGATGAAAAACCATCCGTACGAGATTGTGCGCGGCGACGGCACACGCATCAAAGGCATGACGAACGAATTGGGACACATTGCCGAGCAGAAGAACGAGGATGTCGAGTCGCTGAAACTCCACGCTTTGCGCCCTACTCCGAGTGCGGACGACACGTCAGCATGACATCCAACATCAAACGAGATGATTCAAGTGAAACGCGATGAGCGATAACCAAACTGACAACGCGGGCGGCGGTGCGCCGTCCGATGGCGATCCTGCCGAGCAAGAGGTCGTGCAGGTGATGGGGCGCACTGCCCCGGATGGATCGTCGTACGGCCACTTTACGTTGACGCCAGCGAGCGACACGCGCAGCAAGGAATTGTTGTGCGACGTGCGACCCATCATTCCGGTGATCTTCCTGCCGGGCGTCATGGGCTCGCTCTTGACGAACACCGATACCGGCGACGAGATGTTCTTCGCACCGAACACGGACGGGATGCTGGGGGACTTGGGCGCACTTCCCGCGCTGCTTGGATTGTGGTTCAAGGGCTCGTCCACGCGCGAAACGCAGTTCGATCCGACCAAGGCGGCAGTGACGCCGCATGGGCCGATCAACGCCGGCAAACATGGCAAGAACGATAGCCCGGAGCAGTACGTGGACGAGGCGGAAGCGCGCCGTCGGGGCTGGGGGTCGATACATCGGACCAGCTATCACCCGGTTTTGGCTTGGTTGGAAGAACAACTCAATCGGCCGAAGTTCATGGGGAAGCCGCATGGTGTTTGGGTGACGCCCGACCCAACGGGTAAGACGTGGGCGCTCAAGCCGTTGCTTGGAACCGAACCGGCCGACTATGGGGCGATTGAAGCAGGGGCGCAGGGCAAGGGGCAAGCGATCGATGCCGAATCGGACGCGTTTAATCGCTTTATCAAGTACCGATATCGGGTCTATGCGATTGGCTATAACTGGCTGCAATCGAACGAGAAATCCGGATTCGACGTCGTGAACGGCTCTGATTACAAAGATCCGAAGACCAAGAAGATTACGCGCCTGATGGGGATCAAGGAAATCATTGCGGAGAACCATACCGACAAGGCGATCATTCTGACGCACTCGATGGGCGGACTGGTAGCGCGGATGGCGATCGCGATGCACGGTGCGGGGAACCTGATGTATGGGGTGTTTCACAACGTCTTGCCCGCAACGGGTGCGCCGATTGCGGCGAAGCGGTTCAGGACCGGAGCCGGTAACGAGGGCGTGTTGAAAGGCTTCATCAACGGCAGCTTGGTCGGGAACAACGCGGCGGAGTTCACGGCGGTTGCAGCGAATGCACCGGGGCCGTTGGAGCTATTGCCGATGCCGGATTATCACAAGGGCGAGCCGTGGTGGATATTTGCGCGGATCAATGGTGATCCGGTAATGCAGTTACCGAAAGACGGCAATGCATACGGCGATATTTACGCAAATTCACAGTGGTATGGGTTGGTACCAGATGCATCATTGCTCGACCCAGCTGGAATTGTGAACGAACGCCTGAAATCAAAGGGAAATAAAGAGACTATTTTTAGCAGTTTCAAAGATGTCATGCTGGATGTTGTAACTAGGCAAAGTAAAATCAAAGATGCTTACCACGAGAAAACGTATATTTCTTATGCGGATGGCGGACTTGAGTCGAGAGAAAAATCTAGGCCGAGCGGCGAAAAAGGTAAGCCAGCTATCGAGTCGGGCGAAAAGCTTGAAGACCTATTGGGATGGGGCACGGTGATGTGGACCGGAAACCTGCCGGCCGATGTGACAGAAGACGAACTGCGTGCCGCGACCTTTTTGCATGTCGATCCCAATTCGGATTCGGGTAAGGGAAACCTACGCATCTATCTCGAGTCACGCAAGCTGACCGTCGAATTCGAGGTGCAGAAAGTGGCGAAGCTCCCTCCAGGTAGCACAACGACTGATCCAAGAAAGAACGGCATCGCTCCAGGTGACGGTACTGTACCGGTATGGTCGGCGGAAGCCCCTGCAAGTAGTGCAAGTGGTGGTGCAGCTCCGGGTGTACAGATGGTGTTCAATCAAGGTGGCTACGAACATCAGTTCAGCTATAACCATCCGTGGACCCGATGGGCGTTGCTCTATAGCATTGTACAAATTGCACAAGAGGTACCGGAGCCGTCATGCTGACTCGTATTGCACGAAATCTGATTGTGGTGGCGGGTGTGTGCGCTAGTTCAATAACCTATTCCGGAGAACCAACGGTGACCAATCCCTTGTTGTCCAAACCGCGTCCGTGGTGTGTTGGCCGTTTCGTATTCAACCGGCCCGCGACAAGTGAAATTTCCAATCAACGATATGAGTTTCGGGGCGAGAAACTCGAAACGCAGTACAAAACATCGCTTGATGTCTACCAATCAAAAGTCGAAAATTTAGAGAAAGACCTGAAATCCAAACAGCGTGTCAACCCTATAAATCTGGAAGAAAAAACGGGGTTCTCATGGCTGGAAAAGACGATTTCACCAACGAAGGACTCGAAGGTCTTTGTATTTCAGAAAGGGGTAGCAAAAGGTGTTAGCCTGCCATTCCACACCGAGGGATATCTTTACGATAACCATACGTTGTTTCATACAACCGGCAGCATCGGCGAAACGGCCCTTAATGACGCGGATGGAATCTATAGGGATGTTTATCGGCGCATAAAAGCACGCGATAACTGGTCGGTACCAACGGAATCGGGTTTCTGCTTTGATGGCGGAATCGTGACGGGCTCATCCACGTATCCGGAAGAAGTGAGCCAGTCCTTCGCGCTGATGCCCGGACGGCCAGCGCTGTTGGTGATCCAGATGCGTGATTCCGTCAGGCAGGATCAAGGGAAACCCTTGACCAAGACCTTACCCGAACTCCGTGCGCAGATGGATCGGGTTGCCGGCGGTGGGAGCTATCGAATCTTGCGCCAAGGCAAGCGCACGGTGGGCGGAGTGGACGGCGAGGAAGTACTGTTCGAACTGAAGGATGGCCCGATTACGTCGTATCGTTTCTACCTGCTGGCTCCGGGCGACCCGAGCACGCTCGCGAGACCGCATACAGCAATCCAATTGTTGCTTGGTGCTCCCTCTCCCGACCTGCCGCCGGATCAGGCAACATCGCCCGTGGACGAGGCTGGCGCGCTGCAAACGTGGGACACGCTGCTGAATAGCTTGCGATTGCGTCCGGGCGCGGTCTGAGCGAGAACGAGATGCGGCGATATGACATTGTGAAAGGCGACCTGACGACAGTCGGCGGCATCGTCCAAGGAGGCGATGGAGGCGATCTGCTGAATGGTCGCGAACAGGCATATGAGCACGACCCGGTGTCGTGTCCGGTGTGTAAAACCGTCGGCAAGATCGCGTGCGATGGCCCACGGATTTCGAGCACGGGACCGGATGGGCGGCAGGTGGCGCTAAGCGACGATCTTTGTATCTGCATGTGTTCGCCGCCGCCGAAGCTCGTTGCATCTCAAACAGTTTCGCATATCGAAATCTGAGAGAGGCAGGCGGCGGATGCGCACGGTAAGGCGACGAGTTCGTCAGCGCAAATGCCGTCCTCGTCCGGACGCGATACATGAAACGGGACGCACCTGCCCAGCCGCACAAGTTGTTCGGAGGAAACCTGACGTAGAAATCGATGCTCGCCGCTGCCAGATAGCGGCTCATTATGATTTTTCTGAGCGTCTTTCGACCGTGTGCAATCCCAGCGAGGGCCGTCAGGAGGGGTGTCACCAATGTACAGGTGGACTCATGATGATGGTTCGTGGTGCACTTCGTCATAAACCTTTGGCTGGCAGGTTGCTTCGGATTTGGTTACATGTTGGTTACTTTGGGGCTTCTGACGAGAAGCATCGCGCCCCATGCGCGAGCGCATCGGCAGCGGCATCTTGCCTCTTTCCACGTCGCCCGATTTCCGCGCCGCCGACGATATGTCGCGCCGATCCGCGCATTCGCCGCGCGCGCCGGGCGCATTCGCCGCGCACATCCGCACACATCGATCCCCCCCATGCGCCCGATCGTTCGTTCGACTCGCATCGCGTCCCGCGAACTGCGGCGCGCCCCGTCCCGCACGCGCCTGCGTACAATAGCCGGCGATCCTTCCCCATCGCACGCCCTGCCAGGACCCGACATGGCCCGCATCATTCCCGACGACTGGAAGAACCTCGCCGCCACGGGCGCGGCGGAGCGCGAGCGCGAGACGCTCGCGACGCTCGAACGGATGCTGCCCGACGCCTACACCGTCTACCACGGTGTGCACTGGACGCGCGCCGACCAGAATTTCTCGGTGTTCGGCGAAGCGAATTTCGTGATCGTGAGCCCGGCCGGACGCGTGCTGGTGATCGAGCAGAAGGCGGGCTTCCTGCGCGAAACCCCGAAGGGGCTCGCCAAGGTCTATCTGCAGACCGAACGCAACGTGTCGATCCAGCTCGCGCGCACGCTCGAGAACCTGCATCGGCGGCTCACCGCCGCGTTCGGTGCGGGCGCGTACGGCGTCGAGGAACTGCTGTACTGCCCGGACTACACGGTGAAGAATCCGGCGATCGCGGGCGTCGCGCCCGCGCGGATCGTCGACGCGACGCGCAGGCGCGAATTCGCCGCGCGCATCGTCGATGCGCTGCCCGCCGACGAACCGCCCTTTCCGAGCGTCGCGAAAATCCACCATTTCCTCGCGGACGAGCTGTCGCTGACGCCCGACACGAGCGCGCTCGTCGGCCAGGCAGACACACTCGTCACCCGGCTGTCGGGCGGCCTCGCCACGTGGGCGCGCCGGCTCGAGTTCACGCCATTCCGGCTGCGCGTGATCGCGACCGCGGGCTCCGGCAAGACGCAGCTCGCGGTGCAGGCGATGCGCGACGCGATCTCGGCGGGCAAGCGCGTGCTGTACGTGTGCTTCAACCGGCCGCTCGCCGATCATGTCGCGCGGATCGCGCCCGAAGGCGCGAAGATCGCGAACTACCACCAGCTCTGCGACTGGGTCGCGCGCGACGGCGGCCACGTGCCCGACTTCGGCACGCGCGACGCGTTCGCGCAACTGGAAGCGCGCTTCGCGCACACGCCGGTCGCCGAGCGCTGGCGGTTCGATACGCTGATCGTCGACGAAGGCCAGGACTTCCAGCCGCCATGGGCGGCCGCGCTCGAGCGGCTCGTCGCGCCGGGCGGCGCGGGGTGGTGGCTCGAAGATCCGCTTCAGAATCTCTACATGCGCGACAGCGTGCCGCTGCCCGGCTGGGTGACGCTCAAGGAAACGACCAACTACCGGAGCCCGCGCGACATCCTCGACTACGTGCGCGACGTCGTCGGCGGCGTCGAGCCGCTCGCGACCGAGCTCGCGTCGGGCAGCCCGTTCGGCGGATCGGAGATCTCGATCTCCGCTTACGATGCGACGGACACGGAATCCGCCGCGCAAGCCTGCATCGACGCGACGAAGCGCGCGGTCACGCATGCGCTGGCGCTCGGCTTTCGCAAGCAGGACATCGCGGTGCTGTCGTTCAGGGGACGGGAGGGCTCGGCGTTCACGGCGCTCGACCAGCTCGGCCCGCACCGCGTGAAAAGCTTCACCGGCAAGTACGACCTGTTCGGAAATCCGGAATATCGGGAAGGCGACGTGCTGCTGGATTCGATCTATCGCTTCAAAGGGCAGGCGGCGCCGTGCGTGATCCTGACCGAAGTCGACTTCGACACGTTCGACGCGCGCGCGGCGCGCAAGCTGTTCGTCGGCGCGACGCGCGCGACGATGAAGCTGATCGTCGTCGCGTCGCGGCGGGCAGCGGAGCGGATCGCGCCCTCCGCATGACGGGCGCTAACGCAAGATGGCGCCGAATCGCGTCAGGCGAGGCCGGACGCACGCACGGATCAACCGTCCCGCGCGCCGAAATATCGGGAAATCGGGCAGCGTAAACGTCAGGCGACGCGGAATGCGCCGACCGTGCGGCGCAACCCGTCCGCCTGCTCTTCGAGCGACGCGGCGGCGGCCGCCGCCTGCTCGACGAGCGCCGCGTTCTGCTGCGACACCTGATCCATCTGCGACACAGCGCGGTTCACCTGCTCGATGCCGTCGCGCTGCTCGTTCGACGCGGCCGAGATCTCGGTCATGATGCCCGTCACGCGCGCGATCGCGCGCTGGATCTCCTGCATCGTGTCGCCCGCCGAGCCGACGAGGCGTGAGCCCGTCGCCACCCGCTCGACCGATTCGCCGATCAGCGCCTTGATCTCCTTCGCCGCCGATGCGGAGCGCTGCGCGAGCGTGCGCACCTCGCCCGCGACGACCGCGAAGCCGCGGCCCTGTTCGCCCGCGCGCGCCGCCTCGACCGCCGCATTGAGCGCGAGGATGTTGGTCTGGAACGCGATCCCTTCGATCGTGCCGATGATGTCGGCCACCTTCTGCGAGCTCTGATCGATCTCGGCCATCGTGCCGACCACCTCGCCCACGACCGTCGCGCCCTTCGTCGCGATGTTGGTCGCGGTGTCGGCGCAGTTCTGCGCTTCGCGCGCGTTGTCCGCGTTCTGCTTCACCGTCGCGGTCAGTTGCTCCATGCTCGCCGCGGTCTGCTGCAGCGCGGCCGCCTGCTCCTCGGTGCGCTGCGACAGGTCAGTGTTGCCGGCCGCGATCTGGCGCGTCGCGGTCGCGATCGACTCGGAGCCGTCCGTCACCTTGCGCACCGTGTCGGACAGGCTGCGCTGCATCGTCGTCAGGCCGGTCACGAGCTCGGCCATTTCGTCGTGCGACGTCCAGCGCAGTTCGGTCGTCAGATCGCCGTCAGACAAGCGGCGCAGGTGCGTGAGGATCCGCACGAGCGGCTGTGAGATCGCGAAATGCAGGCCGATCGCGCAGCCGAGGCATGCGGCGAGACCGAACACGATCCCGCCGCCGAGCGCGAGCCGCAGCCACACGTACATTTGCTCGGCGTCGCCGTGGGCCGCCTTGCCGTACGCTGCGCGCGCGTCGTCGAGCGCGGTTGTCGCCTTCGTCCACGCAACCGACAGCGGCGGCGCGACCGTCATCATCAGACGATCGGCATCGTCGTGCCGGCCCGCCTTCAGCGCGTCGATCATCGGCTTGAGCGCATCGTCGACGAGCGCGCGGCGCGCGGCGTTCGCCTGACCGGCGAGCGCCTTCTCGTCGTCGCTGCGGGGCAGCGCGTCATAATCGCGCCAGCCGCGGTCCGACGCGGCCAGGTACTGCTCCGCCTTCGCGATCGTATTCGCGGTGTCGGGCGCCTCCGGATGCAGGATCACGCGATCGAGCGTCGTGCGCGTGATCGCGAGGTTGAGGCTCGACGACGCGAGCGCCGTCTTCGCCGCGAGTTGCCGCGTGTACGCGTCGTCGAGCGCGGCGTTCGAGTTCTGCATGCTGAAGAAGCCGATCACGCCCGTGATCGTCAGCAGCACGGCGACGAGCCCGAGCGTCGAGAAGATCCGGGTGCGAATCGAAAAGCGGGAAAAAAAAGCGTTCATGACCAGGAAAAGCCGTAAGTGGTAGCCGTCGGTTTGGGGGACAGTCGCCGGTATTACGGCCCCGCGCCTGAAAACTTGAGACGCATCAAGCGCTGCGGCGACTTGCCGCGGCGCGCCGCCCGACGGCCGCCGTCACGGTTCGTAACCGCTGGAATATGTTGTGACGAAGCAGATATTGACTAGTCAATCGATTGTTCCTACATTCCGTGTCGCCCCCAACGACGAAACGACGCCTTATGCCTACCGAATCCTCCGCGCTGCCCGCCCCAGCCGACGCCGGCCGCCCGGGCGCGTCCGTGCGGCTCACGATTGCCGCGCTGCTGCTCGTGCTGCTGCTGTCGGCGCTCGATCAGACGATCGTGTCGACCGCGCTGCCGACGATCGTCGGCGAGCTCGGCGGCCTCGAGCAGCTGTCCTGGGTCGTCACCGCGTACCTGTTGTCGTCGACCGTCGTGCTGCCGCTGTACGGCAAGCTCGGCGATCTGTACGGGCGCAAGATCGTGCTGCAGGCGGCGATCGTGCTGTTCGTCGTCGGCTCGGCGCTGTGCGGGCTCGCGCAGGACATGACGCAACTGATCGTTTTGCGCGCGCTGCAGGGGCTCGGCGGCGGCGGGCTGATGGTCGTCACGATGGCGGCGATCGCCGATCTGATCCCGCCCGACGAGCGCGGCCGCTTTCAGGGGATGTTCGGCGGCGTGTACGGAATCGCGACGGTGATCGGGCCGCTCCTCGGCGGGTTTCTCGTCCAGCACCTGTCATGGCGCTGGATCTTCTACATCAATCTGCCGCTCGGCGCGCTCGCGTTCGCGGTGATTGGCGCGGCGTTCAAGCCGCACACCGCGCACGTGCGGCATCGGATCGACTACGCGGGCGCCGCGTTCCTCGCGACCGCACTCACCTGCGTCGTGCTGTTCACGAGCCAGGGCGGCACGATCCTGCCGTGGTCGTCGCCGCAGCTATGGCTCACGCTCGCGCTCGGCCTCGTCGCGACGGCGGGCTTCGTCTACGAGGAACGCCTCGCCGCCGAGCCGATCATGCCGCTCGCGCTGTTCCGCCACCGGACCTTCGTGCTGTGCAGCCTGATCGGCTTCGTCGTCGGTCTGTCGCTGTTCGGTTCGGTCACGTTCCTGCCGCTCTATCTGCAGGTCGTCAAGGGCTCGACGCCGTCGAAGGCCGGCATGCAGCTACTGCCGCTGATGGGCGGGATACTCGCGACGTCGATCGCGAGCGGGCGGCTCATCACGAAGCTCGGCAAGTATCGCCTCTTTCCGATCGCGGGCACGTTCGTCGCCGGCGCGGCGATGCTGCTCCTCGCGACGCTGTCGCTCGACACGCCGCTGCGCGCGATGTACCTGTACATGGCGCTGCTGGGCGGCGGACTCGGCATGGTGATGCCCGTCATCGTGCTCGCGGTGCAGAACACGGTCGAGTTCCGGCATCTGGGTGTCGCGACGTCCGGCGCGACGCTGTTTCGCTCGATCGGCGGCTCGCTCGGCGTCGCCGCGTTCGGCGCGCTGTTCTCGAACGGGCTGCACGCGCGACTCGCGGCCGCGCTGCCGCCCGACGCGGAGCTGCCGCCGTCGCTCGGCCCCTCGGCCGTCCGCCAGTTGCCCGACACGGTGCGCGGCGCGTATCTGCACGCGTTCGCGAGCTCGCTGCACACGGTCTATCTGTGTGCAGCGGCGGTGATTGCGATCGCATTCGCGCTCGCGTGGTTCGTCGAAGACGTGCCGTTCAGGAAAAAAGCGTGACTCGAGCCGCCTGCGCGCGCGGCGGCCCGGTCGATCACTTCGCGTCCCGCTTGCACGGCTGCGGGAATAACTTCAGCTCGTGGCCGACATGCAGCGCGTATACGATGTTGTCGTTGTCGAGGAGCGCGGCCCGCGCGCCGGGCTTGCGACGCGCATCGTTCTTCTTTTGAAGTTCGGCCGGTTTGCTGTTTTGTTTATTCATTTCGTTCAAATCATCGCGGGCATTTTTTCGTGACGCGTTCGTGTCGAACGACAACGCCGGTTTCCCGCTGCACGCCGCGCGTCTCGGAACGGCCGCGGATTATAAGGCAGTCGACGGCGTTAAGCGAAATCGCAAGGCACCATCGATCGAATCGAGTCGTCTTCGCCGCCGCTGGAAAATCGAAACATGAATGACCGCCCATTGCGCGCGCAATCTCCGGAAATTCCGGCTGCGCGCGATCGCGTCCCTCGCTTTGCGGACATTTTTGAAGGCGCGCATAGTATCGATTCCATCACTCCCGCCCCGTTTTGCGATGAAAGCCTCCGACGCGCCCACCCTTTCCACCGCCATCATCCGCGACGCCGCCGAGCACGACCTCGAAGCAATCCGGGCGATCTACGCGCATCACGTGGTGACGGGCGTCGCGTCGTTTGAGGAGACGCCGCCTTCCGTCGACGATCTGCGCACGCGACGCGAAGCGGTGCTGCGGCACGGCCTGCCGTATCTCGTCGCCGAATTGGACGGCGTCGTCGCGGGCTACGCGTACGCGACGCCGTATCGGCCGCGCAGCGCCTATCGCTACGCGATCGAAGATTCGATCTACGTGAACGACGCACACCGCGGCCGCGGCATCGGCCGCGTGCTGCTCGCCGCGCTGATCGAGCGTTGCGAAGCGGGGCCATGGCGGCAGATGATCGCGGTCGTCGCAGACGGCGGCAGCGGCGGCTCGACGTCGCTGCATCGCGCGCTCGGCTTCGAGCCGGTCGGCACGCTGCGCGGCGTGGGCTTCAAGCACGGCCGCTGGATCGACACCGCGCTGATGCAGCGAGTGCTCGGAGACGGCGCACAAAAACCGCCCTCCGACGCCGACGCCTCGCACTGAAGCGCTCGGTCGCGCTAAAATCGTTGCATGCCGAAATCGAACCCAACCACTCCCGCCGACGCTGCCCCGGACGCGTCGACGTTGAACGAATACACGGTCGACGAGCTCGCGCGCGTGTCGGACACGACGGTGCGCAACGTACGCGCGTATCAGGATCGCGGCCTGCTCGCACCGCCGCGCAAACGCGGCCGCGTCGGCATCTATGACGACACGCACGTCGCTCGCCTGAAGGTCATCAATCATCTGCTCGCGCGCGGCTACACGCTGTCGAACATCCAAGACCTGATCAAGGCGATCGACGACGGCCACGACCTGCGCTCGATCCTCGGGCTCGAAAACGCGATCGGCGGCCGCTGGTCCAACGAGCGCCCGCAATCCTTCTCGCTCGCGCAGCTGATCCAGATGTTCGGCCCGCAGACGCCCGCATCGCTCGGGCGCGTCGCCGAGCTCGGCCTGCTCGAGCGGCGCGGCATGTCGTTCGTCGCGAAAAGTCCGGCGCTCCTCGAAGCCGCGGCCGCGATGGTACGCGAGGGCATCCCGGCGCGCGAACTGCTCGACGCGATCAGCATCACGCGGCCGTATTTCGATGCGATCGCGCGCGTGCTCGTCGAGCTCGTCGTGCGCCGCCTCGATCGCTACGACGAAGGCTCGCTGCCGCCGCCGACCGACGTGCCGGCGCTCGTCGACGCGATCTGGCGGCTGCGTCCGCTCTCGTCGGTGTTCGTCGAAGGCGAGATGAACCGGGCGCTCGAAGCGGCGTCGAGCGCCTATTTGGGCGGCCGCGTCGCGACGATCCTCGACAAGAAGCTGAGTTCCCAGGCGGCGCGCGACGGAGAGTCCGGGTTCGAACGAACCGCGGCGAAGGACGCTCCGAAAAAACGTTAGACGCGCGCGCCATATTGATATCGGCAATGCTTGGTTCGCACCGGCGACCGCCTGTGCGACGATTTCCCGACCCGAGCGGCGTGCGCGCCGCCCGTTTCGTTCAACGTCGTGGAGATTGCCGATGATTCGCCCTGCCCGCTGGATTCCCCGAACCGTAGCCGCCGCGCTCGCGTCGCTCGTCACCGTCGCCGCCTTCGCGCAGGACGACGCGGGCGGCAAGGTGCTGCGCGTCGGCTATCAGAAAGCGGGACTGCTCGCTGTCGTCAAGGCGCAAGGCTCGCTCGAGACGCGGGTGAAGCCGCTCGGCTACGCGGTCAAATGGTTCGAGTTCCCGGCCGGCCCGCAACTGCTCGAAGCGCTGAACGCGGACAGCATCGACATCGGCTACACGGGCGCTCCGCCCGCCGTGTTCGCGCAGGCGAGCGGCGTGCGCTTCGTCTACGTCGGCGCGGAGCCGCCGTCGCCGCACAACGAGGCGATCATCGTGAAGGCCGATTCGCCGCTCAAGACCGTCGCCGACCTGAGAGGCCGAAAAGTCGCGCTGCAAAAGGGATCGAGCGCGAACTACCTGTTGCTGAAGGCGCTGCAGAAGGCCGGCGTGCGCTACGACGAGATTCGCCCGATCTATCTGCCGCCCGCCGATGCGCGCGCCGCGTTCGAGAGCGGCAACGTCGACGCCTGGGTCGTCTGGGACCCGTACTATGCGGCCGCGCAGCAGGCGCTGAAGGCGCGCACGCTCGCCGACTACACGGGCCTGCCTTCCGCCTACAACTTCTACGAAGCGACGCGCGACTTCGCGACCCGGCATCCGGACATCGTCGGCGCGGTGCTGCAGCAATTGCGCGAGACCGGCCAGTGGATCAACGCGCATCCCGCCGAAACCGCCGCGCTGATCGCGCCGAAAATCGGCCTCGATCAGGCGCTCGTCGAGACCTGGATGAAACGCGTGCCGTACGGCGCGGCGCCGCTCGACGGAAAGATCGTCGCGTCGCAACAGGGCGTCGCCGACGCGTTTCACGCAGCGAAGCTGATCCCGCAGAAGCTGACCGTCGGCGACAACGTCTGGACCGACCGGAACGCCGCCGCGCTCGCGGCGAAATAGGCGCAGCGCCTCGCCCGCAGCCCGGTTAGAAGGATTCGTCCGTCCCCGATAACGTCTTCTTGCGGATAATGGACGGCCGCGCGGACATCGTGCGTCGACCGCGACGCCGCCCGCGCACCCGATAACGAGCTGCGTGCGAGGAGACCGCCCGATCGTGTTGTCCAACCTGCCCCCGCGCACGCGCGGCCTCTGGCTCGCCGCCGCGCTTGCCGCGCTGCTGTATGGGCTGTCGCTCGGCCACGCGCCCTATTCCGGCCAGCCCGCCGCGAAAGCCGCGCTCGGCGCGCTGCTGTTCCTCGCAGCGCTGCAGCATCCGCTCGCGCGCGAGCGCGCCTGGCTTGGCATCGCATTCGCCGCGTCCATGCTCGGCGACGTGCTGCTCGCGCTTTCCGAATGGCCGCCGTCGTTCGTCGCCGGCCTCGGCGCGTTCCTGCTCGCGCATCTCGCGTACTGCGCGCTGTTCGCGCCGTGGCGCGCCGCGCCGAGCGGACTGCGCGCCGCCGCGCTCGTCGCTCTGTGGATCGCCGCACCCGCGCTCTACGCCGCGTTCTTTCCCCATCTCGCCGCGCTCGCCGCGCCGGTCGCCGTCTACATCGCCGTGCTCGTCGCGATGGCAAGCCTCGCGCTGTGCGCCCGCACACCCGGCCCGCAGGTCGCGATCGGCGCACTCGTGTTCGTCGCCTCCGACGCGCTGATCGGCATCGATCGTTTTCTCGGCGCGTTTTCCGGCGTCGATTATTTCATCTGGGGTTTTTATGCCGTCGCGCAATTGACTATTGCGTTCGGCGTGCTGCGCCGCAAATCAAATTAATCGAATCCGCGTCGCAATCCTTAATCTGTTGGGGATCGCACGCGATTTTGCGACGCAGCATGGCGATTCCCTGCTCCACCGCGCTTTCTCCCGCGCAAGCGCATCCGGCGGGCGTCGGCATCCGTTGAATCCCGCGCTTAGAGGGCTGTGTCTACCCGGCTTGCGGTTTCGGCTCTCACGATCTATGGTTACATCAATCAATGTAACAGTAAAAAATGAGCCAAAATGGAGACGCTTGGATGAACGCGCGCAATATGTCTTTCGGTCCGCTCGACAACACAAAGCACGAAGAAACCATCGATATCGCCATCATCGGCACCGGTTTTTCCGGGCTCGGCATGGCGATTCGCCTCCGGCAGACCGGCAACCAGGATTTCGCGGTGTTCGAGAAAGCCAGCTCGGTCGGCGGCACCTGGCGCGACAACCACTACCCCGGTTGCGCGTGCGACGTCCAGTCGCATGTCTATTCGTTCTCGTTCGCGCCGAATCCGCGCTGGACGCGCATGTTCGCGCCGCAGCCGGAAATCCGCGCGTACATGGAAGACTGCGTGCAGCGCTTCAACGTCGGCTCGCATCTGCGCTTCAACCACGAGCTCGCCAATGCGACCTACGATGAGACCGCGCATCGCTGGCACCTGACGTTCGCGAACGGCAAGCGCGTGTCCGCGCGCGTGCTCGTATCCGGCATGGGCGGGCTGTCGCGCGCCGCGTATCCGAACATCCCCGGCATCGAGACGTTCAAGGGCGAGACGTTTCACTCGCAGGACTGGAATCACGATTATCCGCTCGAAGGCAAGCGCGTCGCCGTGATCGGCACGGGCGCGAGCGCGATCCAGTTCGTCCCGCAGATTGCGCCGCGCGTCGCGAACCTCGCGCTGTTCCAGCGCACGCCGCCGTGGATCATGCCGAAGCCGGACCGCCCGGTCAGCGGCTTCGAGCAATGGCTGTTCCGCAATCTGCCGTTCACGCAGAAGCTGCTGCGCGGCGGTCTCTACTGGATGCTCGAATCGCGCGTGCTCGGCTTCGCGATCCATCCGTCGACGATGAAGCTCGTGCAGAAGCTCGCGCTGCGCCACATCGGCAAGCAGATTTCCGAACCGGAGCTGCGCGCCGCGGTGACACCTGACTACACGATCGGCTGCAAGCGGATTCTGATGTCGAACGACTATTACCCGGCGCTCACACGCAAGAACGTCGACGTCGTCACGACGGGCATCGAGCGGATCGAGAAAAACGCGGTGGTCACGACGGACGGCAAGCGCCATGAAGTCGACTGCCTGATCTACGGCACGGGCTTCCAGATCAACAACCCATTCCCGCGCGGCACGATCGTCGGGCGCGGCGGCGTCGACATCGTCGACGCATGGCGCGACGGCCTGCACGCGTATCTCGGCGCGACCGTCCCCGGCTATCCGAACTGGTTCATCCTGATGGGACCGAACACGGGTCTCGGCCACAACTCGATGGTTTACATGATCGAGTCGCAGATCGAGTACGTGCTCGGCGCATTGAAGGCGATGCGCACCGAGCGCGCGGAAGCGATCGAAGTCCGTCCGCTCGTCGAGCTCGAATACAACAATCGCATCCAGAACAAGCTGAAGAGCGCAGTCTGGTCGACGGGCGGCTGCAACAGTTGGTATCTCGATCCGCGCAACGGCAAGAACACGACGCTGTGGCCGACTTTCACGTGGCGCTTCCGGCAGGAAACCGCGTTCTTCTCGATGGCGGACTACCACGCGTACTACGCGAACCCGCGTCAAAACGCGCAGCCGGCGCCGACGCTGCCGAACGCCGTCGTCGCGACGACCTCCGCCGAGACGACCGCCTGAGCCCAGACACCACACGAGCCTACGACATGAAATCCTTTTCCAACAAAGTCGCTGCAATCACGGGCGCCGGCTCGGGCATGGGCCGCTCGCTCGCGGTGCAGCTCGCGCAACAGCATTGCCACGTCGCGCTCGCCGACAAGAACGCGGTCGGCCTCGCCGAGACCGAGCGGATCGTCCGCGCGCTCGCGCCGTCGGTGCGCGTAACGACCTGCGTGCTCGACGTCGGCGACCGCGCCGCGATGCACGCCTGGGCCGACGAAACAGCCGCTGCGCACGGCCGCGTGAACCTCGTCTTCAACAACGCAGGCGTCGCGCTGTCGAGCACGATCGACGGGATGGAATACAGCGATCTCGAGTGGATCGTGAACATCAACTTCTGGGGCGTCGTCCACGGGACGAAAGCGTTCCTGCCATACCTGAAGGCATCCGGCGAAGGCCACATCGTCAACACGTCGAGCATCTTCGGGATCTTCGCGCAGCCGGGCATGAGCGGCTACAACGCGACGAAGTACGCGGTGCGCGGCTTCACCGAGTCGCTGCGCCAGGAACTCGACCTGATGAAGTGCGGCGTGTCGGCGACCTGCGTGCATCCGGGCGGCATCCGCACGAACATCGCGCAATCGGCGCGGCTCGCGCAGAACATGGTCGGCTTCATGGTCGAGAGCGAGCAGCAGGGCAAGGCGGACTTCGAGAAGTTCTTCATCACGACGGCCGACGAAGCGGCGCGCGTGATCCTGCTGGGCGTGCGCAAGAACAAGCGCCGCGTGCTGATCGGCCGCGACGCGCGCGGCGCCGACTGGCTCGCGCGCACGCTGCCCGCCGCGTATCAGTCGCTCGTCGTGCTCGCGACGAAGCTGCAGAGCGCCCGCGCGCGCCGCCGCGCGGGCCGCGCGACGCCGGCGCCCGTGCACGCAACGTACAACAACGCAGGCAACCAGGGAGGAGAGCAATCATGACGACACCGCATTTGATGCCGGTCCGGCGCGACATCCGCTTCGCGCTGCCCCCCGATCGCGCGCACGACTGGCACGTCCAGGGCACGCCCGTCACGCACTTCATGAACGCACTGTCGCTGCTGTTCCCGGCGGGCGAGCGCTTCTTCATGGATTCGGTGCGCAACTACCGCGACGAGATCCATGATCCCGAGCTGAAGAAGCAGGTCGCGGGCTTCATCGGCCAGGAAGCGATGCACACGCGCGAGCACATCGAGTACAACGATCTGCTGCAATCGGCCGGCCTGCCCGCGCACAAGCTCGACAAGCGCCTGTGGGCGCTGCTCGGCTACATGAAGAAGGTGCTGCCGAATTCGATGCAGCTCGCGATCACGATCGCGCTCGAGCACTACACGGCGATCCTCGCGAATCTGCTGCTGACGGGCCACGAGCATCGGATCGACGGCTCGGTCGAGGGCTACAAGCAGGTGTGGATGTGGCACGCGATGGAAGAGACCGAGCACAAGGCGGTCTCGTACGACGTGTGGAACACCGTGATGAAGCCGGGTGTGAAGACCTATCTACTGCGCACCGGCACGATGCTGCTGACGACGCTGATCTTCTGGACGGTCGTGTTCGACTTCCACGTGCGCCTGATGTTCGCGCACCGGATGCGCCACGGCAAGCTGAAGGGGATGTGGCGGCTCGTCAAGTACCTGTACAGCCCGAAGAACGGCGTGTTCCCGAGCATCGCGCTCGAATGGCTCGACTATTTCCGGCCGGGCTTCCATCCGTGGGATCACGACAACCGGCAGTACCTGCAGGGCATCGACACGCTGCTCGCGAACATCGAAGCTGCGAACGAGCGCTATGCCGACCAGGCCGCGCCGCGCCGCGTGCCGCTTCATTCGTCGCCGGCGCAGCAGCACGGGTAAGCGGACAAGCGATGGCGTCCGTCCGCGACACGCTGACGGTCCGCTCGGGCGACGTGCGTCTTGCTGTCTATCTGAGCGGGCCGCGCAATGCTCCGCCCGTGATCCTGGTGCACGGCTATCCGGATTCGGCGCGCGTGTGGGAGCGCGTGCGCGAGCATCTCGACAAGCGCTTTCGCGTGATCGCGTACGACGTGCGCGGCGCGGGCGCATCGGATGCGCCGAAGCGCCGCGTCGACTACAAGCTGCCCGCGCTCGCGCAGGATCTGCTCGCCGTCGCCGACGTGACGTGCGGCAACCGGCCGTTTCACCTCGTCGGCCACGACTGGGGCTCGATTCAATGCTGGGAAGCGGCGACCGATCCGTCGATCGCGGGTCGGCTCGCGTCATACACGTCGATTTCGGGGCCGTGCCTCGATCACGTGCTTCGCGCGCCGCTCAATCTGAAGCAGACGCTGAAGTCGTGGTACATCGCGTTCTTCCATTTGCCGTTCGTCCCCGAGCTCGCGTGGCGCCTGGGCGGCGCGAAGCTGTGGCCGCTGTGGCTGCGCAGGACCGAGCGGATCGTCGTCGACGCCGATCCGGATCAATTGCGCAACGGGCTGAACGGCCTCAAGCTCTACCGCGCGAATTTCATCGAGCGCGCCCGTCGGCCGCGCGAACGCTATGCGCAGGCGCCGGTGCAGATCATCGTGCCGCGCTACGATCGGTACGTGACGCCTGCCCTCACCCGCAACCTCGACCGCTGGCTCGGCGCCCACCGGCGCGACGAGATTGCCGCGTCGCACTGGACGGTGATCCGCGACGCGGCGCTGATCGCCGCGCGGATCGGCCGGTTCGCGATCGCGCACGAGCCGAAGAAACTCACTGCTGTCGCCGCCGCAAAATCGGGCGACCGGCCACGGGCGAATCAGCGTACGTCGTCCGGCAAGCGTCTGAAGAGCATCTCGTAGTCGATCACGAGCCCGTCGCGGTCGACTTCCAGCACCGCGGTGAAGCCGCTCGCCACGCTTTCGTAGCGATACCGGCGGTCCGGCTCGACGCACCGGTACGCCTGCCGCATGCGGCTGAGTGCCAGGTCGGGAATCGACACGTAGACGACGTCGATCGTCTGCCGTTCGTCGCGCGCGAGTTCGAGGCGGCGGATCGGCAACGTATTCGTGTACGGCGTCGCGGCGATGTCGACGTCGATGCAGCCGTCGAGCCCGGTGAGCGGCTCGCCCGCCGCGTTGCGCCACCCGCCTTCGCCGTCGCCGCGCAGTTCGAGCGCGCCGCCGCCCATCATCTTGATGAGCACGTGCTTCGCGCGCCAGCGTTCGTCGCAGACGACGCGGTACGCAAGACCGTACGCGCGTCCTTCGTTGCGCCCGACGACCACGCTCTCGGCAATGCTGCCACCCGCGTGTCGCTCGAATGCCAGATGCTCGATCCCGTCGTCTTCGAGCGGCGCCCAGCGTACTTCACGCATCCGTTTCCTCCTCGGCTGTCTCCTCTCGATCGATTGCGCGGGCGTGCCTCGCCGATTGCGCAAGGTCGCCGCCGTGCACCGAATTGCATGCGATGAGCGGCGCTTGCCGCACCGGAACCTTCATTTACGCGTGCTGCACCGCCGCAATCGAAGTGGCGCATTCCACACATCGCTTTTCTTGCCGCCCGCCGCATCCGCACACCACACGGCTCCGCATTACGTCGTCCCACCGTCCTCGCGCCGCTCGGCGGCCGCGGCCGCCGCCGCTTCGGCGCGCGCCACCGCCCGCGCGTACAGCGCCGCCGCGTCGAATCCGCTCAAGTCGAGCCCGAAGCGCTCGCGCAAGCACGCCGTCCATGCATCGACATCCGACAGCCGGGTCGTTTGCGCCGCCCCCTCCGTGGTGCGCAACGTCAGCGCATCGTTGAAAAGCAGCGCGCGTGCGTCGGGCAGGATCCGGCACACGACGAGATCATGCGTGAAGAACGAATCGGGATGACTCGACGTATACCAGTTCGCGACCTCGTAATCGATCCACTCGACGGGCTTCAGCGAAAAGCGATACAGCGGCTGCCAGCCGTTCGGCGTCTCGCACTCGATTTCCAGCTCGCCCGCGACGGGCGCGTCGACGACGCGATACATGCCGTGCGGCGTCGACTGCGCGTCGTTCAGGTCGTAGCGCAGCGGCGCCGTCAGCGTCGTCGAGCCGAAACCGACGTCGGCAAACCATGTCGCGCCGTCCAAATCGATGCGCAGCAGCATGTGCGTCTGCGGGGTCGACTCTTCGGGCGGACGCTGCCAGCGCACGCGCGCGATCAGCGGCGTCACGCGAAAGCCGAGTTGCGCGAGCACCGTGTAAAAGAGCTTGTTCTGCTCGAAACAGTAACCGCCGCGTCGCTGCTCGATCAGCTTGTCGACCACCGACTCGAGGTCGAGCGCGACGCGCGCGCCGATATACGGATTGAGGTTCTCGAACGGAATCGACTGCGGGTGCAGCACCTGCAGTTGGCGAAGGACGTCGAGCGTCGGCTCCGCCGGTCCGTGATAACCGATGCGGGCGAAATAACGGGAAAGATCGACTGCGTCGCGCATGTGGACAATCCGATGGGGACGAAACGCGTCACCATAGCATTACGCGGATAACCCCGTCTGACGCAAGGCCAAGCGCGCGCCGGCCGTCGCGGCGGCGCGCGCGTCGACGAAGCGCGTTACGGCAGCAGCTTGAGCGCCGCGGATGCGACGGACGGCACCGAGATCCCATGGCTCGCCGCGAACTGCACGGCTGCGCTGAGCGTGCCGCCGATCGACTGGAACTGGTTCGGCGCGTTCTGTGCGATGTACGACGCAGCCTTCAGATTGTTCGGATCGAGACCCGCCTGCAGCAGCGACGCGGGATTCGACGCCCCCAGGCTCCCGAGCCCCGATTGCAGTTGCGAATACTGCGTGATGCCTTCGCCGAGCGACGTCAGGCCTCGGGTGAACGCCGCCTTGTCGACGCCCGCGCCCGACGCGGCGCCGTTCGCGCCGCCCGATGCGAACGCCTGCGTCAACGCCTGCGCGACTGACTGCTGCGCGCCGCCGACCTGCGACAACGCACCGGGCGTCAGCGCACTCGCGCCTCCGTTCGTCAACAGACCTGCCGCGTGCTGCGCCTGCCCGGCCGCGCCCGTGAGCCCCATCGCCGATGCAAGGCTCGCCTGTCCCGAGAGCACCTGCTGGTTCGCGCCGACGTACGACTGCAGCATCTGCGACATGCCGGATGTGCCGGACGCGCTCGCCTGCTGTGACGCGCCGCCGAGCAGCGACGCGCCGAGGCTTTGCAGATCGACCTGCGCGAACGCGGCCCCGCTCACGAGCGCGCCGCCGGCGCAGCAAACGAGCGCCGCGCGCTTCGCGAAGCGATTGATCGTTTTCATCGAATCTCCCTGTGAATCCTGCCGTGGAGAATTGTCGAGGCGAGCGTACGACGAATGCAATCACGGATACATATCGAAACGTATTGACAGGCTTCGCCACGGATACACCTGCGGCGAGACCGGGATTCGACCGAGCACGCCGGGTGGCTTGACGGGTGGGCGATTGCGGCATTGCGATCGCACGCCGGCAGTGGGATCGACGGGCGGAATCGACGCACCGTGCGAGGTAACGGCAGCTTTGTCTCGAGCGGTGCATCGCGCGCAACAAAGACAACGCTATTCAACACTTGATTAACTTCCAATACCTTCGAATACCTTATTAATTTCTTCACCCACTTGCACTTCGAACCACTCGAATCCGGCACTATAAAAACATCAATCATTGAATTGACCGACCGCTAAAAATTACCTAGGTTAACCACATCAATTCCTTGAAAATTTTATTATGCATCCCTCAACAATCGATGCCGAAACCATCGCGGCAAAGCTCTACAACGAGGTCTCTCATCACCCGCCTCCGTGGATGATCGATCTGTATGCGGCGACGCTCGTTCCGAAAATCGGCTTCGCGAAGACAGGAGAGGAAATCAAGCGAACGCAAAAAGATTTTCTCGAATCGAGAAATGCGATCATTGCCGCATTGGCAACGTATCGATCCCATTCCGATTGATCCGCATCGGGATCGAAAGCGATTCATCATGACCGTCGGCTGGCGACGCAGCGCCGCCAGCCGACGATTCCGGACATGCACCGAGCATGACCTTCATATCAACAAACGCCGTCAGGCCCGGCACAGCATTCGTTCAGGAACGCTGACTACGCCGGGCCGATCGTTCGCGGACCCGTCGCCGCTCGCGTGTTACTCGCTCGCAGCGAGGCCGGATCGGCGAAACGCGTTGTCGAGATCCGCGATCAGATCGTCCTCGTGCTCGAGGCCAATCGACACGCGAATCAACCCTTCCGACACGCCCGCCGCCTTGCGCGCCTCTTGCGGAACGCCCGAATGCGTCGTCGACGCCGGATGGCAGATCAGCGACTCGGTGCCGCCGAGACTCACCGCCGACTTGAACAGATGCAGCGCGTTGATGAAGCGGAATGCTTCGGCGCGACCGCCGTTCAGCACGAACGCGAACGTCGAGCCTGCGCCCTCGCATTGCCGCTCGTACACGGCCTGATAAGCGTCGTCGACGATCAGCTCCGGGTGATACACGTCGACCTTCTGATACGGATTCGTCGCCAGCCACTTCGCGACCGCCGACGCCGTGCGCGCCGCCTGCCTCATCCGCAGCACGACCGTCTCCATCGAGCGGATCAGCATCCACGACGAATGCGGATCGAGCTGCGAACCGAATGCGCTGCGCACCGCCCGCACCTTCGCGACGAGATCCCTGCGGCCCGTCACGCCGCCGGCGACGAGGTCGCTATGGCCGCCGACGTACTTGGTCAGCGAGTACACCGACATGTCGACGCCATGCTCGCTCGGCTTCTGGAAGATCGGCCCGAGCAGCGTGTTGTCGCACACCGAAATCGGGCGATAGCCGTGACGCGCCTCGAATGCATCGAGCTCGCGGCACATCCCGTCGAGATCGATCAGCGCGTTGGTCGGGTTCGCCGGCGTCTCGACGTAGCAAAGCCGCACCGGGCCTTGCTGCGCGGCGGCTTCGAGCGCCGCGCCGATCGACTGCGGCGTCAGGCCGTCCTCGACCGGATGCGCGGTCACGCCCCATTCGCGGAAGAACTTCGCGATCAGCGTTTCGGTGCCGCCATAGAGCGGCACCGATTGCACCAGTTGATCGCCGGGGCGCAGGAACGCGAGAAAGATCGCGCTGATCGCCGACATCCCGCTCGACGTGACGACGGCCGCCTCGGAGCCGTCGAGCAGCGCGAGGCGGTCCTCGACGATCTCGAGATTCGGATGATTGAAGCGGCTGTAGACAAGACCCGCCGCCTCGCCCTGCGGGAGCGGCTTGCGGCCCGACACGACGTCGAAGAAATCGGCGCCGTCCTCCGCCGAGCGGAACGCGAACGTCGACGTCAGGAACACCGGCGGCTTCACCGCACCTTCGGACAGGAACGGATCGAATCCGTACGACATCATCTGCGTTTCCGGATGCAACGGACGGCCGTCGATGTCCTTCTTGTGATAGCTCGAATACGTCATGCGGTGACTCCTATTTACGGTGGCTGCGATTCGGTCCGCCGGCGCGCGGTAAGCCGCGCGCCGCGCCTATCGCCAATCGACTCAGTGTAAGAAAGCTAGCAGGAAATATGCTTTCCATTTCATTCCTGCACGCCCCTATAATCAAAAGAATATTTCTTTCTTCATTTCCCTCATAAAAAAATGGCGATCGGCATGAAGCTGGACGAAACAGATCTGAAGATCCTGAAGATCCTGCAGGAGAACGGACGCCTCAGCAACGCGGAGCTGGCCGATCGTGTGGCGCTGTCCGCGGCGCCGTGCTGGAAGCGCCTGCGCCGGCTCGAAGCCGACGGTTTCATCTCAGGCTATCAGGCGATCCTCGATCGGCGCGCGCTCGGCTACGAGATCGTCGCGTTCGTCAACATTTCGCTCGACAGCCACACCGAGAAAACCTGCCGCGCGTTCGAAGCAGGCGTGATGGCGATGCCGGAAGTGGTCGCGTGCCACAACACGACCGGGCAGCACGACTATCTCGTGCAAATCGTCGCGAAGAATTTCGATACGTTCTCGAGCTTCGTATTGAATCGGCTCCGGTCGCTGCCGGGCGTCAAGGAACTGCTCAGCACGATTTCGATGCGCGAATTGAAATCCACGAGCCGGCTGCCGGCGAGTGAATTGAGGATGCCGAAGTGAGTCGGCTCAATCGAATCGATCGATCCGGCCTCAATAGTTCAGCATGCCAAAAAAATTGACGACATCATTCCAGTGCGAACCCGGGCGAATTCGGCCCGCCGGCTGCCTCGAGCATCTCGGCGGTCGATCGGAGCGGCCCGCGCACGCCTGATCGACCGCGTTGGTCATGCGCCGCCGCCGCGTCTACTCGATTCGAGCGCCGGGTAACGCGGGCCGGCGCGCATTCACCCAATCCCGCTCCTTTTCGTACGCACGCGCGAGTTGCAGCACCGCGAAATCGTCGCGCGGCCGGCCGATCAGTTGCATGCCCATCGGCAGTCCCGCCTCGTTGAATCCGACCGGCACACTGATCGCCGGACAGCCGGCAAGCGTCCACGGCACGACTGTCTCCATCCACCGGTGATAGGTGTCCATCGTGCGCCCTGCGATCGCTTGCGGCCAGCGAAGGCCGACGTCGAACGGAAAGACCTGCGCGGTCGGCGCGGCGACGTAGTCGTAGCGCTCGAAGAATGTCGTCAGCGCCTGGTGCCATGCGCTGCGTGCGGCGCTCGCGTCGTAGACGTCGGACGCGCCGAGCTCGAACAAGCCCTCCACTTCGTAGATCGCTTCCGGCTTCAGCAATGCGCGCCGCGACGGCTCACGGTAGTGCATCAGCAGATTCCCGCCCGACAGCAGATGCCGGTGCACAAGCCACGTCTGCCAGATCCGCTCCGGTGAAAAGGACGGCAGCGCCGCATCGACATCGCAGCCGATCGCGCGCAGCGCGTCAAAGCTCGCCTCGCACAGCGCCAGCACGCCCGGCTCCGTCGCGAGATAGCCGTTCCAGTCGCCGACCCACGCGATCCGCTTGCCACGCAGGTCCGCATCGAGCGATTGCGCGAAACGCTGCGGATCTTCGGCGAGCGACAGCGGATCGCGCCGATCGTAGCCTGCCTGGATCGCGAGCAGCAGCGCGACGTCGACGACCGTGCGCCCCATCGGCCCTTCGGTGCCGAGCTGCTGGACGAACACGTCGACGCTCGGCCAACGCGGCACGCGCCCTTGCGACGGCCGAAAGCCGTACACGTTGCAGAACGCGGCCGGATTGCGCAGCGAGCCGCCGAAGTCGCTACCGTCGGCGACGGGCAACATCCGCGCGGCGAGCGCGGCCGCCGCACCGCCGCTGCTGCCGCCCGCGCTTTTCGACAGGTCGTACGGATTGCGCGTCGCACCATAGACTTCGTTGAACGTATGCGAGCCCAACCCGAACTCCGGCGTGTTCGTCTTGCCGACGAACACCGCCCCCGCCGCGCGCATCCGCTCGACGACGAGCGCGTCGGCCGACGGCCTCATCGTGCGGAAGATCGGCGAGCCGAGCGTCGTCACGATGTCCTTCGTCATCGCGAGATCCTTCGGGGCCTGCGGGACGCCGTGCAGCCAGCCCGTATATTCGCCACGCGCGAGCGCCGCGTCTTTCAGCGCGGCTTCGGCGAGCAACGCGTCGGGTTCGCGCAACGCGACGATCGCATTGACGTCGCCGTTCACACGCTCGATGTGAGCGAGATACGCACGCATCGTCTCGACGCACGACACGTCCTTGCACCGGATCGCCACGGCGAGCGCATGCGCGGGCATGTCGACGAGCGGCTCGAGCAGCGCGGCGGGCGGGCGGGAGGACGGGGAAATGCCTGCGGACATACGGGTCTCCGTGCGGATCGGTGAATATACCGGCGGCGATGCGTGCGACGACGTTGCGACAGCCCCGCCTTCTCTGGACGCGGACAATTATATAAACGCCCCGGATTCCTCTGCGCGGCCGCCCGGCTCCGGGTTCGGATTGCTGCATCGCAGCGATCCCCAAGACGATTCAGATGACGATCCAATTAACGATGCGCCGAATCCTCGCGCCGGCGCTACGATAGACGAATGGAGCGAGAAGTCTCGTCTCGCGTTGCTGCGATCGACACGGGGATGCGGAAGCCTCGGCTCGCCTCGAAGCACGAACACGGCCGACGGCGCGAATCCGTCGCCGGCCGAGCCTCGTCCCTTTATGCGCATAAATCTATATTTCTTATATTTTTTATAGCGCGAGGACGCGCCGGACACGTTTACGACATTTTTACGCCGCCCCCAAATTTCTTTAGGCCATGCCGACGGCGACAGGACTAGCCTACTGTCACCGCGTTACCGAACAGGTTTTCTCATGCTCAAACTCCTGGTCCCCGTCGGTCACTCGCAGCGTTCGCTGCAGGCCGTGCGGCACGCCGCCTTTCTGTATCACGAGCGATGTGCGTCCGAAGTCGTATTGGTCAACGTGCAGCCCCCTCTCGAATCCACCCGCCTCGAAGCCTTCCACTCGCTCGCGAAGCTCCGCCAGATCGAGCATGATTTCTCGGAAGGCGAACTCGCCCAAGCCATCGCCATCCTCAAGGACGCCCACGTCAAATATTCGGTTGCGATGAAAGTCGGCCCGATCGCCGACACGATCGCCGCCTGCGCGGCGGAGAACGGCTGCGACGAGATCGTCGTCGTCGCGCCGCGCCGCGATCCGCTCCACGCGCTCACCCATTTTTTCCACCGCAGCATCCTCGACCGCCTCGTGAGCATCGCGAGCGTACCCGTCACCGCCGTGCGCTAGTCGGTGCGCCAATTCGCACACGAACCGGTCGTGACGCCGACCGGCCGCACGCGGCGGGCTTTCGGCGCCGCCAGGGCACCGACGCACGCCGGAATGGCGCACCGTTGCGAGCCTAGCGCCGCTCTCCTGCGATGTCGATCCTGACGCGCCGATCCGGCGCGAGACAGGCGATCGCTTCGGATGAACGGCCCGCGGGACACCCGGCGCTCACCGGGTCGGCCTTGCCGAGCCCTTGCGCGACGATCAGATCGGCCGGCAAGCCGCGCGTCGTCAGGTACGAGCGGATCGTTTCAGCCCGGGCGAGCGACAGTTGGCGGTTGTATTCATCCGTGCCGAGCCGATCGGTATAGCCGGTGACCCGGACCGAGCGGATGTGCTGGTATTGCTGCTGCAGCGTGGCCGCGATCCGGTCCAGTTCCGCGCGCCCGCTCGGCAGCAGATCGCGCAGCGCAGATTTGTCGAACGGGAACAGCAGGTGGTAATCGAGCGTGAATTGCTTCGATTCGTCGCTCGCCGCCTGCGCCACCGGCGGCTCCTTCGGCCCATCGACCAGCGCCTTGCATTCCGGCTCCTTCCAATACGTCGACTTCACGCGGTAGTGGTTGTCGTACTGGATCTGATACTGGCAGGTCACGACGTCCTGCCCGTGGCCCGTGCGGAAATTGAACACATAGTTCCACACGTGCACGCCGAAGATCCCCTCGCTGAAATGCGGCTCGCCGATCAGCGCATAGACCTGGTTCTTGTCGAGACCGGGCCCGATCTGCCGCAGATTCTCGACATTCACGAACGCGCCCTCCTTCAACCATGCGCTGTCGCGCGCCGGGAACCCGACCGACCCGTCCGGCGCAGTGGTCGGCGCCATTCCGCATCCCGCCAGCAGCGCCCCGCACACTCCGGCCGCCGCCACATATTTCGATATCCTGTTCATTTTCATATTGGATTCCTTATCGTCTGGACGGCTGGCACGAGACCGGCCGTCGTGCGCGACTCATCTCACCACTGATAGCCCGCCCCGAGCACCGCGCCGGTACCGCCGCGCGTGCTGGTCGTCAGCGACCCCTTGTAAAGCCACTTGCCGTTCTCGGAGATCGTCGATACGCCGAGCGCGAAGCCTTGCTGACCCTGCCACGTGGAGCCCGCGATCGCCACCATGCTCTTGCCCGGCGCGGTCGGCTGCGGCAATCCGGCCACGGCCATCGCCGCAGCCACGCCGCCGTTCATCTCGCGCCGCAAGTGGTCGACCTTCTGATCCGTGTACTGATTCGCCTGACCGACCGCATTGCCGATGCCGCTGTTCAACTGGCTCACGTTCACCGCATCGGTGCCGTTGACACCCGGCGCGACATTGGAGATCGTCCGCTCATTGCCGACCGAGCCGACCGACACCGTGTTCGGTGCGGTCGCGACCGAATGGGCGCCGAGTGCGACCGAGTTGTTGCCGGCAGCCGACGCGCCGTCGCCGACCGCGACGCTGTTCGTGCCGGACGCGACACTGCCGCTGCCCGCGGCGGTCGAACCGATGCCGCTCGCGACGGGCGCCGTATAGGTCGACGGATTGCCCGTGATCCACTGGCCCGACACGGTTTGCCCGGCGTTATTGCCATTGTTTCCGCTGCTGCCCGAGTTCGACCCGTTCGTGATGTTCTGGATCGACTGATTCAGTTGCGCGATCGCACCTTGCAACTGGCCGACGTTCACCGCGTCCGTCGCTTGCGTGCCCGCCGCGACGTTGGTGATTTGACGCAGCGATCCTTCGAGGCCGACCGATACCGCGCCGAACGCCGTCGTGAAGCTGCTGCCCGTGATCGGGTCCGTATAGGTGCCGGCCGCGCGATTCGCGAGCGAGCCGGCGCCGAGCGCCACCCCGCCCGCCGTGTTGACGGACGCGTTCGCGCCGAGCGCGAGCGATCGTCCGCCCGTCGCCTGCGCGCCGCTGCCGAGCGCGACGTCGCCCGCGACCGCAGGATTGCCGCTCACGCCCGCCGATGCGTTCGCGCCCTCGGCGATCGAGTCTTGACCGTAGGCGACGGCAGCCGGCCCGACCGCGACGCTATCGGCGCCCACCGCCGTGGAATCGGGCGCGGTCGAATTCGCGTGGAAGTACTTGATCCCGCCGCCGTTCACCGCGTTGTCGACGGTGCTCGCGACCGCATACAGCTGGCTGCCGTTGACGGCATCCGTCGAGGTCGGCGTGATGCGCCCCGCCGCCACGTTCGTGATCTGACGCTCGGCGCCCGGCGCGCCGACGCTCACGACGCTCGTCGGATTCGCGCCGGCGAAGCCGGACAGCGTCAACTGGCCGCCGGACGTCGTGGTGATCGTCGCGCTGCTGGTCGGATTGGCCGCCGCCACCGTCGTGCCGTTGCCGAGCGCCACGGAGCCGTCGAGCCCCGAGCCGATCATCACGTTGTTGCCCAGCACGAATGCATTGTTCGCGTTGATCGTATTGTTGTTGCCGAACGAATACGAGCCCGTGCCCGTGACCGTCGACGGATCGCCGAACGCACCCGCGTTCGCACCCGACACGACGTTGCCCGTGCCGATGCTGATCGACTGGCTGCCGGTCGCCTGAGCGCCTGAGCCAATCGCGATCGCGTTGACGCCGCTTGCGCTCGCGTAGCCGGACAACGCGGTCGCATTGTTGACGCTCGTCGCGCCGCCGATCGCGACCGATCCTTGAGCCGTCGCCTCGGCGCCGCCGCCCACCGCGACCGCGCCCGCCGCCGACGCCTTCGAATACGCGCCGAGCGCGTTGGCGTAATAGGCGGACGACGCAGCGCCCTCGCCCAGCGCCACTGCGCCGCTCGCGGTCGCCGACGAGTAGCCGCCGAACGCGTTCGGCGCGGACACGTGCAGCGGGTCGCTGTTGTCGCCCTGCGCGAACGCGCCGGCGCCGATCGCGATCGTGCCGATGTCTTCGCGACCGGGTATCGACTGCCCCGTGTCCTTCAGCGCCTGCGCGTTCGTGCCGATCGCCAGGCTGAAGTCCGGCAGCGCTCTCGCGCTGGCGCCGATCGCGGTTCCGCCGTCGCCCGCCGCTTGCGAGTAGACGCCGAGCGCGGTGCCCAGGCGGCCGGTCGCCGTGGCGTGATCGCCGTAGGCCGAGCCGCCCTCGCCGTTCGCGTACGCGTAGTTGCCGACCGCCGTGCCGTACAGCAGCGAGCCCGGACTGAAAGCCGGGTTGTAGAACGCCCACGGGCCGGTATTGCCGCCGGAGCCGGCGTACGCGTTATAGCCCGCCGCATAGCTGACCTGCGCGGCGGCGTCGGTCGCCATCGCGCCCATCGCCGCAGCCACCGACAGCGACATCAGGCCGAGCTTCGCCCACGAAATGCGCGATCGACACGAAGCCGCCGCGTCTGCGTCGACGCGAGCGGCCGCCGTGACGGCTCGCGCCGTCGAACCCGTGCTTCCATTCGACCCGGCAAATTCGGATACCGCGATCAATTGGCCTCGCACCCGACTCCAGACAACGTTGTAGATTTTGTTCACTCAATATCCCCTGTGAATTCAATTCGCACGGGTCGTCAGCAGGGTCGGCATCCGATCGCCCAGCCCGCCGGACTGTCGCCATCGAAAACGAAATCACGCATTGCGATTAAAATGTAAAAATCATTTATATGATTTCCGGGACATCAATCGCGAACCCCGATCACGCCTCGCAGGCAGGGATATTAATAACTTTCCACCTCGTCATTTCCAGAATACTCAAAAACAGTAATCCATCGAACACTGGCGGAATAATGTTAAAAATGTAATCCAGCCCACATTACTCAAAAATTCCACATCAGAAAATTCCGATTAATCAATGAAAATATTAAACGAGCAATTAATAAAACCGAGGAATACTATTTATCGAATGCCGGTGCACCGACAGCCGGAAACTCACGGAATCGCGGAGCGCGCCGGGCGTCTCATTCGATGCATCTTCTCCACCGCTTTTTGCGGCAGATGCGCACAATAAAAAAACGGCCCGGGAAAATCCCGGGCCGTTCTCTCCGCTTTGCCGAGTGCCGCGAAAGTGCCGTGCTACGCCTCGAGTTTCTCGAGCACCTGCCCTTTCGTCTCGATGCCGACGAAATGCACGGTCAGCGCGGCGACGAGCGGCACCGCCGCGAGCAGGTAGAACGCCGGACTCAGATCGCCGCCGACGATCGCGCGCGGCACCACCATCGGCGCGACGAAAGACGCGATCTTCAGCCACGCGCTGCCGAGCCCGCAGCCGGCGGCGCGGATGCTCGTCGGATACTGCTCGGGCGTGTACACATAGGACGTGATGAATCCCGACGCCATCAGGCCGAGCGCGAGCGAGCAGAACGCGGCGACGACGTATACCGACGACGCGTGATAGATCCCCGCGAACACGAGCGACAGCGCGCACAGCACGAACGACCCGACGATCACCGGCTTGCGGCCGACCACGTCGACGGTGAGCGCCGATACGAGCGAGCCGACCACGCCCATCACCGAGCCGATCACGGCGAGGTTCAGCGCGAGTTGCAGCGGCGCGTGATAGAAGTTCTTGTAGATCGTCGGCAGCCAGGTCGACAGCCCGTACTGGATGAATCCGCAGGTCGCCCACAGCGTCGCGACCGCGAGCGTGCGCTTCAGATAGGCGGGCCCGAACAGATCGAACATCCGGCGCTTCGGATGACGACGCACGAGCGTGTCGAACTCGCCTGCGTGCGTCACGGGAGGCAGCGGCCCCTTCACCGAGGATTCGAACACATGCAGCGCCTGCCCCGCGTCGTCGAGCCGACCGCGCGCGGCAAGCCAGCGCGGCGACTCCGGTACGAGCCGCGTCAACACGAGCGCGAGCACGAGCGGCATCCCGCCGATGAAATACATCACCTCCCAGCCGAAGCGCGGCACGAGCCACGCGCCGAGCGCCATCGACGCGAGCAGGCCGATCGGGAACACGATCTCGTACAGCAGCACAAAGCGGCCACGGCCGTGCGCGCGCGTGATCTCATTGATGTAGGTCGCGGCGACCGGCAGCTCGCCGCCAAGGCCGAGCCCTTGCACGATCCGCAGCAGCACGAATGCTTCGAACGTCGAAGCGAATCCGCATGCGATGCTCGTCACGCCGATCACGGCCGAACTCCACGCGATCGCGCGCACGCGGCCGTACTTTTCCGCGAGCGCCGGAAACAGGAACGCGCCGAGCAGTTGACCGATCGCGCCCGACGCGATCAGCATTCCGATCTGATTCGGCGAAAGCCCCCACTTGTGGATCAGGAGCGGCAGCGTCGCCGCGATCGTGATCACGTCGAAGCCGTCGAAGAACGTCGCGGTGCCGATCAGCACGCGCGCGCGGATCTGCATCGCGTTCGCGGGCAGCCGCTCGAGGCGCGCGATGATCGCGCCAGGGGTCGCGGCGCTCGCCGCCGCTTTGGCCGCGGGCCCGCCCGCGACGGCGCTTTCCAGTGTGCTCATGCGTGTGTTCTCCTCCATGTCGTCGTTGTCGCTCTCGTCGATCAGGCGAGCGCCTTTGTCGTGTCCGCCAGCGCGGCGATGTCGATCGCGCGCCCCTGGCTCATCCATTTGCGCGCGAGCTTCAGGTCGCGCGCCGAATTGATCGCGATCACGCCGCGCAGCGCGCCGTCCGTCAGCAAGAACAGCGTTGCGCGCCTCGCCGCGACGTCGCCGCGAATCACGAGCTGCGCGTCGGCGGGCAGATCGCCGAGGATCTGCAGGTTCACGTCGTATTGATCGGACCAGAACCACGGAATCTCCGCGTACGGCGCGCGCACGCCGAGCACCGCCTTCGCCGCCGCGATCGCCTGGTTTTGCGCGTTCGCCCACGATTCGAGCCGCACCCGGCGCTTCAGCCATGCGTTCGGATGGTTCGCGACGTCGCCGCACGCGAAGATCGCCGGATCGCTCGTCGCCCCGTATTCGTCGACGACGATACCGTCGTCGACGCGCAGCCCGGCGTCCGCGGCAAGCGACGTGTTGAGCGCGAGGCCGATGCCCGCGACCGCGATATCCGCATCGACGGTCGTGCCGTCGGCGAGCGTCGCGCGCACGCGGCTCGCGTCGTCCGGGTGCGCATCGAGCGACGCGAGCGACGCATTCAGGCGCACGTCGACGCCGTTCGCGCGATGCAAATCGAGCAGGAAACCGGACACCGCGCCCGGCACCGAGCGCGCACACAGCCTCGGCGCGCCCTCGACGACGACCGCGTCGACGCCGAGTTTGCGCGCGGTCGCCGCGACTTCGAGTCCGATCCAGCCGCCGCCGATCACGAGCACGCGACGGCTCGCGCGCAGCTTCTCGCCGAGCGCGACGGCTTCGTCGAGCGTGCGCAGGTAATGAAGATTAGGCATCTTGACGATCGAATCCGGCAAGCGGCGCGGCGAGCCGCCCGTCGCGATCACGAGCCGCTCGTATTCGACCTCGCGGCCCGACGCGGTGCGCACGACGCGCCGCGCGCGATCGATCGACGCCGCACGTTCCGGCTGCCACGTTTCCACCGCGAGCGTTCCGAATTCGTCGGGCTGCACGACGCGTACGGTCGAGATGTCCGCATCGCCCGCGAGCACGGCCTTCGACAGCGGCGGCCGCTCGTACGGCAGATGCACTTCGTCCGCGATCATCACGATGCGCCCGGCGAAGCCTTCGCCGCGCAGCGTCTTCACCACCCAGCCTGCCGCCTGCCCGCCGCCGATCACGACGACGGCGCGCGGCGCGGCCTCCGCTGCGGCATTCGCTTGCTCAGTCATCTTTGCGCTCCGTCATGAACTTGCCTTCCGGCGCCTGCGCGTGCTTCTGCCGGCGCGTGTTGCCGTCGAGACCGCCGTCGATCGCCCACTCGGCGAACACGGTCGGGCCCGGTTCGAACTCGCGCGGCTGCCACGCGGGCGTCAGCATGTCCTCGTCCGCGTAGTATTCGATGAGGCCGCCCGCCGGATTGCGGAAGTACCAGAAGTACGCGGACGACACCGGGTGGCGTCCCGGCCCGAGTTGCGTCTCCCAGCCGCAGCGGCTGATGTGCATCCCGCCGCCGAACACTTCGTGGATGTCGCGCACCGTGAACGCGACATGGTTCAGGCCGCGCTTGGCCGTAGGCAGCGCGAGCAGGAACAGATCGTGATGGCCGCCGTGCGGCGCGCAGCGCATGAACGCGCCGCGGCCCGGATAGCGGTCCGACGTCTCGAAGCCGAGCAGCTCGTGGTAGAACGCTTCCTGCTCGGCGAGCCGGTTCGTGAAGAACACGACGTGCCCGACTTCGATCGGCTCCGCGCGCTCGTAGATCGCGGCCGGCTGATCGACACGCAGCGTCTCGCCCCACACGTTCGGCAGTGAACCCTTCACGTCGACGGCGCGCTTGCGCGTCACTTCGATGCGGATCGCCATGCCGTTCGGATCGATGCAGCCGACCGCGCCGTCGGTCTCATAGTGGCCCGGCTGGCCGGCGAGCTTGCCGCGCAGCGCGTCGAGCTCCGCCTGCGTGCCGACGCCCCACGTCACCTCGCGCAGCGTCGGGCCTTCCTCGAACGCGGGCGGCAGCGACGGATCGCTCGCGTCGACGGCGCGCACCGTGCAGCCGTTCATCGTCTCGAAGCGCACGTGCGTCGCGTCGCGCGCGACCTCTGTGAGGCCCCAGTCCGCGAAGAAGCGGCGGCATGTCGCGAGATCGGTCACGCCGTAGGTAATCTGTTCGATGCCGAGAATGCTCATTCGATGATCCTTTCCGTCAGTTCGCCCACGGCAGCGGCGATTCGTTCAAGCCCCAGTAGAGGCTCTTCTGCTGCATGTACTCGCGAATCCCGAGGCTGCCCTTCTCGCGGCCCATCCCGCTTTCCTTCCAGCCGGAAAACGGCGTCGAGATCGAGAACTGCTTGTATGTGTTGATCCACACGGTGCCCGCGTCGAGCGCGCGCGCGACGCGCCACGCGCGCTTGTAGTCGCGCGTCCAGATGCCAGCGGCGAGGCCGAACACGCTGTCGTTCGCTTCCGCGACGAGCGACGCCTCGTCGTCGAACGGCAGCGCGACGAGCACCGGCCCGAAGATCTCTTCCTGGCAGATGCGCGCGTGGTTCGACAGGCCGTCGAGGATCGTCGGCAGATAGAAGAAGCCCGCGTCGCGGCCTTCGCCCGCCGGCCGGTCGCCGCCGCACAGCACACGGCCGCCTTCGTCGCGGCCGAGCGCCACGTAACGCTCAATCGTGTCGCGATGCTGCGCGGTGACGAGCGGGCCCATCTGCGTGCGCTCGCTCGCCGGATCGCCGACGCGCAGCTTGCGCGCCGCGTCGACGAGACGCGCGACGAACGCGTCGTAGATCGCCCGCTGCACGAAGAGGCGCGAGCCGGCGATGCACGATTCGCCCGACGAGCTGAAGATCCCGAACAGCACGCCGTTGACCGCGTGATCGAGATCGGCGTCGTCGAACACGATCGTCGGCGACTTGCCGCCCAGTTCGAGCGACAGCGGCATCAGCTTCTCCGCGGCGAGCCGCGCGATCCCGCGTCCGACTTCGGTGCCGCCCGTAAACGACACCTTCTTCACGAGCGGATGGCGCACGAGCGCGTCGCCGATCACCGAGCCCTTGCCCGGCAGCACCGAAATCACGCCGGGCGGCACGCCCGCCTGCTCGCAGAGGCGCGCGAGCGCGAGCGACGCGAGCGGCGTCACCTCGGCGGGCTTCAGCACGACCGCATTGCCGGCAGCGAGCGCGGGGCCGAGCTTCTGCGCATCGGATGCGATCGGCGAATTCCACGGCGTGATCGCCGCGACGACGCCGAGCGGCTCGTGCACGCTCATCGACAGATAGTCGCCGCGCGACGGCGTCAGCGCCTCGTCGAGCGTCTCCGCGCACGCGGCGAAGTAGCGAAACGTGCTCGCCGCGCTCACGACGAGCGCGCGCGTCTCGTTGATCGGCTTGCCGTTGTCGCGCCGCTGCAATTGCGCAAGCGCCTCGTGATTCGCCTGAATCAGATCGGCGATCCGATACAGCAAGGCCGCGCGCTGATGCGGCTTCAGGCCGGCCCAGTTCGCGCGGCGCCACGCGGCGTCGGCGACTTCGACCGCTTCGCGCGCGTCGGCCGCGTCGGCCATGTGGATCTCGGTGTTGAGCGAACCGTCGGCCGGATAGAAGTTCGGCGTCGTCGCGCCGCGGCCGCGGCGCCACTCGCCGCCGATCAGGATCTCGCCCGACGGCACGAGGGAAGAATCGAATGCAGTCATGATGATGGGTGTCCCAGCCGGTTCAGATCGTTCAGATCGTTCAGATCGTTCAGATCGTTCAGATCGTTCAGATCGTTCAGATCGTTCAGATCACGCAGTGCGACGCGCGATTGCGCAGCGCGCGGATCGCGCTGAACGCCGTCAGCGCGGACGTCTTCGGGTTGTCGGGCAGCGGCTTGCCGCTCATCTCGAGCAACATCTCGCCAAACGCGCCGCGCGCCGTGATCCGGTGCACGTTGCGCGTCACCGCCGGATCGGCGATCAGGCGCACCTTCGTCGCGTCGAGCCCGACGCCCGCGAGCGCGACCGTCGCCGCCACGTTCGCATTCTTCGGATAGAGCCGCGCCGCGTCGCGCGCGCTGCCTTCGAAGATCGTCTGCTCGGCGGTCAACGCGCGCAGGTCGCAGAGCGCTTCCGCCGGCGTGCCGAGCCAGCCGAGCGGCGGCTTGCGGCCGACGTACAGCACGTCGTCGAGGCCGCCCTGCTTCGCGGCCGCGAGCGCGTCGATCCCACCGATCGCGCCCGGCAAGAGCGTCAGCGTCGCGCCGCCTTCGTCGGCCGCGTCGGAGAGCGCGTCGAGGAGCGCGAGATCGGACAACGCGCCGATCGACGCGACCGCGCAATCGGTGCCCGCCTTCAGCAGCGGCACGACGTGGTCGACGAGCGCGCCGTGCCCCGCGCATTCGAGCGCGAACTGCGGGCGGTACGCGAGCGCGTCGACCGACGACACCACATCGATGCGATCGCCGAGCGCGCCGCGCACCGCGTCGCATTGATGCTCGGGCACGATCACGTGCGCGACGCGCAGCGCGGCGTCGTGCTCGACCGCGCGATAGACGGCCGCGCCGATCGCGCCGAAGCCGATCATCGCGACGTCGACGGGAGCGTGGGCATTACGCATATTGGCGCTCCGCAGGCGTGTCCTTCTTGACGGGCGGGCCGGCGAACGCGGTCGCGAACGAGCCGACCGACAGCATGTCGACCTCGACCAGCACCGGGCCGTCGTGCGCGAGCCCTTCGCGGACGATGCGCTCCGCGTCGTCGAGCGACGTGATCCGGTGATGCGAGAGGTTCAGGCTCGCGCAAAACTGCGCGAAGTCCGGCTGATGCAGCTCGACGTAGCAGCGGCGGCCGCCGTACTGCGCATCCTGGATGTTGCGGATCACGCCATAGCACTGATCGTTCATCAGCACGATCATCACGTTCGCGTTTTCCTGCACGGCGGTCGCGAGTTCGCCGACGTTCACCATCAGGCCGCCGTCGCCGACGAGGCACACAGTCTTCGCCGCCGAGCCGGCGAGCGCCGCGCCGATCGCCATCTGCATCCCCTGGCCGATCCCGCCGCCCAGCGCATGCACGCCCGCGCGCGGCTCGAAGATCTGCAACAGGCGGTTGCCCCACGTGCTGTTCGAGATCGTCACGTCGCGCACCCAGTTGTAGTCGCGGCCGACCGCCTGCTGCAGCATGTCGACGAGACGTTTGTACGGGCCGAGCCCCTTGCCGACGTCGGCGACCGCCGCCTCGCGCGCGGCCGCGAGATCGCCGGCGAAGCGCGGATCGACGGCGAGCTTGCCTTCGAGCCGGTCGGCGAGCTCGGCGAGCACGCGCTTCGCGTCGCCGTGCACGAACAGGTCGTTGCGATAGCCGCGGTTGTCGGCGAGCGCGTCGGCATCGACGCGGAAGAGCGGCCGCGGCAGCGCGAGCTTGTACTTCAGCGTCTCGTTGCCGCGCAGCCGCGAACCGACGACGACGATCGCGTCGCACGTCTTGTAGAAGCGCTCGACGGCCGCGTGGACGTTGAATGCGCCGAGCGTCGCCGGATGATCTTCGGGCAGCACGCCGCGCCCCTGCACGCTCGTGACGACGCCGAAGCCGAGTGCGACGAGCCGCTCGACCTCCGCTCGCGCGTGCCGTGCGCCGCCGCCGAGCCACAGGAGCGGCCGACGCGCGCTCGCGAGACGCTCGGCGAGCTGCGCGACGCGCGCGGCGTCGTGCGCGCGCACCGCGACATGCGGCGGCGCGAGGTCGTCCGGCCATTCGATTTCGGCCGCCTGGATGTCGATCGGAATCTCGACCGATACCGGGCCGCTCGGCGCGGTCATCGCGACGCGCACCGCCTCGCGGATCGTCGGCAGCACGGTTTCGACCGTGCGCACGCGATACGCGGCCTTCGAGATCGCGTTCAGCATCGACAGCTGATCCGGCGCTTCGTGGATGTACGCGAGATCTTGGTCGAGGTAAGGCGTCTCGATCTGCCCCGTGATGTGCAGGAGCGCAGTGCCGGCCGTCAGCGCCTCGACCATCGCGCCCGCCGCGTTGCCCGCCGCGGTGCCCGTGCTCGTGAACGCGACGCCGAGCCCGCCCGACACGCGCGCGAGGCCGTCCGCCATGTTGACGGCGCCCGCTTCGCCGCGCGCGCCGACGTAGCGGATCTTGCCGCGCGTATGGATCGCGTCGAGGATCGGCATGTTGTGAATCGAGATCACGCCGAAGGCGGTCTTCACGCCGCATCGTTCGAGGAAGGCGGCAATCAGCTCGCCGACCGTGGTGGTGGTTTTGTTAGACATGGCGTGCAAAGCCTCCTGATACGTCGATATGGCTGCCCGTCGTGTACGACGACAGATTCGTTGCGAGATGGAAGAGCGCCCAGGCAGCCTCGTCGGGCCGGCCGAAGCGCGCAAGCGGAATGTTCTTTTTCGCGGCGAGCGCGGCTGTCCACGCTTCCCACGATTCGCCCGGAAGGGCCTGTGTTTCGTAGCGCTTCCGCCACTGCCCCGATTCGACGATGCCGATCAGGATCGAGTTGACGCGGATGCGTTCGGGGGCGAGCTCGGACGCGAGCGACTTGACGAGGCTCAGCACGCCCGCGCGCGCCGACGACGTCGCGACCATGTGCGGCTCCGGCTGCAAGGCGAGCAGCGAGTTCACGCAGGTGATCGTCGGCGCGGCCGACGCGCGCAAGAGCGGCAGGAACGCGCGCGTCGGGCGGATGATGCTGAAGTACTTCAGTTCGAGCTCGTCGCGCCACGCGTTGTCAGTCGTGTCGGCGAACGTCGACACACGGCCCTGGCCCGCGTTGTTGACGAGCATGTCGGCGCCGCCGAAGCGCTCGGCGACCGCCTGCGCGAACGCGTTCACATCGGCCTCGTCGAGCACGTCGCAGCGCGTGGCGAGCACGCGCTCGCGCGGGAACGGCTGTGCGAGCCGCGCCTGCGCGTTCGCGAGCCGCTCTGCGTCGCGGCCGCATATCGCAACCGACGCGCCCGCGCGCAGGAAAAGCTCTGCGCTCGCGTAGCCGATGCCGGACGAGCCGCCCGTCACCACGGCGACCTGTCCGCTCAAATCGATCTGGATCATCGCAATCCCAATGCCTTCAAATAGGTGTTTTCGTCGTCGGACCGGTAGTTCAGCCGCCGCGACAGCTCCGCCGCCGCGCGCAGCACCTTGTCGATCAGCCCGTCGGCGACGAGCGACGCGTCGATCTCCGGCCGCGGCACCGTCACCGTGACGACCGCGACGATCTTGCTCGCGTCGTTGCGCACGGGCGCCGTGACGACCGAGATGTCGCGCTCGAAAGCCGAGTTGCCGATCCCGTAGCCACGCCGCGCGTCTTCGCGGATCACGCCGAACAGCACGTCGACGGTCTCGGGCGTCGCCTTCGTCACGCGCTCGAGCGCAGGCTCCGGATACAGCGCGCGCAACTGAGCGAGCGACAGGTCGCCCATCAGCACGTGGCCGTGCGTCGTCGCATGCGCGGGCAAGCGCGTGCCGACGTTCACCCGCACCGAGCCGAACGCGTGCCCCGCGTTTTGCGCCTTCGCGACGAACACGACGTCGCGGCCGTCGCGGATCACGATGTGCGTCGTGAAGCCCGTCGCGTCGCGCAGCCCTTCGATCACCGGCAAGCCGAGATCGGTCAGCTCGAGCGAGCTCAGGTATTCAAAGCCGAGGCGCAGCACCGCGACGCCCAATCGATAATTGCGGTCCTTGTCCGCGCGCTCGAGAAAGCCGAGCGATTCGAGCGTCTGCAGCAGACGGAACACCGTCGTGCGCGGAATGCCGAGCCGCTTCGACAGCTCCGGCGCGCCGAGCACCGGTTCGCGCGGCGAGAACTCGGCAAGAATCCGCAGACCGCGCTCGAGCCCCGGTACGACATAGTTCGAATCGTTTTTCGCGTCGTCGGCGTCTTTCAGCAGCGGTGCGCTCATGCCGCACCTCGCTGTCCGTCGCATTGACGGCAAAACGCATCGATCAGCGCGCCATACGCATCGGGCGCTTCGACGTAGCCCGCATGGCCCGCGCGCGGAATTACCTGCAACCCGACGCGCGCCGCCTGCGCGATCCGCTCGCATGCGGCGGGCGGCGTGATCGCGTCGTCCGCGCCGACCGCGACCGCCACGCGGCCGCGGTAATGCGCGAGGTCGGCCGCGAGATCGGCGTTCGCGAGCAGGTGCGTCGCCTGCGCATAGCCGGCGGGCACGATCCGCGCCATGTTCCAGCGCACCCACGCCCGCGCCGCGTCGCTCGCATGCGCGGACAGCATGTTCGCGCTGCGCTGCTCGGCGAGCCCTTGCGGGCCGAGCGACGCGAGCAGCGCGAGACGGCTGTCGCGCCGCTCGGCCCGCACGTCGGCGGGCGCACTGCCATAGCCGCCCGCGGGCGAAATCAACAGCAATCCTGACAGACGCTCGCTTGCGGCGCGCGCGAACGCGCCGGCGACGATCGCGCCGAGCGAATGGCCGACGAGCACGCAGCGTTCGATCCGCAGCGCGTCGAGCCATGCGCCGAGCGACGCCGCGTAATCGGCCGCGACAGGCGACTCGGCGGCGACGCGCGACGACGCGCCGTAGCCGGGCGCGTCCCACGCGAGCGCACGGCGCGTCGCGCCGAGCGCATCGAGCTGCCGCACCCACGACGCCGCGCCCGATCCGATCCCGTGCAACAGCACGACGGGACAGCGCTCGCCGCGCACGCCGCCGGCCTCCCGGTAGCCGATCGTGCCTGCGGCGCCCGCCGCAGCGCGCCGCTCGGAAAAACGTTCGAGCAGTCCGGCGAACGGCGTGGCGCCTGCGTCGTTCATCGTCGAGGAAATCGCGCTCATCGTTGTCGTCCGTGCCTCAGCGCTTGATCTTCGCGAGCGGTGAATCCGGCGGATACGTCGGCGTGATCGGCTTCGGCGAGCCGAGCATCACGCACATCAGCGCATCCTCCTCGCCGATGTTGATTTCGGTCCGATAGACGCCGGGCGGCACCGAGATCAGGTCACGCTCGCCGAGCACCGCTTCCCAGGTCTCGCCGCCGCGCTCGCAGATCACCTTCATCTTGCCGCGCAGCACAAAGAAGATTTCCTCGACGTCGACGTGGATGTGGCTCGGGCCGATGTTGCCGGCCGGAATCACCATCGTCGAAAACGTGAAGCCGCCCGCCGGCACCGTGTTCACGTCCTTCGCGACGCCCGTGCCGCCCGTGCCCACGTAGCGCATCTGCGCGCGGCGGTATTTCGGATCGAAATCGGCCTGGAACTTCAGCGCGTCCCAGTCGTAGCGACGCGTCGTGAAGCGCGCGACGCGCCCGTCCATCCACTCGGCGAAGCTCTCGCCTGCCGGCTGGTCCCACGATTTACGCGCGATATCGGCGTCCGCCATCGTCATCTCCTTCAAGAGTTCCAACAATCGATCAATGCATCACGAAGCCGCCGTTCACGGGCAGCAACTGGCCCGTCACGAAACGCGCGGCGCCGGACAAAAGAAACAGCACCGGCCCCGTCACGTCGGCCGGCATCTGCGCGCGCGGCAGCGCGCGGCCCTGCTGGTAATACGCATGGCGCTCCGCGGGCACATAGGCCGTCGCCTCGACTTCGGTCAGGCCCGGCGCGATCGCGTTGACCGTCACGCCGTGCTCGCCGAACTCGCGCGCAAGCGCGTGCGTCATCGCGATCACCGCCCCCTTGCTCGCGACGTACGCGAGCAGCTTCGGCGCGCCCCACAGCGCCGTGTCCGACGCGAGATTCACGATCGCGCCGCGGCCCGAGCGCGCGAGATGCGGCAGCGCCGCGCTGCACGCGAGCCACACGCCGCGCACGTTGACGCCCATCACCGCATCCCACGTGTCGATCGACAGCTCGGTCGCGAGCCTGCCGCCGGAATTCGTGATCGCTGCGTTGTTGATCAGGCCGTCGATGCCGCCGAGCGCGTGCGCGCCTTCGTCGACGAACGCGGCGACGCTCGCCGGATTCGCGAGATCGAGCGCGACGAAATGCGCGTCGCGGCCCGCATCGCGCAGGCGCTGTTCGAGCGCGCGGCCTTCCGCTTCGAGCACGTCGCCGAACGCGACCTTTGCACCCGCCGCGGCGAGCGCCTCGACGAACGCCGCGCCGAGCCCGCGCGCGCCGCCCGTGACGAGCACGCGACGGCCGGCGAGCGCGACCGCTTGCACGGGCGCGTTCATGCGCGCTCTGCCGCTTCGGCTTGCGCCGCGCGATGCGCGTCGAGCGCGTCGAGGTGCGCCTGCGCGCGCTGCCGCAGCATCCGGCGTGCGCGCGTGATGCCGACGTCGTGCTGATACAGGTATTCGTGATCGCGCGCGTTCGGCGCCATGCTCTCGAGCACGTAGCGGTCCTGCTCGAGCACCGCCCAATGCAGGCCTTCGAGGCGGTTCCGGTACATGAAGCGCCACACGTCGCGCTGCCAGCCTTCGACCTTGCGGGTGCGCCAGAAATAGACCTGGCAGTGATCGTTGTCGATCGGCGTCGCGAAGCCGACGATCCCGAAGCTGCCGCCCGGGCCGAATTTGCGCTGATACGGAATCGCGAGGCGCAGCCAGATGCAGCCCGTCTCGCCGAGCTCGACCCAGTCGAAGTTCACGTCGCGCTGGTCGACCTTCTCGAACATCAGGCCCGTCTCGGTCTTGCGTACGCGCATGTCGGCCTGCTTGTCGCCTTCCGCCATCGAATGCGACGTCGCGTGCAGATACGCGCCGTGCATCGGGTCCATCACGTTGTCGATCGCATATTGATAGTTGCAGGTCCAGTTCGACACGCACACGAACTGCGCATACTCGGGCGCGACGAGCTCGTCCGGCAGCACGAGCGGATCGGGCTCGCGATGCGCGTCGTCGCCGAACCACAGGAAGATCGCGCCCGCGCGCTCCTCGACCGGATACGATTTCACGCACGTCTGCCCTTCGAGCGGACAGTTCGACACGGCCGGCACCTTCGTCACCGTGCCGCCGCCGTTCACCTCGACGCCGTGATACCAGCAAGCGACGCGATCGCCGAGATTCCAGCCGAGCGACAGCCGCGCGCCGCGGTGCGGGCAGCGGTCCTCGAGCGCATGCACCTGGCCTTGCTGATCGCGCCACAGCACGATCTGTTCGGACAGCCGAGTCATGCCGACGGGCGCACTCGACACCTGCCAGCTCGGCGCAACGGGATACCAGTAGTTGCGGATGCCGCGGTCGAGATAGTCGCGGATCGGATCGGCGCCGGGATTCGTTTGGGCGGAAGACGTCATCTGTTTGCTCCGGAAGCGTTTGAGGTCGGCCGCGTCATTCGGCGAGCGCGGCGAGTTCCGCGCAGAAGCGCTCGGCGCTCCACTCGACGCCGTCGGGCGCGCGAAAGCCGATGCGGTTCAAACCTTCGACGACGTCGGCCAGCTCGGTCGCGCCGCTTTCGAACACACGCTCGAGCGCGTCGCCGAGATCGTTCTCGTACTGCGTCGGCCCGGCCTTGCGCGTCTGCCACACGAGATTCGGCATCTGCCCGGGGATCTCGATCTGCCCCTTGCCCGCGACGTGGTTCGGCTGCGGCGCGCGCCACGGCTTCAGAAGCGGGTTGAAGTTCACGGTCGTCTCGTTCATGTCATTCCACCTTGATCTGGATGTCCTCGCCGGCGAGCCGCACCGCGTACATCTTCAGCGCGCGGCCGCCCGGCCCCTTCAGGCACTGGCCGGTCTTGATGTCGAATACCGCCTCGTGCAGCGGGCACTCGACCGTGCCGTCGTCGACGAAGCCTTGCGTGAGAAGCGCATAGGCGTGCGGGCAGACGTTCTCGAGCGCGTACACCTCGTCGCCGACGCGATAGATCCCGATCTCGACGCCGTCGGTGCGCTTGAACTCGATCGGCGAATCCTCGGACAACGCGCCGGCGTGTCCGGCGCAAACCCATTGTTCAGACATCTCACACCCTTCCTTCAAATCGACCCGTTCGTTTGTTCCATATTAGGAACGTTAGTTTATGGATGGTGATTATAGGAGCGTGCCTTGAAGATCAAAATAAAAAGCTGCAGCGCCTAGGGAAAACACCGAGACTCGGATTCCGCGCGATGCCAGGCAACCCGAGCCGCGCGGGGACAACATTGTAATTTCTGGTTTTCCCTTGATTTTTCATGACGTTATAGACATGTCGCCGGACGAATCGCGCGCGTCGCCCCGATTCGAAAATTTATTTTTTTCCGGCTGATTTCCCCCTCTATACTCCATTCCACTAACGGCACGCAGTTCCATATATGGAACGAAAGAAGGCCAGACATTCAGCCGTGGGAACGCGTGTGGCCGACTCTCATTCGCGCGCACCACCGCCCGCGTCATTTGGAGCAAAGGTCAGGAGATCAGATGGTCAAGCATGCGGTAGCAGCATTACTCGGGGCGGGCGCCGTCGCCGGCGCGTGGGCGCAGAGCAGCGTCACGCTGTACGGCAGCCTCGACGCCGGCGTCGCCTACGTGAACAACGTCGGCGGCGGCGCGAAGTGGTCGATGATTCAGGGCAACACGCAACCCGATCGATGGGGCCTGAAAGGCGTCGAGGATCTGGGCGGCGGCCTGAAGGCGATCTTCCAGCTCGAAAACGGCTTCTATACGAACAACGGACAGATGGCGGCAGCGGGGACGATGTGGAACCGCCAGGCGTTCGTCGGCCTGAATTCGGACAAGTTCGGCACGCTGACGCTCGGCCATCAGACGCCGTTCAACTTCGACTGGCTCGATCCGCTGTCGACCGCGTTCCTCGCGCAGAGCTGGTACGCGTTCCATCCGGGCAACCTCGACCAGCTCGCGGACACGAGCACGGTGCCGTTCAACAACTCGGTCAAGTACCGCTCGCCCACCTACGCGGGCTTCACCGCGGGCGCGATGCTCGGCTTCGGCAACACGACGAACTTCTCGACCGGCCGGACGATGAGCTTCGGCGTCAATTATGCGAACGGCCCGTTCAAGGCGGCGGCCGTCTATTCGAACGAGCACGATCAGGCGTTCTCGATGGCGACCGTCGGCGGCATCGCGGGGCCGGGCGGCACGTTCCAGGGGATGCCCGTCGCGAGCTACGTCGCGCAGAAGGCGGAGAACATGGGCGCGGGGCTGTCGTATCAGTTCGGCCCGCTGCTCGTCCATGGCCTCTACACGCGCGTGAAGCTGCAGGCGAGCGGCCACTCGGACACGTTCCAGAGCTACGACGCGGGCGCGAACTACCAGACGTCGCCGTTCAACGTGATCGCGGGCGGCGCGGCGACGTCGACGCTCGCCGGCCGCCGCTGGACGCAGTTCGAACTCGGCGATACGTACTCGCTGTCGAAGCGCACGCAGCTCTATGCGAACGTGCTGTACGAGCACGCGAGCGGCAACGCGAAGGCGGCGTTCTTCACGGCGGGCGCGTCGAGCACGGCGAATCAGGTGATCCTGCTGACAGGGATTCACCACTCGTTCTGAGTGCGGTGCTGCGCGTACGTACGTACGTGCGTACGTGCTTCATGGTATGCGCGCAGCGCGGCTTCGCATCGCGGCAACGCTGCGCCGCGCGCAGATGCAAAAAGCCCCCGCTTCGCGCGAGGGCTTCGTCTTCTTGCGGTCGGCTGGCGCAACGCGCATCAATCGATTCGCCCCGCAGGTACGGCTGCCGATCATCGCGGCGCACACTCCACGCCGCCCGCAGCCGGGCATGCGATTAAAACAACGCAACCTTGTGCCGCGCATGCGCGACGGTCGGATCGCTGTCGAGCGGCCGATAGTTGAGGCGCTGCGACAGATCGACGGCCGCGCCGCACACCGTCTCGACGAGCCGCTCCTTTTCGTCGGCGGAGCCGATCTCCGAGCGCGGCACCGTCGCGGTGATCGCTGCGACGATCGAGCCCGAATGATCGCGCACGGGCGCCGTCACCGCCGAGATCCCGCTCTCGAACGCGCCCTCGCTGACCGCGTAGCCGAGACGCGCATAGTGACGCACACGCTCGTACAGTTCGTCGACGGTCGCGGGCGTATGCTCGGTGAACGCCTCGAGCCGCTTTTCCGGATAGAGCTGGCGCATCGCATCGCGCGTCAGGTCGCCCATCAGCACGTGGCCATGGACAGTCGCGTGCGCGGGCAGCCGCGTGCCGACGTGCACCTTCACCGAGCCGAACATCGGAGCATTGCTCTGCGCCTTCGCGACGAACACGACGTCGCGCCGGTCGCGGATCAACAGATGCGTCGACAGACCGGTCGTATCGCGCAAGCGTTCGAGCACCGGCGCGCCGAGATCGGTCAACTCGAGCGAGTTCAGATATTCGAAGCCGAGACGCAACACGCCGACGCCGAGCCGGAAGTGTCGGTCGCCGTTCGCGCGCTCGATGAAACCGAGCGCTTCGAGCGTCTGCAGCAGGCGAAACGTCGTCGTGCGCGGAATGCCGATCCGCTTCGACAGCTCCGGCGCGCTCAGCACCGGCTCGCGCGCGGAGAATTCGGACAGGATACGCAGCCCGCGCTCGAGCCCCGGAACGAGATAGGACGACGCGCCGCCCGCGGCTTCATCGTCGGCCGCTTCAGGCGCGGCGACCGCGGGATCGCGCGGATTGTCCGATTCGGCGTCGGCGGCATGCTTCGCCGAGGCTGTCGTAGTGGTTTTGGCCATGTCGGCTGCAGAGGACGGAAAGAAACCGAATCATAACGCGAAGGCTGCACGGTTTTGACGCGCCGGCGTCCCCGGCCGTCAACCGCCTGCGCACGTCCGGGCGCGGCGCCCGGCGGCGGCCGGCGCGATCACCCAGCGAAACGTCAGGTTGATCCGCTCGCCCTGCACGGCGGGCTCCTTCGGCACACGGTGCCGCCATTCCTGCTGCGTGCGCCCGCGCATCACGAGCAGGCTGCCGTTCGTCAGACGATACGCATGCGCGACGCCCTTCTCGTTGTGCCGCAGATCGAAGACGCGTGTCGCACCAAGGCTCAGCGACGCGATCACCGGCTCCGCGCCGAGCTCCGGCTCGTCGTCCGCGTGCCAGCCCATGCTGTCGAAGCCGTTGCGATAGCGGTTCAGCAGCACGCTGTTGAACCGCGCGCGGCTCGTCGCCTCGACCATCCGCTTCAGCTCGAACACCGCGGGCGTCCACGGCGTCGGCTCGTTGCGGATGCCCGAATACACGTAGACCGCATCCGGCACGCCTTGCCACGCGGTCAGGCGCGGCAGCGGCAGCGAGCCGCGCGGCGTGCGCATCGTGTCCTGCCGCCAAGCGACCTCGTCGACGAGACGCGCATGGAACCGGCCTGCGTCGGCGGGCGCGAGCCAGTCGGGATACCAGTCGACATCGGGTTTCGGCAAGTCGTCGAACAAATCGAACATGGTCGGTGAAATTCTCCGCATCCGGCTATCATCGCGGAATGGCGCGGACCGCACCCTGCGGCGCCGCGCCGCCCTGTTCAAATTCTAGCCGCTCGAACGCCACGCCGTTTGCGCGCTCATCCGGATCTCGACATGACACTTTCCGACGCCGCTCTCGATCAAATCTTCCGCACCGCGCGCACGCACAACGCCTGGCAGCCGAAGCCCGTCGACGACGCGCTGCTCCATCAGCTGATCGATCTCGTCAAGTTCGGCCCGACGTCGGCCAACTCGAGCCCCGCGCGCTTCGTGTTCGTGAAGTCGCCCGAAGCGAAGGCAAAGCTCAAGCCCGCGCTGTCCGAAGGCAATCTCGCGAAAACGATGGCCGCGCCCGTCACCGTGATCGTCGGGATGGATCTCGCGTTCTACGATCATCTGCCGAAACTCTTCCCGCACGCGGACGCGCGCAGTTGGTTCGCCGGCAACGAAGCGCTGATCGAGGCGACCGCGTTCCGCAATTCGTCGCTGCAAGGCGCGTACCTGATCGTCGCCGCGCGCGCGCTCGGCCTGGACGCGGGCCCGATGTCCGGGTTCGATCAGGCGGCCGTCGACGCCGCGTTCTTCGCCGGCACGTCGATCAAGTCGAACTTCCTCGTGAACCTCGGCTACGGCGACCCCGCCGGCCTATTCCCGCGCAGCCCGCGCTTCTCGTTCGACGAAATCGCACGCATCGAGTAATCGCGCAACGGGCGGCGCGTTCGCGCGCCGCCGCCTCTCCCGCTCCCGCCCCATGCGACGCATCTCATCGTTTCTGCTGCGCCTCACGATCATCGGCGTGCTACTGCACGTATACGTCGGCTTTCGTCTTGTTCCGGACCTCGCATCGCCCGCCGCCCGCGTAGCGGGCGCGCTGTGGCTCGTGGCGTCGTGCCTCCTGATCCCGCTCGGCATGCTGTCGCGCGTGTTCGAGCGGCAGCCGCTCGGCGATCGCGTCGCATGGGTCGGGCTCATGGCGATGGGCTTCTTCTCGTCGCTGCTCGTGCTGACGCTCGCGCGCGACGTACTGCTCGCGTCGCTCGTCACCGTCGACGCGCTCGCGCCCGGCGCGGTGTCGCTCGCGCACTGGCGCACGCTGACGGCTGCCGGCGTGCCGCTCGCGGCGCTTGCGGTCAGCGTCGTCGGCTTCGTCAATGCGAGACGCCGCGCGCGCGTCGTCGACGTCGACGTGCCGATCGACGATCTGCCCGCCGCGCTCCACGGCTTCACGATCGTCCAGATCAGCGACATCCACGTCGGCCCGACGATCAAGCGCGGCTATGTCGAGGCGATCGTCGATGCGGTCAACCGGCTCGAGCCGGATCTCGTCGCGGTGACGGGCGACGTCGTCGACGGCACGGTCGCGCAACTCGCGGGCCACGCGGCGCCGCTCGGCCGGCTGCGCGCGCAGCACGGCGCGTACGTCGTGACGGGCAACCACGAGTACTACTCGGGCGCCGACGAATGGATCGCCGAGTTCCGCCGCCTCGGCCTCGACGTGCTGCTCAACGAGCACCGCACGCTCGAACACGGCGACGGCCGCCTCGTGATCGCGGGCGTCACCGACTACTCGGCGGGCCATTTCGATCCCGCGCATCGGAGCGACCCGAGCGTGGCGCTCGCGGGCGCGCCCGTCGACGTGCGCATCCGCGTGCTGCTCGCGCACCAGCCGCGCAGCGCGACGGCCGCTGCCGACGCAGGCTTCACGCTGCAATTGTCCGGCCACACGCACGGCGGCCAGTTCTTTCCGTGGAATTTCTTCGTGCGGCTGCAGCAGCCGTTTACCGCGGGGCTCGCGCGGCTCGACGGGCTGTGGGTTTATACGAGCCGCGGCACCGGCTATTGGGGACCGCCGAAGCGGCTTGGCGCGCCGTCGGAAATCACGCGCGTGCGGCTCGTGCGCGGCAGCGGGAACTAAGCGAGCGCGCCGCCGTTCATGGTCGAACGTCGAACGTCGAACGTCGAACGTCGAACGTCGAACGTCGAACGTCGAACGTCGAACGTCGAACGTCGAACGTCGAACGTCGGCCGAAAGCGAACGCGCGCGTCCGGGCGCCCCCCACAGATCACGTGAACTCGTGCGAAATATCGACGATTTCCGCCGCGACGTCGCCAACCCACCCGCATTCCCGCGTCGGCACAGCCATCGCGAAACGCCGCCAGAAGACCGCCACCGCAGCCTCGCCGCTCCCCGCACTGCCTTCCCCGCGGGTGTCGCGGACAAATAGAAATGTCCGGTTTTGTAGCAAATGAAATGTCCGCATGTTGGCGGGGGCGGCAAGCCGGCGT